>QEVT01000236.1 GCA_003576755.1 bacterium | reverse complement strand
CGACATCGACCGCCTGGTTCAAACTGACCGCCTCCCGGGTGGCCGGGGCCTGGACCAGTTGGGCCAGGCTGCTGACGACCGGAGTGACCGTCATGGCGCGGAGGGGCTGACTGGCAGCCTCGGGCTCGTCGAAACGAGGCGTCCAACCGTCGTTTTCCAGCGAGGCCCGGCTGGGAAGAGCGCTCGCGTTGAAGGCCGTCTGTGTGATCTGTATGGCCACTTGATTCTCCTGGTGGTACGTTTCGAGGATCCTGCCAGAGCGGGATCTTCTGTTCACCTGAAAGATGTCTTAAAAGATCAGACTGAAAAAAACCTGAAAAGTCGGCCGGAATCGCAAGAGGATGGGCGCGCTGCCCCCCGCATTCGAGCACCTGTTCGAGATTTTATCGGCCCGGGACCGAGCTCAGCGTTTCGGGCACCACTGCGCGATGCCGCTGCACGACCGGCTGGGGCTGCCGGCCACCGCGCGGGCCAGCGTGTACGTCTACAACACCGCGGATGACATCGAGGCCCTCGTCGAGGCGCTGCACCTGGCGCGCGGCGTGCTGGGCTGCCCGTAGGCGGTCGCCGCGCGGCGGCGGTATAATCTTGTGCATGGATCGCCCATGACGCCGCCCCGACGCGGCGATCGTCCGCCGAAGCCGCCCGCGAGCTGCCACACGATGCGCCCGATCATCCCGCCACGCGCCGCCTGCACCCTCGTCGCCGCGTTGTACGCGGCCACCGCCTGTTCGTCGGCTGCGCCCGCGCCAGGCGACGCCGCGCCCGATCCCCCGATCGCACCCATCGCCGCGCCGACCCTCTCCGCCTCCGACTTCGCCGACAACGAGCTGGCCGGCTACTGCGACGTCCTGGCGCGCAGCGACAACCCGTACTGGGGCCGCAAGCAGATGCTGCGGCTGCAGGACGAGCTCGAGGCGCTGACGAACGCCGGCGCGGCGGCCGACCCCGCGCGGGTGACGCGGGTGCACTCCGACCTCGCCCAGGAGCTCCTGCGCCTGGGCGAGGTCGAGCGCGCCGCCGAGCACCTCGACACGGCCCGCGAACAGGCGCTGGGAGGCGTGGCGATGAGCCAGGCGTGGGCGCGCAGCGCGTGGTGGCTGTCGGCCCTGACCTACCTGCGGCTGGCCGACCGGCGCAACTGCACGTTCGCCGAGGGCGAACGGACGGGCTGCACGCTCCCGCTGGGCGGCCCCGGCGCCTACGCCGACACCGCCGACATCCGCCAGGCGATCGCGCTCCTCGAGCAGTTCATCGCGCTCGACCCGGACCCGCGGCTCACGCGCGCGGCCGTGTGGCTGCTGAACGTGGCGCACGACCTGGCCGGGACCCACCCCGAGGGCCTCCCCGAAGCCCTCCGCCTCGACCTCACCCGCTTCAGCCAGGACACCGCGCTGCGACCGATGCGCGACATCGCCCCCCAAGTCGGCGTGGACGCCTTCGACCTCGCCGGGGGCGCCGTGATGGACGACCTCGACAACGACGGGCTGCTGGACCTGGTGGGGTCGACCATGGACCAGTGCGACCAGCTCAAGCTCTACCACAACAACGGCGACGGCACGTTCGAGAACCGCGCCATGGCGGCCGGCATCGCGGGCCAGCCGGGAGCCCTGAACCTGGTGCAGACCGACGTCGACAACGACGGCTGGATCGACCTGTTCGTCACGCGCGGCGCGTGGCTGTTCGCCGACGGGCGGCAGCGCCGGTCGCTCTTGCGCAACAACGGCGACGGCACGTTCTCCGACGTGGCGCGCGCGGCCGGGCTGGCCGAGCCGGGGTATCCGACACAGGCCGCCGCCTGGGGCGACTACGACAACGACGGCGACCTCGACGTGTTCATCGGCAACGAGGAGGCGTCGGTCGACGAGCCCTACCCGAGCCAGCTCTTCCGCAACAACGGCGACGGCACGTTCACCGACGTGGCGCGCGAGGCGGGCGTGCTCAACGAGCGCATGGCCAAGGGCTCGGCGTGGGGCGACTTCGACAACGACGCCGACCTCGACCTGTACGTCTCGAACTTCGGGCCGAACCGCCTCTACGTCAACCAGGGCGACGGCACCTTCGTCGACCAGGCGCCGGCGCTCGGCGTCGTCGAGCCGACCGGGCGCGGCTTCGCCACGTGGTTCTGGGACTTCGACAACGACGGGTGGCTCGACATCTTCGCCGCCAACCACACGCCCGACATCGACGTGGTGGCGGCCGACTACCTCGGCCAGGGCGCCGACCGGACGTGGTCGCGCCTTTACCGCAACCTCGGCGGGCAGCGGTTCGACGACGTCACGGCCCGCATGGGGTTGAACCGCACGCTGATGCCGATGGGCGCCAACTACGGCGACGTCGACGGAGACGGTTTCCCGGACTTCTACCTCGGCACCGGCGCGCCGGGCTTCGAGGTGCTCGTGCCCAACCGGATGTTCCACAACCTCGCCGGCACGCGCTTCGCCGACGCCACGACGGCCACCGGCACGGGCTTCATGCACAAGGGGCACGGCGTGGCGTTCGGCGACCTCGACAACGACGGCGACGTCGACCTCTACCACCAGCTCGGCGGGATGTACCCGGGCGACCGCGCGCGCAACGCGCTCTTCGAGAACCCGGGCCACGGCAACCACTGGCTGGCCATCGAGCTGCGCGGGACGCGGTCCAACCGCATCGCCATCGGCGCCCGGCTGAAGCTGACGGTGACCGAGGGCGGCGCCACCCGCGACATCCACGCGATGGTCGGCGCGCACGGCAGCTTCGGCGGGTCGAGCCTGCGCCAGACCATCGGCATCGGCCGCGCCGCTACCGTGGACGTCCTCGAAGTCTGGTGGCCGACCAGCGGGCTGCGCCAGACCTTCCGCGGCGTCGCCGCCGATCGGCACCTACGGGTGACCGAGGGCGTCGACGCGCTCGAGCCGCTGGAGCGGCCCCGGCTGACGCTCGCGCCGTAGCCCCGCCCGCGCGGATCGCCGCAGCGCCGGGATGCCGCGGCCCGACATCGAGGGAGGCCCTCATGCCCAGCCCGACGACCCCGCACCCGCCTCGGCGCCGGGTCCGGCCCCGCATGACGACGGGCCTGATCGTCGCGGGTCTGCTCGCCCCGGCCGGGGCGGCGCGAACCGGGCCAGACCCGGCGGTCGCCGCCAACGACGGGCCCGCCCAGGCCTGTGCCGTCGCGGTCGTCCGCCAGCTCACCGGTGGCGGCGCGGGCGGCCCGCTGTGGGGCGACGAGGTGACGGTCGGCGTCGAAGCACGGCTCGACTGCCCGGCCGGCCGGGTGACCGAGCTGGCGATCACCGAGACGCTGCCGCCCGAGATCGCGGTCGTCGCGGGCATCGGGCGTGCCCCGGACGCGGTCGACGGGCGGGCCGTGACGTGGCGCTTCGCGGCGCCCGCCGTGGCGCCCGCCGTGATCCGGTTCAGCTACCGGATCTACGCGACCCCGGACGCGTCGGGCTTCGGGCCCGACGGCACGCAGGCCGTGGCGTGGCCGATGCTCGCCGCGCTGACCGAGGCCGGTGCCGAACGCCGCACCGCGCCGTCCGGCCTGCCGCCGCTGGTGGTCCGCGAGCGGCCGGCAGGGCTGGGCTGCGGGCTGTCCCGGGCGCGGACGTTCGCACCGGATCCCGTGCTCGCCGGCGCGCCGTTCGACGTGCGCCTCCGGCTCACGGTCAACACCTGCGCCGCCCACCGCCTGCGCACGCACGGCGTCATCGCCCTGCAGCCCGCCGGCGACGCTGCCGAGGCGCTCCAGCTCGCGCAGGTCAACACCGCCCTCCTGGACCCCGCGCGGGTCGCGCCGGAGAACGCGCTCTTCGGGCTGGTGCTCAACGTGCGCGGGGGGCCCAAGGTCCAGATGCCGACGACCGAGCGGGTGTTCCTCGAGGACCTGGCACGCGGCCAGCCGCCGGTGGCCGACGGGGGGGCGGACGCCGCGGCCGCGCTGGGCGCCGCGCTCGACCTGCTGCCCGACTGGCCGGCCCACCACGAGGTGGTGCTGTACGTCACGCACGGCCGGGCGCCGCGCGCCGATCCGGCCGCCGTCGCCGCGCTGCGGGACACCGCCGCCCGCCGCGGCGTCGAGATCGCGGCCGTGTGCGTCGGCGGCGGATGCGACCCGGCGCTGGCGTACGCGCACGCCGCGCCCGACCTGCGCACGCTGCGGGCCGACGTGCAGGACGGTCTGATGGACGCCCATCGCGGCCCGCCGGTCGTGGTCGAGGCGCTCGAGATCGACGAGCGGCAGCTGCGGTACGTGCAGGTCGATCCGGCCTCGGTGTCGCCGGCCGGCGGCGTGCCGGTCGGCGACGCCTGGCGTTGGCGTTTCGACGGGCCCGCCGTGGGGCGCACGGTCGAGGTCGGCTACCGCGCCCGGATCGACATCTGGGGTCGGCTGCCGCTCGGCGCGGGCGGCCGGGCGCGCCTGCGGTACGTCGGCGGCGGGCAGACCACGTTCGACCTCCCCAAGAGCCTCATCACCGTCGAGCGCGACCCCGACGCGGTGCCGCCGCCGTGCCGCGCGGCGGTGGCCAAGTCGGCCGCGCCGGCGCGGGTCCCGCTCGGCGACCCCGTGACCGTCACGCTGGACTTCGGGGCGGAGTGCCCCGGCGAGTCGCGCCTCGCCGACGTCGCCCTGGTGCTCGACGTGTCGGGCTCGATGGCGGGCCAGAAGCTGGCCGACGCGCGCGAGGCGGCGTTGACGTTCCTCGACGTCCTCCAGCCCGGCCACGCCCAGGTCGGGTTGGTCACGTTCGACGACCAGGTGGTCGCGCGCGAGGCGCTGACCACCGACTTCGACCGCTTGCGGCGGGTGCTCGGGCAGATGGCGGCCGGCGGCGGCACCGACATCGCCGCCGGGCTGCGCGCCGCGGCCGACGTGCTGGCCGCCCGCCGCGCCGGCGCCACGCCGGTGATCATCGCCATGACCGACGGCTTCAACGGCGGGGGGCCGGACCCGGTGGTGGCAGCGGCGCTCGAGGCGCGCGCGCTGGGGCTGCTGGTGGCCACCATCTGCTTCGGCGACGCGTGCGACCCGTCGCTGCCCGAGGTCGCCTCGGCGCCCGCCTACCACTTCGCGGCGCCGGATGCCGACAGCCTGCGGCTGCTGTTCGCGGGGCTGGCCCTCATGCTGCGCGAGTCGCGGCTGGCGACGGCCCGGGTGGTCGACGTGCTGCCGCCGCACATGCGGCTGGTGCCGGGGTCGGCCGTGCCGCCGCCGTCGCGTGTCGACCCGCCGGCGGGGGGGCGCGGCGAGACGTTGACCTGGGACGTCGACGACCCGCCGCTCGGCACGCTGCGCCTGCGCTACGAGGCCGAGCCGCTCGTCTTGGGGCCGCAGCCGACGAACGCCGAGGCGCGCGTCCGCTTCGTCGACGACCGCGGCCGGCCGGGCGAGGCCGTGTTCCCGGTGCCGGTGGTCGAGGCGTACGTGCCGGACCCGACCGGGCCGTGCGTCCCGGCGCTCGGCAAGACGGCCAGCCCGACCGAGGCCGCGATCGGCGAGCCCGTCGCCGTGGCGCTGACGGTGGGGCTGGACTGCCCGCGGCGCGCGGCACCGATGGACATCGTGCTCGTCGTCGACCACTCGGCGTCGATGGGCGCGCTCGACCGCCTGGCCAACGCCCAGCGGGCCGCCGGCGCGTTCGCCGATGCGGTGGACCCCGCGGCCACGCGGCTGGGCCTGGTGGCCTTCGCCGACGACGTGACGGCGCGCGTGCCGCTGACCGCGGACTTCGCGCGGGTGCGCGCGGCGGTCGGCGGCCTGCGGGCCGCGGGGCGCACCGGCATCGCGCAGGCGCTGAACGCGGCCGGCGAC
>QEVT01000235.1 GCA_003576755.1 bacterium | reverse complement strand
AGGGCGGCGGCGGGCCGGCGCGGGCCCGCCGCGCCGCGGGCATGGCGGCCGGGACGGCCGTCGTCGCCGCCTGGCTCGCCACCGTGCCGGGCACGGCGGCGCGGCTGGGCGACCTGGTCGCCCCCAAGCAGTTCGGCGCCATGGCGTACGGCGCCCAGTGGCTGGCCGCGAACACGGCGCCGGACGCGCAGGTCGTCTCCGACAGCGGGATGGTGGCCTTTCTCGCCGGGCGCCGGATCCCGCCGTGGGTGGCGGTGGTGTCGTCGAAGCGCATCCGGATCGGCGACCTGACGGGCACGGACCTCGTCGCGGCCGCGGAGCTTCCGTCGGTGGCGGCGGTGCTGCTGTGGAACGACCAGCTCCAGGACTTCCCGGACTTCATGGCCTGGCTGCCGACGCGGTTCGTGCGGGCCGAGCGGGTCGGCGACGACCGCGAGATCTGGCGGCGGTTCGACCCGGCCGTCATCGGCACGCGGCAGCCGGCGACGTTCTACGAGGTCGCCACGCTCGAGGGGTTCACGCTGGCGGGGGGCGCGGCGGACACGGCGACGGCGGGCGCCCTGCCCGGCGCCCGGGCGCTGGCGGGCGCCACCGGTGGGGCGGCGGCCGGGTCGACCGTCGAGACGACGGCCGTGCGGGCCGGCGAAGCGGTGACGCTGACGCTCTACTGGCGGGCGGCCCGCGCGACGCCGGCGGACCTGACGGTGTTCGTGCACGTCGACGGCCCCGCGGGCCGCACGGTCGCCCAGGCCGACGGCCCGCCGGCGGCGGGCGAGTGGCCGTCGTCCGCCTGGGTCCCCGGCCAGATCGTCGTGGACCGCCGCGCCGTGGCGATCCCGCCGGATGCGCCGCCCGACACCTACCGCGTTCGCGTCGGACTCTACGACGCCGCGACGTCCACGCGCGTCGGCGCGGGCCGTCCCGACGGCACGCTGTGGCCCGACGGGGCGGTGGTCCTGGCGGCGCGAATCGCGATCGAAGCGTCGGGGCTGCCCTCTCGGTGACGCCGCGCGGTCGGGCCGAGCGCTGCTACACCGGCACCGGCGCCCCGCCCACCACGGTCGTGCGCAGCATCGTGCGCTCCTGGTCCTCCGGCGCCGGCGTGGCCGAATGCACCACCGCCGCATTGTCCCACATCAAGAGGTCCCCCTGCCGCCAGCGGTAGCGGAGCCGGAACCGGTCGGCCAGGCAGTGGTCGTAGATCCGCGCCTTGAGCGCCTCGCCCTCATCCGCCGGCAGGCCGAGGATGGGGCCCGTGAAGCTCGGGTTGATGAAGACCGCCTTCTTCAGCGAGTCCGGGTGCAGCCGGACCACCGGGTGCACCACATCCGGATTGGCGTCGCGCTGCGCGTCGGTCATCCGCTCAGGGTAGCGGTAGGCATAGTTGTGTGCCGCGCGCAGCCCGTCGAGCCGGTCGCGGAGGTCGGCCGGCAGGGCATCGTATGCCGCCGCCATGTCGGCGAACAGCGTGTCGCCGCCGTGGTCGGGCACGGTGACGGCGTACAGCAGCGTCACCCACGTCGGCGTCGGGCGGTACGAGAGGTCGGAGTGGAAGATGGGGTCCGGCGGGTTGGCCGCGCCCTTCGGGCTGCCGTCCGGCAGGCGCCAGTTCGAGAGCGTGAGGACCGCCGGGTGGTCGGGGTGGTGGAACTGCGTGAGCAGGTGCGGCTCGAGCTCGCCGAAGCGCTCGCTGAAGGCGACGAGCTCGCCGGCGCTCAGGTGCTGGCCGGCGATGGCCACGACGTGGTGGTCCACCAGGGCCTGCCGGATCGCGCCGAACGTCGCGTCGTCGAGCGGGGCCGACAGGTCGACGTCGGTGATGCGGACGCCGAAGGCGCCGTCGAGGGGCTGAACGCGCATGGGCATGGGGAAGGCCTCCAGGGCGGTGTGGGCGGTCGCCTCCATGCTACCGCGCCGCACCCCCGACGGCAAGCGCCCAGCGCTCGGCGTTCCACGTGTCGGAAGCGGCGGTGGGGTCGGGCGCGAAGAACAGCAGGTCGGCGCGGGCAGCCGCGACGTTGAGGCGCTGGAGGACCGGGAGCATCGGGACCTGCTCGGCGAGGATGCGCTGGGCCTCGAGCGCCGCCTGGCGCGCCGTCGCACGGTCGAGCGCGGCGGCCACGGCGTCGGCCGCGCGGTCGTACGCGGGGTCGCACCAACCGGTGTTGTTCTGCCCGCTCCAGGCGTTCTCGGGGCCGGGGATCTCGTCGCACCGATACAGGCCCGCCGGCGGCAGGTAGCCGGACTGCCAGCCGAACAACGCGAACCCGAACGACCGACCGAAGATCGGGCCTGCCGGCCCGTCCTGGAACAACACTTGCGCGGCGACGAGTTCGATGTCGACGGCGACGCCGATGTCCTTCATGTCGGCCTGGAAGAGCAGCGCCAGCGACTCGCGCGGCCAGCTCCCGTGGGTCGTCTGCAGCACGAGCCGTGCCGGCGTGCCGGCCGGGATCACGTGGTCGCGGGTGGCGCCGGCGGCGCTGGTGGTCACCGTGCACGTCACGTCGTGCTGCGCCTCGCGGGTGCCGTCGCCGTCGGCGTCCTCGAAGCCGAGGCTGCCCAGCAGGGCGCGCGCGCGGTCCGGGTCGTAGGGATGGGGGTCGGTGCCGGCGGGCGGCGCCGCCCAGTGGCCGGGCGGCGTCAGCCCCTGCCACACGCCAGTGGCGCCGCGGTTGACCAACGCCGCCATGTGGTCGCGGCGGGTGCCGTGCGCCACGGCGCGGCGGAAGCCGAGGCATGCGCCGAGCGGTGCCGAGAAGCGGTGCGCGGGGTCATGGCGCACCTCGTCGACGTTGAAGTCGATGTGATCCCACACGGGGGCGGGAACCCAGTAGAGCCGCGCGATGCCGGCCGCGTCGGCGGCCGCGAGGCGGTTGACGCTGATGTCGTACGACCGCGTCCGCGGCAGCACGTCGACGGCGCCGTCCAGGAGCTGGTCGAGCACAAACGGATCGTCGGGCAGGAACCGCAGCTCGACGGCGTCGAGCCGGGGCAAGCCCTCACCGCGGCGCCAGTAGAAGGGGTTGCGCTCGGCGCGGATGCGCCGGCCCGCGTCCCAGGCGGTGACCCGGAACGGCCCGTAGCTCAGGGGCCGCCGCACGAACACCGGGTCGTCCAAGACGTCTGCGGCGGGCATGTCGGCCAGCGGCACGCCGGCGGCGCCGCGCTGGTGGCGGGGGAGGGGGGTGGCGAAGCGGGTGAAGTAGAGGGGATCGGCGAACCCGGGCCGGCCTTGCCACTCGACGGTGCGGGCGTCGAGCGCCGTGTAGTGGACGGTGCGGTCGCACGGGAGCTTGCTGGTCGGCGTGTCGGAGTGGCACGAGAGGCGCCACGACAGCACGGAGTCGGCGGCGTCGACGGCGACGCCGTCCTCCCACGTCAGGCCGTCGACGAGCCGGAAGCGGGCGGTGACCTGCACGAGCCGGGTGATGACCGCGGTCGCGGTGACGACCTCGCCGCTGGCGGGGTCGACGTACGGCTCGCCGGGCCGCACGGTCACGCGGGCCACCGTGGCGTCGCCGCGTCCGTCGTCGAGCCGCGGCAGCCGCTCGACGGCCGACGGCTGATGGTCGTGTCCGACGTTGTCGATCGGACCGTCGTACAGCAGGTCGAGCACCTGCTGGGCCGCGACCGTCGTGCCGCCGTACAGGTACAGCGAGTCGGGCTCGGAGGTCGAGCCGATGGCCACCTCGCCCCCCTTGGCCAGCGAGGGCCCGAAGTCGAGCCCCACGCGGCCGAGCGCGAGGGGCAGATAGGCGGCGTGGGGAAGGTCGCCCGTGGCGCGGGCTGGCGCCGAGCCGGGAGACCTGGCGGCGGCCGCGGTGACGGCGAGGCCGGCGGTGATCGCGATCAAGGCGTGGCATGGGCGTGCGTGGCCGGCGGTGACGGGCATGTCGTGCTCCTCGGTCTGGGTTCGAGGCAGTATACCGTGCCCGGGCGTGCGTCGTTCCGCCGGCTGGCCGCCGCGCGGGCGGCGGCTGGCGGCCGGAGGCCGTTGGGTAGAACGCGGATCCGGACGTGACCCCGAGGCTCGCGTTTCGGCGCCGTATCTTCGATGCCTACATTCCGTTATAAGCAAGGGGCATGCCCGATTCGCCAAGGGCCGCAGTGGAGCCACCGCCATGAACCGCTTGCTTGAGATCGATCTCACACCGCTCGGCCCCGATCCCGCTTCCGACCCACGGGCCCTCGCCGCTTGGCGCGCCGAGCTCGCGGCGGCGGCGAGTTGCCCTTGGCGCGCCAGCCTCTGGATGGCACGGCTGGAAGGGTTGCGGGCGCGCCTGGACGGCCTACGCCGGTGGCTCGCCGGCCTGACGCGCGCCCGGCGGCGCGCCTGGGCGCGGCGGCTGACGGCCGCGACCCCCGCGGCGCTCCTGGCGGCGGCCCTGGCCGGCGGACCGACCGCGCACGCGGCCAACATCGCGGTCGACGCGGGCGTCGTCGTCATCGCCGTGGACGGCGATTGCTCGCTGCGCGAGGCGATCGTCAACGCCAACGACGACGCGGCGACACACGCCGATTGCGCGGCTGGAAGCGGGCCGGACACGATTGTCCTGCCGGCGGCGAGCACGTTTACCGTGCCGGACGTCGACAACACGACGGATGGCGAGAACGGGCTGCCATCGATCACGACCGAGATCACCATCGACGGCAACGGCGCGATCATCGAGCGCGCCGCGGCGGACCCGGACACGTTCCGGCTGCTCCACGTGACTTCGACCGGCGACCTTGCGCTGGACGCGTCGACGGTCCGCAACGGGGTGGCGGACGAAGTCGGGGACGCGGTCGGCGGCGGCATCTTCAACTATGGTGGGGCGCTGGAGATCACCAACGGCAGCGTCATCAGCGGCAACTCGGCCGAAGCGGGCGGGGGTATCCTGAGCAATGGCGGCTCGACCGGGATCACCGGCAGCACGATCACGGGCAACTCTGCGGAATACATCGGCGGTGGCGTGTACGTGGGGGGCGGTTCGCTGACGATCGCGGACAGCACGATCTCCGACAACTCGGCCGATGCGGGCGGCGGGGTCGTGACGGTCTATGCTGCCGCCACGATCACCGGCAGCACGATCACGGGCAACTCCGCGATTCTGGTGGGCCCCCCCGTCGGCGGTGGAGGCGTGTTGGTCGCGTTTGGCACGGCCGCCCTCTCCTCGAGCACGGTCTCTGGCAACTCGGCCCTCATCGGCGGCGGGGTGCAAGCCTTCGCCGGCAACCTCGGCATCGACCACAGCACGATCGCGGGCAACAGCGCCTACTATGGCGCCGGTCTGGCGAACTTCGGCTTCTATGCCCCCGGCTATGGGACCACGACGCTGACCAACAGCACGATCTCCGGCAACTCCGCGGCGGCGGTGGGCGGCGGGGTGTTCAACGGGGGCCAACTGAATGCCCGCAATGCCACGATCACGGGCAACTCCGCCGGCTATGGCGGCGGGATCGCAACGGGGCTTCTCACTCCGTATGGCTCGACCGATCTCACCAACAGCATCGTGGCGGATCAGGTCGGCGGCGGCGACTGCTATGGCAGCGTCTTCACCAGCGGCGACTTCAACCTGGACAGCGACAACACCTGCAATCTCACCCAGGCCAGCGACATCCCCGGCGGCAACGCCGACGTCGGCCCGCTGGCGCTCAACGCCCCCGGCGCCACCGAGACCCACGCCCTCCTGCCCGGCAGCGACGCGCTCGACGCGGGCGACTGCAGCGGCGGCGCGGTGACCGACGACCAGCGCACCGTGTCGAGGCCGCAAGGGCCGGCGTGCGACATCGGTGCCTACGAGCGGGAACAGGCGGT
>QEVT01000234.1 GCA_003576755.1 bacterium | reverse complement strand
GGGCGAGTACACCGCCATCGTGCGCGGGGTGGGCGGCACCACCGGCATCGGGCTGGTCGAGGTGTTCAAGCGCACGGCCGCCAACACGCCGGGGCTGCTGGGCGGCGTCGACCGGCTGGGCCGGGCGCTGCGGTGGCTGCGGCCGGCCGCGCCGGCCGGCAGGCTCATGCCCGGCCAGTGATCGTCCCGGTTCGTCCGCAGGCCGGACCGGCTCGGCCCGGCCCGCGGCGAACCCTCGGCGGACGCAAGCGCACGTCCAGGCCGCACATGCGAAAGGCCAGAGCAACATGCGATTCCGACGACTTGGCGCCCGCTCGGCCCGCACGCCCCGCGCCATCCTCGCCGCGGCGGCGGTGGCACTGCTGTGCCTGTCGTTCGGCCATGCCGATCCCGCGGCCGGCCAAGTCCCGACCGCGCTCGCGTGGCCGGACGAGGGCCTCGTGGCCGACGTGCGCGCGCTGCTGCTGACCTACTACAACCAAGAGGCAGCCCCCAACGCATCGCCAGATGACATCGCACCCGTCGACCCGGCGCGCCTGGCGGCCGCGCCCAAGGATCCCGACATGCTGTGGGAGAGCCTGGGCGGCCGCGTCGACCCGCGCGTCGACGTGTCGCCGGCCTGCCATGCGGCGCAGGGAGCCGGCGCCTTCGTCGACTGCACGGGCGCGCGGCTGGCGCTGGGGCTGGCGCGCCCGTACCGCGGCGGGCTCTCCCTGTTCGGCGCCGGTTCCCCATACGCGTCCGGCGAGATGCTGGTGTTCACCGCCGGCCACTACGCGCTCTATCATGCGTTCGTGATCGAGCACGACGCCGACCGCGCCGACGTGCCGGCCCCCACGACGGGGCGCGGCCCGCGCGACCACAAGCCCTACCACGCGGCCCTCCTCCGGGCCTACGAGGCCCACATGCGCGACGCGTTGGTCAAGATGCTGCGCGATCGGCGGGACGATGCACCCTTCCAGGCCAGCCTGACCCGCAGCGCCGGCTGGCTGCTGCTGCCGTATGCGCGCACGGCGAACGCGCTCGAGCGCCACCGCGCCTGGGCGGCGCCGGCCGACCGCCGCGACGCGCTGGCGGTGGTCAACGCGCTGAGCCAGCGGATCTGGTGGGAGTGGGTGCAGGCCCAGCCGGCCGGCCCGCGCACCGCCGGCTTCGCCGACCTCGGCAGTCGGGCCACGTACGACGCCGCCGTGGCGCGTGACCCGGGGCAGGCCGGCACGCAGCGGTTCACGGTCGCCGGCCAGACGATCGAGAGCCTGCGGGCCGCAGCCGTCGACGCCGGACCGCACGACGGCCTGTGGTTCGACGCCGACTTCACGCTGCCCGGCGAATGGTACTGCGCGCAGTTCGGCTATGACGCGCAGGACGGGCGTGCGTGCATGGCGCACGCACGGCGCCTGAGCCTGGGCGGCCAGAACTCGCCGTTCGGCGGGTATTACGGGGCCGGGAGCTGCGGCCAGCGCGCCGGGGCGCCGACCGCCTTCGCCTGCGGCGAGACCAACCTCGGCTCGAGCGCCGAGGAGTGGCTGGGCACGTACGTCGGCGCACGTGCCGGCCTGCGCCTCATCGACCTCGTGGCTCGAGCCGGCGATCCGGCGGCGCCGGCCGGCGCCATCGGTCCGGGCGGCCACGCCGCGGTCGCCGAGCGGCTGGGGTTCGGCGTCGCCGGGTGGCACGGCGGCGAGGGCTACCAGGACGACATGGAGTGGCCGTGGGCGCCGGCCGGCGTGCAGGCCATCCGCACGCTCTCGGCCGGGCGGCACGACACCGAGCGGCAGAACGGCCGTCTCAGCCTGGGCGAGGACAGCACGAGCGCGTCGTCCACGGCCCTCGACGGCGACACGTGGTCGGGCGGAGGGGCCGAGTCGCCGGGGGCCATCGAGAACCACATGCCCGGTCCGAACCCATTGTACGGGTCGGTCATCTTCGGGCAGGTCCTCGACGACAAGGCGGACGCGGCGCTGGCGCCGTCGCTTTACGACGCCGTCCACCGCAACCATCCCGACGAGTTCGCGGCGTGGGTGTGGCTGCTGCAGTCGACCTACTACCGCTGCCTGGCCGGCGCAGACCCGGCGGACCCCGCCTGCTTCGCGTTCGGCTCCCCGCTGCGCAAGCCGCTCTTCGTCGACCCGACCGACACCGCCGTCCCCCTGGCCGTACGGTACCTGTGGCGCGACCGCGACGTCGCGCTGCCGACCGCAAGCGTGGCGTCGGGCAGCACCCACGGCCGCGACGGCCCGGGGCTGCCCTGGGTCGCCGTTCCGACGTGCGGCAGCGGCGCGCCGTCCGGGTACCTGACGACCGAATGGGGGTTCGGGGCCTACAACCTCTTGCTGCAGGGCGCCGGCGGCTTCATGCGCGTGGCGGCGGCGCGCACGGCCGAGGCGCCGCCGCCGGGCTTCGAGGCGAGCTACGCCGACGCCAACACAGACGTGCTCACCCCTTGGTACGGCGAGATGCGCCGCCTGGCGCGCGAGATCGTGCGGATGTACCGCTCGCCGGCCAACGGCTACGGCTACGTGCCCGATATCGAGCACGGCCGGTGCCTCGGGCCATCCGGCCAGCCGCTGACCTGGCGCGCCGCCACCGGCGACGTGTTGGCGACGGCGGTGGCCCGGCGCGCGCATTGGTACAGCATCGCCGCGAACTGGTACTGGTGGTACGACAGCCGCTGGCTGGCCGTGGACGCCGCCACGTGGAACCCCGCGTCCGCGTCGCCGACGCCGAGCCGAAGCCCGACGGCGACCGCGAGCCCGCGGCCAACCACCACGGTCACGTCCTCGCCTTCCCGCACGTCGACGCGCACCGCGACCGCCACACCGACGCCGACGACCCGCCCCACCCCGTCCGCCACGCCGGACGGTCCGGCGCCGGCCACGTCGGCGGCATCGCCGAGTGCGACGCGGCCGCCCAGTGCGACCGCCACGTCCACGCCGGTCGGCCCGGGGACCGCGACGGCAACGCGGGAGCCGACCTCGACGCCTGTGCCCTCGTCGACGGCCGGTGCCACCCCGACGCGCCCGGCGACCACGACGCCGACCTCGCCGCCGCAGCCCGGCACGTGCGCGGCCGACCTCATCCCCAACGGCGGCTTCGAAAGCGGCTTCCAGGGCTGGCGCTGGGACGGCCAGGCCCAGCTTCGCTTCGTCGATCGGACCGGCGAAGGCACGTCGTCGGCGATGCTGACCGGGCGCAACGACACCCGTGCGACGCTGATCCACGATCTCCCCGACACACCCGGGACCACCCACCATTGGGTGTCGCTGTGGTGGAAGGTGGAAAGCGAGGAGCCCGCCTCGGCCACCCGTCCGGAGGATTGGATGGCATTGGTGTGGTACGACGAGCACGGCGTGAAGACGCGTCTCGAGATGGTGAGCAACCTCGCCCGGCGCGGTACCTGGCGCATCTCGGGCTATCGGCTGCCGGCGAACGTCGCGGCGATCGGTTTCGAAGCCGGGAGCAACCGCCGCGATCCCACCGAGTTTTATGTCGACGATGTGCGGATCGAGGGCTGCAGCGGCGGACAGCCGTGGCCGGACATCCAGCTGTATCCGTCGCAGGCCGTGCCCGGGAGTGCGCTGTCGATCTCGGCCAGCCACTTCGCGCCCGGCGATACCGTGGCCGCCTGGCTGCTCGAGCCATCCACGCGGCACCGGATCGAGGCGGCGATCCGGGTCGCGGGCCCGACGGGCGGCTGGGGCGCCGAGACCGTCGCCCGCGCGCCCGTCGGACCCTGGGAGCTGGCCGCCGCCGAGACGCTGCGCGGCCACGCCGCTGCCGCCGCGTTCGAGGTGATCGCGGCCGCGGCGCCCGGTCGATCCCCAGCCCGCGGCACCGACCACACCGACCGCACCGACCAGTCGACGACGCTCGGCTTCGTGCCGCCGGCGGCCACAGTGCGCATCGGCGACACCCTCGATCTCGACCTCCGCCTGGCGGACGTGCGCGACCTGTACGCCGGCCAGGTCGAGGTGACGTACGATCCGGCCGTCCTCGAGATCGTCGACCAAAACGCGCTGCAGCCGGGCATCCAGGTCACGCCGGGGGACTTCGTGGCCCCGTTCTCGACCACGCGCAACGTCGTCGACACCGTGAACCACAAGATCCTCTTCACGTTCTCGCGCGTCGGCGCCCAGCCTGGCGTGAGCGGATCGGGGACCGTCGTGCGCGTGACGGTGCGCGGCCTCGGCGCGGGCACCAGCGCGTTGGGGCTCGCGGGCACGCTGCTCTCCGACCCCAACTCCCGCGAGATCGCACGCGTCGCCACCGATGGCGCCGTCACCGTCGTCTCGGGCCAGCCGGGCACGCCGCCGACGCCGCCCACCGCCACCCGGACCGCGACGCCGAGCCCGACCGTGGCACGCACCGCGACGGCGACGGCAACCCGCACCGCGACCCCGCGCACCCCCGGCCCGACCCTGCCGCCGGCCACGCCGTCGGGACCCGCGCCCGGCTGGGCCACACCGGGCGGCATCCTGCCGACGGGACCGGTCCGCGCGGTCGCCGTCGACGCGTCGGGAACGGTCTGGTTCCGGGTCGCGGCCGGCGCGGATGCACCCGACACGGTGACGGCCATCGGCCCCGACGGGCGGCGCAGGGACCACGCCAGCCAGCGCGCGGCCGTCGCAGCCGACCCGGCGGCCATCGTCGCGGGCGGCACCATGCCGGAGTTCTGGGCCGTCGCGGCCGACGGGTCCGTGTGGGTCGGCGCGGCGCGGTTCGACGGCGCGGCGTGGCGCACGCTGCGTCCCGACGTGGCGGGTGCCGGCGGGGACGTGCGCCATGCCGAGCGCGTCGTCGTCGACCGCGGCGATCGCGCCTGGGTGCCGTTCGCGTCGGCGTCGCCGTGCGGGGGACTGGCGGCGTGTGCCACCGATGGTGTCGTCGGCATCGACGCCGGCGGTGGGGCCGGCGGGGACGTGCTGCTGCCGCGGCGCGCGGAGCCCGGCGCGCTGGGCGTGCCGGCGGTGCGTCTCGAGGATCGGTTGGCGGTCGGGGGAGTCGCGCTTGTCGGCCCGGAGGGCGCGTGGTTCCCGCCCGACCGCACGCTGCACCCGATCCCGGACGTCGCGCGCAGCGCGGCCACGGGGCGTGCCGGGTTCGGCTGGATCACGGCGTCGACGCGGCGCCCGGACGGGCGGCTGCAGGTGTTCGCCGTCGTCGAGGCGGCGGGCGGCCTTGGCACGTACCGCCCAACTTCGTACACCTGGACCGGCGGCGGCTGGCAGGCCGAGCCGCTCGCGGGCATGCCGTTGGCGGACGACGCCGCCGCCTACCCGATCCCGATCGTGGCGGCGGCCTACGACGCCCAGGGCGCCCTGTGGATCGCGACCCGACGCGGCGAGATCGCCGTGCGAGAGGGCGCCCGCTGGACGCGCACGTTCACGTCCGCCAACAGCCCGCTCGCCGCGCCGATCGCGTCGATCGCGGCGGGCGCGGGCGCGCTGTGGGTCGGCACCGAGCGCGGCGCGCTCCGCTACGCCTCAGGCGCGACGGGCAGCACGTACCTGCCGTTCCTGGCCCGGATGGCCCGTTGACGCCACGCGCCGCCTGGTGCGCGCTCGTCGGCGCCGCCGTCGGGGCCTCCGGCCTCGCAACCTCCGGCACCGACCCCGCGTTGGGGCTTCCACCGACCGAGCCCACGACGGCCGTACGCGTCGACGCCGACGGCACGGTCTGGTTCCGCCACGCCGCGCCGACCGGCGGCGGCGAGGCCGTGACGCGCATCGCGGCGGACGGCGCGCGCGCACGCTTCGCGTCGCTCCGCGCCGCGGTCGAGGCCGATCCGACGGGCGTGGCCGGCACGGGGACGCTGCCGGGCTTCTGGGCGGTC
>QEVT01000233.1 GCA_003576755.1 bacterium | reverse complement strand
CCACTGGCCGCCGCAGGCAAATTGGCGTACACTATGGCCGTGGACCACGACGAAGGCAGAAGGACACGCCGCTTTCGGGGCTTCGGCAGGCGCCGGGCTGGCGGCTGTGGGTGCGGATCCGGCTGCGGGAGCTTCCTGCTCGTGCTGGTGCTGGGCGGGGTGCTGAGCCTCTTCCACGTCGCCTTCAGCATCGGCGCCTCCGTCCGGATCCCGTTCACGGCCAGCAACGTGACCGCGGCCGGATCGATCGGCCCGAAGGCGAAGGCCGTCCAGGCGCTGCCTGACTACGCCGAAGGCACGCTCGCCGGAAACCAGAACTTCATCAACCACTCGACGACGCTGACGATCGGCCCGGCCGAAGGGGTCGGGCTCCTGGTGATCGGCAAGCAGGCGGGCGCTCCCTCGATCGACCTGCACCTGGCCCTGCGCTGAGGCAGCCGCGCCGCTGCCCCGCGGACCCGACAGCTCAAGCACCGCCCCTCCTCACCGCCCCACGTCTGAAGTGCGCTTGCCCCGGTTGGCAAGGCCCGTACAACGCTCGCCGCGCGGCCGCAGACCTGCCGCCAACCGAAGCCCACGATGCCCGGCCTCGCGACACCGTGACCGGCCCTCACCCGACGACCGGGAGGCCCCATGAACATCCTCGTCCACACCCTCGGCACGCAAGGCGACATCCAGCCCTTCGTCGCGCTGGGCATCGGGCTTCAGGCCGCCGGGCACCGCGTGGCCATCTGCACGGCCGAGGGCTTTCGCCCGTTCATCGAAGCCCATGGGATCGGCTACGCCTACCTGAACAACGGGATCCTCGACTTCATGCAGGCCCAGGCCGGCCAGGCGGCGCTCGAGGGCCGAGGCAACATGCTCGAGCTGATCCGGGCCGCCCGGCCGATCATGCGGCGCTCGATGGAGGAGGAGTGGCAGGCGGCGCAGGCGGTCCGGCCGGACGTGATGATCTACCACCCCAAGTCGCTCGGGGCCCAGCACGTCGCCGAGAAGCTCGGCATCCCCGCCTTCCTCGCGCTCCCGCTGCCGTTCTACACGCCGACGGCGGCCTTCCCCAACCCGGTCTTCGGCCGGCTCAGGCTGGGCGGCTGGTTCAACCGCCTGAGCTACCGGCCCATGGCGTGGGCGACGGCGATGTACGCCGGCGACATCAACGCCTTCCGCGTCAACACGCTCGGCCTGCCGAAGCGCCCGCGCTTCGCGAGCCCGACGACGACGGCCGACGGCCGGCCCGTGCCGATCCTCTACGCCTATAGCCCCAGCGTGCTGCCCGTCCCGCCGGACTACCCGCCGCACGCCCACGTGACGGGCTACTGGTTCCTGGACCGCGATCCCGCCTGGCAGCCCGCGCCCGAGCTCGCGCGCTTCCTCGCGTCCGGGCCGCCCCCGGTCTACATCGGCTTCGGCAGCATGGGCGGCACCGACGCCGCACGCCGGACCGAAGTCGCGCTCGGGGCGCTGGCGCGGTCCGGCATGCGCGGGGTGATCGCCAGCGGCTGGGGCGGCCTCGCGGCCGCGGACGTGCCGGAGACGGTGCACGTCATCGCATCGGCGCCGCACGACTGGCTCTTCGAGCGCGTCGCGGCCGTCGTGCACCACGGCGGCGCCGGCACCACCGCCGCCGGCCTCCGCGCCGGCCGGCCGACCGTGATCTGCCCGTTCATCGCCGACCAGCCCTTCTGGGGCCGCATCGTCCACGACGCCGGCCTCGGACCCGCGCCGATCCCGCAGAAGCGGCTGACGGTCGAGCGCCTGGCCGCGGCCATCGCCGCCGCGGCCGGCGACGCCGGCATGGCGGAGCGGGCGGCGCGGATGGGCGCGCGGATCCGGGCGGAGGACGGGGTGGGGGTCGCGGTGGGGGTGGTCTCGAGGGCGGGAGCGGTGTCGCAGCGCGGGGGGTGATGGGGGATGCGAACGACGATCCTGAACCGCCCTCCCGCGTGACTTCCGGCGCCCCCCGAACTCCCCGCCAACCCTCCCCCCTAGCCATACTCACCCGCTGCGGGCGGCAGGCACGCGCCCGCATCCTCCGCGCCGGCCCGCCCCCCGAGCGCCCAGGTGCACCATGGAGGGTGGACATGATCGCGATGCGCCGCTGGTTCCCCGCGGCCGCGTGGCTCGCGGCCTTCTTCGTCGCCGCCTGTGGCCGGGCCGCCGACCCGGCCACGACGCCCGACGACAGGCGCGTAGGGCAAGCCCCGGCCGCGTCGTCGTCGGCGATGCCGGTCCGCGCCACCATCCAGGCCGACGCAGCCGTCCCGACCTCGTCCGCCCCGGCCCTGCCGGCCGCGACCGACGTCGTCGCGGCGACGACGGCCGCGCCCGAGGCCGGCGGCGGACCCGGGCCGGCGCAGGCGGCCGGCGACCGCGACGACACCGGACCCGATGCGACGCCCGGCCAACCGCCAGGCACGCCCACGTCCGACACGGCCGCGCCGGCCTCGGACACGGCTGCAACGCCTTCCTGGCGGGGATCTCCGGCCCGCTCCAGCTCCACCACGGCACGCACGACCGCTCCGTGCCGCTGGCGTACTCCGAGCGCCTGCACGCGCAGATGCAGGCGGCGGGCCGGCCTTCCGAGCTGTTCGTCTACGACGGTGACGACCACAACCTGGCGGGCAACCTCCGCACCGCCCTGCAACGGTCCGTGGCCTTCTTCGACCAGCACGTGAAGGGCGTGGCGGCGCCGGACGGGTGAGCGCGCGGGCGGCCCGCCCGCAGCGCCTCATGCTCGAACAGCGGGTCCGTGCGTGTCACTGGAGCAGGAGCGTCGACCAGCGTCATCCCTCACCCACCGCCCGCGCATCCAGCGCCCGCCGCTCATCCGGGCCCAACCGCCGCCGCACCACCACCCCGACGACCAGCATCAGCACGAGCGTCGCGATCACGGCCGCCACCGCGCGCGCTTCGCCCTCGACGAGGCGTGCGACGATGCCGTCGGTGTTGTTGCTCCGGTTGAACATCGTGTGCATCAGCGCCACCGCGAAGACGCTGTCCCGCGTCCCGCGCAGGAACAGGCCGAGCATCACGCGCACCAGCGAGGACACGATCAAGAGGCCGACCAGGCCGCCGAGCACCGTCGCGGCCGTGAAGTCGCCGATGAACTGGAACGGCATGTGGATCAGCGCGAACGGGATGGCCGTCAGCACCGCCGCGACGACCGCGTGGTGCCGCCGCTCGAGGCGCGTCTGGACCACGCCGGCCCAGGCGGTCTCCTCCCAGAGGTTGATCACCAGGAAGCCCGTGAGCAGCCCGGCCAGCTCCCCCGTGATCAAGGGCACCGGATCGACCGGCCGCAGCGAGGCGCCGAGGAGCAGCGCGATCGCGATGGACAGCGCCGGCAGGGCGCAGAGCACGACCAGCCACCACCCCATGCCGAAGCGCCATCGAAACGCCCGGCGCAACAGCGTGCGGACCCCCTCGCGCCCGTCGGCCGCCCACGTCACCCACAGCATCGACGGCACCATCACGCCCGCCACCATGAGCAGCGCCGAGAAGCGCTCGGTGTCGAGCCCGAGCATGCCCGGCACCGAGCCGCCCGGGATGACCCCGCGATGGGCCAGGATCGGCAGCGCCATCAGCGGGTAGCCGATGCCGAAGAGCAAGAGCAGGAAGGCGGAGACCGGGTGTGCCGCGGCCCAGCCCCGAAAACCTCGTGGTGCGACCGGGTCCGATGCCGGCATCGTCATCGCGGAGCTCCTCTCGCGGCCTCGCCGCGGTGTCTGGCAGCCCGCCGCCGGCAGCGCATCGCACACATGCGGGCGGGCCGGTTGCAGTCCCAGTCGATGGATGGCACAGGGTACCCCTCTACGGTCCCCGGCGTCAACCGCGGCACCCGCGTCGCGGACGACAGCCCTTCGCCACGCCCGCCCGTCTTGTGGTAACCTTCGGCCGGCTGGTTTCGGGGCCGTCGCGCGTCCGGACCCGCGCGCCACCGCCCGACGCGATCCGCCGCACGGCGTGCGCGCGGCCGGTCGAGGCGGCCATGTGCGCGAACGCACCACACCCTTCAAAGGAGGATCCGCCCGATGGCTGAAGAGGCTCCCCGCATCACCGTCACGCCGAACGGCCCCTACCACGTCCGCGGCGGCGTGCGGCTGGTGCGCAAGGCGCCGGTCGTGTCGGAGCACGGCGAGCCGCTCACTTGGCAGACCGGCGCGCCGGTGCCCGCCGGCGACACGTTTGCCCTTTGCCGGTGCGGCCGGTCCGCCAACAAGCCCTTCTGCGACGGCTCGCACGCCCGGACGGGCTTCGACGGCACCGAGACCGCGCCGACGGCCCCGTCGAGCGAGCGCCAGCGCGGCCTGCGCGGCAAGGGCATCCACGTGCGCGACGACGAGTCGCTGTGCGTGCACGCCGGCTTTTGCGGCAACCGGGTGACGAACGTCTGGAAGATGGTGCGCGACACCGGCGACACCCGGGTGCGCGCGCAGCTCATGGCCATGGTCGAGCGTTGCCCTTCGGGCCGGCTGACGTACGCCCTGGAGCCGGACGGCCCGGCCATCGAGCCCGACCTCCCGGTCGAGATCGGCCTGATCGAGGACGGGCCGCTGTGGGTCGTCGGCGGCATCCCGGTCACCCGGGCCGACGGCGCGCCGCTGGAGGCGCGCAACCGCGTGACGCTGTGTCGCTGCGGCGCCTCCAAGAACAAGCCCCTGTGCGACGGCAGCCACGCCGCGGTGGGGTTTCGCGACCGCGGGCCGATCGACGCCGTGCCGGCCGGCGTGGACGTGGGCGCCGCCGGCGCGCCGCCCACCGACTCCGGCATCGCCGCCGATGCGCCGCCCGGCGCCGACTCCGGCACCGCCGCCGACGCCGGGCGGTACCTGCGCTACATGGCCGAGTTCATCGGCTTCACCGCCGACGAGGCGGCGGCGGTGCGGCGCACCAAGCCGGCCCTCGAGCGGCACCTGCCGCGCATCATGACCGACTTCTACGCGCAGCTCTTGCGCTACCCGCCGACGCGCGCGCTGTTCCTGGGGCCGGACGGTGGCGTGGACCAGGACTACGTCGAGCTGCGCATGCGCCACCAGGTCAACTTCTGGCTGCGGACCGCCGATGCCGTCCTCGACGACGACTACGGGCGCTACGTGGACTTCGTCGGCCGGGCGCACACGGCCCGGGGCGCCGACCCGTCGATCTACGTGGCCGAACGCTACGTCATCGGCATGGTCGGCTTCGTGCAGCACGCCATCAGCAAGGCGCTGATGGCAGAGCTCGACGACGGACCCGACGCGGACCTGGCCCTCGAGGCGTGGGACAAGCTCAACATGGTGATCCTCGAGGTGCTGGCCCGCGCCTACGGCCACGAGCGGAGCGCCGAGACGTTTGCGCCGCTGGTGCCCGTCGACGAGGCGGCGGTGGCGCGCCTGGCGGCGCGGGCCTACGCGCTCGAGGCGGAGGGCGCGGCGCCGGGCGCCACCCGGGCCGTGCCGGTGGCGGCCGCGGCCGACGTCCCCGAGGGCGAGCGGCGGCTGCTGACGGTGGACGGCTTGTCGATCGGGGTGTTCCACCTGGCCGGGGCATGGTACGCCATCCGCAACCTGTGCCTGCACCGGGCCGGGCCGGTGGCCACCGGTGCGCTGGTGGGCACGCACGTCCAATGCCCGTGGCACGGCTACACCTACGACGTGACCACCGGCCGTTGCCTGGCCGACCCCAGCGCGCAGCTCGACACCTACGCCGTGACGGTCGAGGACGGCCAGGTGTACGTGCACGTCCCCGTCGCGACGTAAACCGACCCGCCGCGGCACGTCGCGCCGCGGCCGGCCCGGGTCCGGAGGGCCGCGCCACGGCGCACCGAACGGCGGGCCGCGCCCGCCGAGCGGGCCGTGCCCGCGCCCGCTACTCGCGCAGCCGTG
>QEVT01000232.1 GCA_003576755.1 bacterium | reverse complement strand
GTCTGACACCGGCGCTCGGCTCGGGCGCCGGCCATCCGGCAGGGCGGCCGCCGCGGCACCATCGGCCGGACGCGGGCGGCGCGTCCGCTTGCTTTCGCCGCGGGCGTCCCCGTGCGACGACGCCGGCATCGTCGGCGCGCGATGCGACGGCCTTCCGCGGCAAGCGTCCGCAGGGCCGGGCCTGCATCCGCAAGGGCTGGCTTGGCCCGCACGGAACGGCTGCGCCCCGCAGTGTGCCGATGCCGTGCCGAGGTGCCGCACCGACGCGGTTGGGAAGGCTCTGCGCAGGCCTGCTTGATCGACTTGCCGCGATCGCGGTGCCGGGCCTAGAATCCGCGCGAGCCGCCCCCTCGTCACACCGAACGGAGGCCTTGCGCGCCATGTTCCGCGTGTGGAAGCTCGATGCCGGACGACGGGCCGCCGCCCCGACGGTGCTCGTGGCGATCGCCCTGTCGGGCGGCGCCGCGGCCGCCCCATCTCCCGTTCGAGGCGACCCGTCGCAGGGCGCCGCGCGCGCCGCCGCAGACCCCGCGGCGGACCAGCCCGCGACCCCCGCCACTCCGATCGCCGCCACCCCCGCCGCCACGGAGGTCCCGCCGCCGACCCCGACCGCCGCCCCGCCGTCCGGCCCGGTGGTGCTGTACGACGGTGCGCTCGACACCGGGCTGCCCGACACTCAGGGACTGCTGCTCCTGTCGCGGGCGGCGGCCGGCACGACCCTCGCCGCGACCCAGGTGTTCACGACCGGCGTGACCGTGTTGCGGACGTCGGCCCAGACCAGCGACATGGCCGGCTACTTCCCCAAGCCCGGGCTGGTCGCCGGCCTCGACCGGGCCGCCGGCTTCACGCTCCGCTTCACGGTGCACGTCACCGACGAGGAGCACGGCGCCAGCGACAAGAACGGCGACGGGGTCGGCGACCGCGCCGGCTTCAGCGTCATCGCGTTGGCATCGGACCGGCGCGGCATCGAGCTCGGGTTCTGGCGCGACCAGGTGTGGGCGCAGGCCGACGGGCCGGCCGAGCCGCCGCCGAACAGCAACACGCTCTTCACCCACGCCGAGGGCGCGCCGTTCGACACCGGCGCGGGGCTCGTGGCCTACGAGCTGCGCATCGCGGGCGACGCCTACGCCCTGTCGCACGCGGGCACGCCGATCCTCTCCGGGCCGCTGCGCGACTACAGCGTCTTCGGCTGGCCCTACAACGTGCCGGACTTCGTCTTCCTGGGCGACGACACCTCGACGGCCAGCGCGACGGTGCGGCTGGCGTTCGTGTCGGTCGCGAAGGGGTTGCCGGACGCGGCAGGGCCTGCCGCGGTGTTCCTGCCGTGGGTGAACGCGGCGGCAACTCCCTGACCGCCGTCAGCCGCCCGCCGCCGTGAACAGCGCCAGCGCCGCGCCGCTGGGGAGCGCGATGACGCTCATGCGGCCCTGGCCCGGCACGTCCATGGGCTCGCTCAGCACGCGGCCGCCCAGCCCGGCGACGCGGGCGGTCGAGGCGTCGACGTCCGCCACCAGCACGTAGTAGAGCCAGTAGGCGGGGCCGGCCTGGCCCTCGGGATGCGCCATCAGGCCGCCGGGGTTCATGGGATCGTCGCCGTTGGTCCACAGCCAGTAGGGCCGGCCGCCCATGTCGATGGCGTGGCTGCTCCAACCGACGACCTGGCCGTAGAAGGCCTCGGCGCCCGCCGGGTCCGGGGTCACGAGCTCCCACCAGCAAAAGCGGCCCTGCCCCATCGGCGAGCTCGGCAGCATGTCGTCGGCGGTGGCGGGCTGGAGCGGCGAGAAGGCCGCGCCGTGCGGGTCGACGACGACGGCGGTGCGGCCGACGTCGGCGATGTCGAACGCCTCGACCACGACCTTGCCGCCGGCGGCGCGGGCGGCGGCGAGGGTGGCCTCGAGGTCGGTCACGACGACGTAGCCGATCCAGTGCGCGGGGAGCCCGGCTTCGTCCGGGCCCATGCCGACGACGCCGCCGACGCCGTCGTCGCCGGCCATCAGCATGTGGTAGGTGCCCATCGCGCCCATGTCGCGGTCGGCGACCGACCAGCCGACGAGCGCCTTCACGAAGGCCAGGTCGGCGGCAGGATCGGGGGTCATGAGGTCGTGCCAGATGAAACGGCCGTGGTTGACGTGAGCCATCGAGAGGTCTCCTGAGGTGCGGGGGCGCCGCTGGGGCGTGGGGCGGATGGTCTGCGGTGAGTATAGCACGGTTGTTCTGGCAAGGGCGGCGGCCGCGGCGGCCGTCGACGCCGGCACGGGGGATCGGAAGGGGGGCGTGGGGCCCAGCCCGGCCCCGCACCGTCGGCAGGGCCGGGCTGGACCCGCATCATCATCCCCGCGCTCGACCCTGCCCGGCCAGCTCGGCCAGCTCGGTCTCGGTGAGCGGGACGCCTTCCCAGAGGTCGGCGGGCACGTGGCGCGCCCAGATGGCCTCGGCCAGCGCCGCGGCGTCGACGTCGATGCCGTAGCCGGCGAAGTGGTCGCACACCCGCGTCACGTCGCGCGCGAAGATGGCGCGGCCGGCCGGGTTGTCGTAGGGGTCGACGGTCTGCGGGAAGTCGATCAGCGTGATCGCGCCCTGCCAGTACAGGATGTTGAACGCCGAGAGGTCGCCGTGGATGCAGCGCTCGCTCAGCATCAGCTCGATGTTGTCGACGACGCGCGCGAACAGCGGCGCGGCCTCGCCGCGTGCGAGGCGCACGTGGTTGAGGGTGGGCGCCGGCATCGCGGCGTCGCCGACGTAGGCCATGAGGATGACGTTGTTGCCGGTGGCGAACGGTTGCGGGACGTCGGCGCCGGCGGCGTGCAGGCGGCGGAGGGCGGCGAGCTCGTGCGCGAGCCACGACGTGTGGGCCATGGCCTTGCCGAAGTCGCTGCCCTTGCGCATGGCGTGCACGGCGCGCGAGTCCTTGACGAGCTTGCCGTCGGCGTCGAGGGCCTTGCGCCCGGTCCGGTACAGCGTGTCGTTGCGCAGGCTCCGGAACTTGCGCGGGCGGTAGATCTTGGCGGCCAGGTGCGGCACCCCGAGCCCGGGGTTGGCGGCGCAGATGTAGACCGTGGCCTCCTTGCCGCCCTTGGCCAGGCGCAGGACGTCGGTGATGACGCCCTGGTGGACGAACGTGTCGAGCGCCTCGTGGATCCACGCGTGCTCGTGGCGGGAGCCCTGGTAGGTGAAGGCGACGTCGGCCTCGGGCGCCTCGTCGCGCCCGGTCGGGTCGTGCCGCCACGCCGCGGGGCGGGCGGGCGCAGGCCGAGGCCGCCGCACGGCCCCGCCGCCGCGGTGCGCCTGACGGTGCGCCCGGCGGTCGCGGCGCTCGAGGTCGTACAACCCCTCGAACGTGTCGTCGAGGTCGGAGGCGCCGGCAAGCAGCGGGGTGTCGAGGTCGCTGTCGAGGTCGGTGTCGAGGTCGGTGTCGAAGCGCGGCGACCCCGGGTCGCGGGCGGCGATGTCGGTGTCGGCGTCGCCGGCGGTCCCGAACGATGCGTCGCCGCCGCCGATGGGAAGGTGAACGTTCATGGAGGCTATCGATCCTTGCGATCCTGTGCGCGGTAGAAAGCAGAAAGGCCACAAGACGTTGGTCCTGTGGCCTCACAGAGGGTGCGCGTCGCCGGGCGACGACGGTCGCCGGGCAACAAAAAACCACAGGCCGGGCGGGCCTGTGGCCGATGGGATCGCTGAGATCGGGCTCGGGATCAGCAGGCGCGCCCGCGCAACGCGGGGACATCGCGGACGATGACGGCACTATGCATATCGGGCACGCCTCCTTTCACGAAGATGATGGGGCCAAGATACCACAGGCGGGGGCGGGTTGTCAAGAGGCGCGCGCGATGCCGGCGCCTCGCACAGGCAAGCCGCCTCTCGTGGGGCGTGACGCGCTCCACGGCGCCGTCGGCGGGGGTGGCATGCTGCGGGCGGGGCGGTCAGGCGCGGCGCTGGGGGGCGGGGCAGCCGAGAGGTTGACGCAGGGGCGGGTCGCGCATAGACTGGTCGACTGACCCTGCGCCGCGATCAACCCTCGGAGCGGTGCGCTCCTGCGTCGGCACCGGTGCAACCCGGCCCGCAGGCGGCCATCCTGGCGTCGTCGTACCAGGGTCCGTCCGGAATCACGACAGTGGAGGCACGACATGGTCGGTAGGAAGCAGGTGCTCGGCATCGTGGCGGTGTTGCTCGCCACGTCGTTCGCGACGGCCCTGATGGTAAGGGCGGGGAACCCGGCGGGGCCGGGCACACCCCCGAACGCCACGAGCTCCTACACGCTGGAGGATATCCACGACCGGCTGGAGTCGGGGGCGGCGGGCGCGCAGAGCACGTTCACCGAGCCGGCGGCGGGCCCGGGAACGGGAACGATGCACACGCTGAACGAGATCATGGCCAAGGCCCCGGCGGCGGACAACGCGAACGGCGCGAAGACGGAGGACGTGCTGGAGGGCATGACGTTCTGGGGGTTGAACGCGGCCTCGGGTCAGTGGGGGTTGAAGATGGGGACATTGCCACGGACGACGGCGGGCAACGCGGAACCGGCGTGTTGGGACAACGAGAACCGGTACGTGAACTGCGAGAACGGCCGGGTCACCGATACGGTCACGAACCTGGTGTGGCTGACGAACGCCGACTGCTTTGGGAAGCTGGACTACGCGGCGGCGAACGAAGCGGTGGCTCGGCTGGCAAGCGGAACGTGCGGCCTGCAAGATGGATCGTCGGTGGGGGACTGGCGGTTGCCGACGAAGGCGGAATGGGAGGCGACGATTGCGCGGGCGGCGGCGCTGGGGTGCAGCAACCCGTCGCTCACCAACACCGCTGGCTCGGGGTGCTTCAACGACGGCCCGCAGCCGTTCACAAACGTCAAGTCGGACTTCTACTGGTCCTCCACTGCCAGTGCGGACATCCCGAGCGACGCATGGGGCGTGGACCTGCCCTCGGGCAAGGTCATCAATGGCGGTACCAAGTCGAACGAGCGGCACGTGTGGCCCGTCCGCACAGGACAGTGAGCCTCAGGTTGCCCGGTGCCCTGCGCGCCGTGACCGGAGGCACGAGGGACCATCCCGTGCGGTCTGCAGCCATCTGAGCCGGAAGGACACCCCATGACTGACATGCTGCCCCGCAGACTGCCGGCCGCCGTCGTGGCATGGCTGGCGCTTGTGCTGCTGTCCACCTCCGTTGCCGTGGGCGGTCTCGCCATCGCCGATGCCTGGGGCTGGGGCACCAACATCGGCTGGATCAGCTTGGGCGCCGCGCCCGAGGGTGTGAAGGTCTGCACCGACCACTTGGAGGGCTACGCCTGGGGCGAGAACGTCGGGTGGATTCGCATGGGCACGGCCACCGGCTGCGCGCCTCACACCTACGGCAACACGTCGGATGCCGACTACGGCGTGAACATCGCCGACTCCGGCAACCTGGAGGGCTATGCCTGGGGCACGAACGTGGGATGGATCAAGTTCGGCCCGTCGAACGGCAACGTCCGCCTGGACCCGTCCACCGGCAAGCTGTCCGGCCACGCATGGAGCGAGAACGCGGGTTGGATTCGCTTCGACGCCCAGTACGGCGCAGGTATCGCACCAACGGCGACGGTCTCCCCACCGACGACAGCCACGAGCACCGCGACCGGCACCCCGCCGCCGACGGCCACGCACACGGTGTCTCCTCCTACCCCGACGCGCACCCCGCCGGCGACGGCGACGGGCGCGTCACCGGCTCCGGCCGCGAAGGTGTACCTGCCGGCGCTCGTGCGCAATGCTCCGAGCGGCGGCACGGGCTGAGGTCACAACTTCGACCGACGTACAGAGAACAGGGTGCGTGGGACTCGAACCCACACGGGATCACCCCAGCGGAGGTTAGGAGTCGTCAAGAAACAACCCACCCTGGGAGCGCCGCCTTCCAGGCGGCATCGGACGACGCAGGCCGGCAAGATGCCGGCGTTCCCAGCAGTGG
>QEVT01000231.1 GCA_003576755.1 bacterium | reverse complement strand
CCCGCGGCCCCCGCCGAATGGCGCCTCCCGCCGGTCGACCAGGTGCTCGACCCCGCCGTCGAGGTCGAGCGCTCGCCCGACGAGGCCGAGACCATGGCGCGGACCATCGAGCACACGCTCGGGGAGTTCGGCATCCCGGTCAAGGTGGTCAAGATCAACACCGGCCCGACCATCACGCAGTTCGGGCTCAACCCCGGCTACATCGAGCGCGCCGGGGTCCGCACCCGGGTCACCGTCCGGCGCATCGTCGCGCTCCAGAACGACCTGGCGCTGGCGCTGGCCGCCAGCCCCATCCGCATCCTGGCGCCGGTGCCGGGGCGGCCATACGTCGGCGTCGAGGTGCCCAACACCGCCAAGGCCGTCGTGACGATGCGCGGCGTGATGGAGCACGAGGGCTTCCGCAAGATCCTCGCCGGCGGCGGCCTGCCCATCGCCCTGGGTCGCGACACCAGCGGGGTGGCGGTGTCGGCCGACCTGACCCGCATGCCGCACCTGCTCGTCGCCGGCGCCACCGGCGCCGGCAAGAGCGTGTGCATCAACGCCCTGATCTGCTCGCTGCTCCTCACCTATACGCCCGACCGGCTCAAGCTCGTCCTGGTCGACCCCAAGCGCGTCGAGATGACGCAGTACCGGGGCCTGCCGCACCTGGCGTCGCCGGTGGTGGTCGAGGTCGAGCGCGTGGTCGGCGTGCTGCAGTGGGCGGTGCGCGAGATGGACCGGCGCTACCGCATGTTCGCCGAGGCCGGCGCGCGCAACCTCGAGATCTACAACCGCCTCCTGGCCGACCGCCGCGAGCCGCCGCTGCCGTTCCTCGTCATCGTCATCGACGAGTTGGCCGACCTGATGATGCTCGCGCCCGAGGAGACCGAGCGGCTGATCACCCGCCTGGCCCAGCTCGCGCGCGCCACCGGCATCCACCTCGTGCTGGCGACGCAGCGGCCGAGCGTCGACGTCGTCACCGGGCTCATCAAGGCCAACTTCCCGAGCCGCATCGCGTTCGCGGTGTCGAGCGGCATCGACTCGCGCGTCATCCTCGACAACGCCGGCGCCGAGAAGCTGCTCGGCCGCGGCGACATGCTCTACATGGCCAGCGACGACAGCAAGCTGCGGCGGCTGCAGGGCTGCTTCGTGTCGGACGCCGAGATCGACCGGCTGGTGCAGTACTGGAAGTACGCGGCGCGCGCCGACAAGGCGCCGGGCGCCGCCGGGGCCGATGCCGCCACTCCGCTCGGGATCCCCGAGCCGATGATCCAGCCCGAGCTGTGGGACCAGATGGTGGACCCGCAGGCGGGCGCCATGGCCGATGCGCGCGATCCCCTGTGGGACGAGGCGGTCGCGCTCATCCGCGAGCACCGCTCGGCGTCGATCAGCTTCCTGCAGCGCAAGCTGCGCATCGGCTACGCCCGCGCCGGCCGGCTCATCGACCAGCTCGAGGCGGCCGGCGTGGTCGGCCCCGCCCACCCCAGCGGCTCGCGCGACGTGCTGGCGCAGTCCGACGCGGCGGTGGCCGAGACGGCGGACTTCAAGACGCGGCTGGACCGCGTGTTCCGGGCGCCGGAGGGGGGCCGCGGCGACGCCCTCCCGGGCGCGGCGGACGCGCGGATCGGTGCGGCCGCGGGCGGGCTCGGCCGTGCCGGGTCCCCCGCCGGCCCGACCGCCGGCCGCGCAGGCGTCGGCGACGAGGACGTGCCCGGCCGCGCGGCGTTGCCCGACGATGGCCTCGCGGGCGGCGTGGGCTTCGACGACGGCTTCGCCGAGGACGACGTGGACGACGCCATCGACGACGATCCGGCCGACGACCCCGATCTCCGCGACGGCGCCGACCCGCCGATCCGCCCATGGCTGCCGGGCTCGGCATGACGGCCTGACGGTCGCGCGGCGCCGCCGACAACCGCCGGCGCGGCGCGCGCGTAGACCGGCAAGGACCCTTGTCGGCCGGGTCACCGCACCACCGGGCGGCCCGCCCGCCCCTCAACGCCTCGGAGGAGCCAGCGATGTTCGAGTTCCTGTTCGCGCTGATCGGCGGCTTCGTGCCGCTCGTCGTGCTCGCCCTGGCGGCCGTGGCCGCCTCCGCCCGCATCCTGCAGGAGTACGAGCGCGGCGTGGTCTTCCGGCTCGGGCGCCTGGCCGGCGTCAAGGACCAGGGCCTGAAGTTCATCATCCCGTTCGTCGACCGCCTGACCAAGGTCGACATCCGCGTGGTCACGCTCGACGTGCCGCCGCAGGAGGGCATCACGCGCGACAACGTCACCGTCAAGGTCAACGCGGTGGTGTTCTACCGCGTCGTCGACCCCGGGGCGGCCATCGTCCAGGTCGAGGACTTCCGGCGCGCCACGTGGCAGATCGCCCAGACGACGCTGCGCAACGTCATCGGCCAGAGCGACCTCGACGACCTGCTCGCCGAGCGCGAGAAGATCAACCACACGCTGCAGCAGATCATCGACGAGGCGACGGAGCCGTGGGGCATCAAGGTCGGCACGGTCGAGATCAAGGACGTCGAGCTGCCGGACAACATGAAGCGCGCGATGGCCAAGCAGGCCGAGGCCGAGCGCGAGCGGCGCGCCAAGATCATCAACGCCGAGGGCGAGGCCCAGGCCGCCGAGCGGCTGGCCGAGGCCGCCGCCGTCATCCAGACGCAGCCGGCGGCGCTGCAGCTCCGCTACCTCCAGACGCTGACCGAGATCGCGGTCGAGCAGAACTCGACGATCATCTTCCCGCTGCCGGTGGAGATGCTGGGCCGGCTGATCACACCGTCCGGCGGGGGGGGCGGGGCGGCGTAGGCTCGGCGGCGCGGCCGAGCCACGCCGCAGACCCGCGAACGGCAAGGGCGAAGCACCCGCAAACGGCGCGGGTGCTTCGCCCCTACCGCACGGTCGTGGCGGAATGCGGCCGGACGCCGCCATGGTCATGGCGGTGTCCGGGCGATCACGCCACGACCCGCCCCCACCTCACCGGCACACCAGCTTGCCCGCGATGGTCCGGTAGATCTTCGTCAGGTCGTGCCCGTCCGGCGAGAAGTAGTAGTGCTCCGGCCGGCTGGCGATCGTCCGCAGCGCGTACTCCCGGATGTCGGCGCCGAAGCCGACGGCGAACAGGTCGATGCGGTCGCGCTTGATGGCGTCGGCCGCCTTGTACACGCCCTCGATGGAAACGCGGTTCGGCTCGCCGTCCGACAAGAGCACGATGGCCGGGGTGTTCTCGAAGCGCCGGCGCGGGTTCAGCATCTGCTGGTGGGCGAACGACAGGCCCAGGTCGATCCGGCTGCCCTCGATGGGGTCGCGGATGCGGTCGACGGCGCGCAAGAGCGCCGCCGGGTCGTTGGTCAGCGTCTGCTCGGTGCGCGCCGTGTTGTTGAACCACACGATCGCCGCCTGGTCGTAGCCGCCGGTGACGGGGTCGCGCGCGAAGCGCAGCTGCTGCAGGAACGCCCGTGCCGCATCCTTGGCCTCCTCGAGCTTGAGCCGGCCGTCGGCGCCCTTGCGGCGCATCGTCGTCGACTTGTCGATGATCAGCACCACGTCGGTGTGCCGGTCGAAGCACCGGTTGTTGAACACGATCGGGACGTAGATCGGCCCCGGCCGCGACGTCGGGGTGGGCGGCACCGTCGGCGGCACCGTCGGCGTCGGCGTCACCGTGGCCGTCGGCGGGACGGTCGGCTCGGGCGTGAAGGTATGTGTCGGGGTCGGCCGGTCCGGCGCCACCACCACCACGCGCGGGATCGGGAAGATGCCGCTCTCGGGCTGGTCGAGGCCGTCGATGCCCTCGTAGTCGGCCTTGACGTTGGTCGGCCACTCGCCGACCTCGAGCGGCTCGAGCCAGAAGCTCATCTCCAGCCCGCTGAACGGCACCGGCTGGAACGTCCACGTCAGCGTCCGCCCGGCGGCGTCCCACGTGGCCGGCGGCACCGCCGAGCCCTCCTGGTACACCATGTTGACCGGCACCTTGTCGACGATCGTCACCCGCTTGAGCAGCACCGACGCCGCGATGCGCTTGGCGATGGCCTTGTAGACCGCGTCGAGGTCGGCGGCGGTCGGCGCGAAGTAGTACAGCTCCGGCACGCGCGCGACGATCCGCAAGAGGTCGGGGTCGACGTCGAGGCCCAACCCGATGGCGTACGTCGTGATGCCGGCGTAGCGCGCCCGGTCGCCCGAGGCCAGCGTGCGCATGCGCGAGTTGTTGAACGGCACGCCGTCGGTCATCAGCACGATGATCGGCTTGGCGTCGGGCCGGTGGTTCGGGCCGAGCAGCTCGTCGATGGCGATGTCCATGGCACCGGTGATGTCGGTGCCGCCCTCGGGCACGAGCTGGCCGGCCTCGCGCAGGATCCGGTCGCGGTCCTGCGTCAGCGGCACGGCCAGCCGGGCGTACGACTGGAAGGCGACCATGCCGACCTGGTCGCGGCCGAGGTCCATCAGGTTGACGAACGTCTGGACGGCCGCGCGCGCCGCCACGATCTTCTCGCCTTCCATCGAGCCCGAGCGGTCGACGACCAGCATGATGTCGGCCTTCTCGAACATCGACGGGCAGTTGCCGTTGAGGCGCAGCGTCACCTTGGTCTTCTCGCCGAGCTGCAGGAACCGCGGCTCGGCGAACTTGTCGGGAGCGGTCTCGCACTCCAGGAAGCTCGGCCGCGGCGGGGTGATCGGCACGAGGCCCGGCGTCGGGGCGTACACGCGCACGCGGCCCATGCCGGGGTCGGCGACGTAGACGCGCCCGATGGCGTCGACGTCGATGTCGGTGACCGTGGACCGCGCGCCGGGGTTGGGGTCGACGGCGTCCCACACGTCGAGCACGGTGCCGGTGGCGTCGACGTGGTAGACCCACCGGCGCTCCGACAGGAAGTACAGCGTGCCGTCGACGCTCGGCGCGATGCGCTCGGCCGGCGCGGGCAGCGGCACCACGTCGACGAGCGTGCCGTTGCGGTAGCGCTCGACGCCCTGCGTGGCCCGGTTCAGCACGAGCTCGAGGTCCCCTTCGTAGTCTAGGTCCCAGTAGCTGTGCGTCCGGTTGGCCAGGGCGTGGCCCATGCCCTCGCGCCCGTCGGGCTGGAAGCGCGAGAGCAGCGAGACGATGACGTCGGTGTCCCACTTGTCGTAGACGAGGGTGGTCTCGTCGGCAACCGGGTTCCACGCCACGGCGGCCAGGTAGGGCGGCCGCTCGCCGAGCAGCCCGTGGATGTCGCCCATGACGACGTTGCGCCATCCGAGGTTGCCGGTGTTGCGCTGCAGCCACACGACCTCCTTCTCGCGCATGCCGACGAGGCCGCCCGTGCCGGTGACGGCGATCTCGCGCACCGCGCTGACCGGCGTCTGGCTGTCGAGGCTGCCGTCGGTGCGGGTGTGGCGCACGGTGGTGCCGTTGAGCACGTGGATGAGGCCGTCGGTCCCCGCGACGATCCGGCTGGCGGCGCCGACGTCGGTCCAGACGGCGACCTGGCCGTGGCTGCCGACGTCGGCGCGCGGCTCGGCCATGGATCGCTCGGCCGTCGCCGAAACGGTGAGCAGGGCGGCGGCGGCCAGGGTGGGGAGGATGCGGTTGTTCCGGCGGCGACGCCCGCCGTCGGGGAGCCGGGCCACGCCCGTCGCGGAGAAGCGGCTCCGCCAAACCTTCCGAACCGTGTCTGCCAAATCAGGGCGAGCGTTCATGCTCACGCGCTCCTTTCACGGAGGCACGGCCGCTGCCGGCCGTGCGGGACATAGGGGCTGAGGACGCGCGTAGGGACCTCGATTCTAGCAAGGCGGCGGGGGGGATTTCAAGCCCCCGGGCGGCGTTTCGACACCTTGTCGGGCTACCGCGTGCCGGCCGCCGGACCGGCGACGGGTCGACGACGGGCGTGCGCCGCCGGGCGTGGGGCGGGCGTCGCACGGCGTCGGCCGGGCAGCACCGCGCGTCGCGAGCGGGACCCCGGTCGGGCCCCACGGCGCCGCGGCCGGTTCGGCCTCGGAGGCGCG
>QEVT01000230.1 GCA_003576755.1 bacterium | reverse complement strand
GGGCGGGCGTCGGCGCGCGCGAGGCGTCGCGCCGCGTGGCGGCCGTGGCCGGCCGCACGGCGCGCGACGTCTACCGGCTGTGGGCCCACGGCGCGCCCCCGCCGGCCTGACAGCGGGCCGGTCCCTTGATCGCGCCCCCTGCCCGTGATATGATCGGCACGGGAAGAGGGGACATGGGGAACGACCGCGGGACCCACGCCGTGACGGTTCTGCTCTTGGCGCTCCAGACGACCGCGCTTGCGGCCGCCTGTCGGCAGGCGCTGCCCGGCGCCCCCCCCGACCGCGGCAGCGCCGGTGCCAAGCCGCCCATCAGCGCCCCGCCCGCCGCACCACCGTTCGAGGACGTGTCCGAACGCGTCGGGCTGACGTTCCGGCACGTCAGCGGCATGGCCGGCGACATGACGCTCCTCGAGATGATGGGGGCGGGCGCCGCATGGCTCGACTACGACAACGACGGCGACCTCGACGCGTACCTCGTGCAAGGACACGCGCTGCCCCCGGCCGCCGAGGCCGCCGCGCCCGTCCCCCCGCCGCCCGGCGACGCACCGCTCGACCGGCTGTTCCGCAACGACCTGGCGGTCGCGCCGGACGGCACCCGCACGCTGCGCTTCACCGACGTCACCGAAGCCAGCGGCATCCGCGCCACCGGCTACGGGATGGGCGCGGCGACCGGCGACTACGACAACGACGGCTGGGTCGATCTCTACGTCACGGGCTGGGGTCCGGACCAGCTCTGGCGCAACGACGGCGACGGCACGTTCACCGACACGACGGCGGCGGCGGGCGTCGGCGACCCCGACTGGAGCACGAGTGCGGCGTTCGTGGACTTCGACCGTGACGGCTGGCTCGACCTCGTGCACGCCAACTACGTCGACTTCACGCTCGCCACGCACCGGCCGTGTGTGGCGCAGGCGGCGGGGCGCATCGACTACTGCGGCCCGCTCTCGTACAATCCCGTGCCCGACCGGCTGTACCGCAACCGGGGAGATGGGACGTTCGCCGACGTCACGACGAGCGCCGGCCTGACCACGGCCTTCGGACCCGGGCTGGGGGTGGTGGCGTTCGACGCCGACGGCGACGGATGGCAGGACATCCTGGTGGCCAACGACACACAGGAGAACCAGCTCTGGATCAACCAGGGCGGCGCCCGTTTCGCCGACGAGGCCCGCGCGCGCGGCATCGCCGTCAACCGTGCGGGGCTGCCCGAGGCTGGCATGGGCGTGGTGGCCGAGGACCTCACCGGCGACGGGATCGACGACGTGTTCATCACCCACATCAACCGCGAGACCAACACGCTGTTCGTCGGCAGCGCCGCCGGGGTGTTCGAGGATCGGACGCGCGCCTCGGGGCTGGGGGCGCCGAGCTGGCTGTTCACCGGCTTCGGCGTCGCGGCGCTGGACTACGACGGCGACGGCAACCGCGACCTCTTCACGACCAACGGCGACGTCCACATCCTGCTCGAGCAGCTGCAGGCCGGCGACCCGGTGCCGCTCAAGCAGACCAACCAACTGTACCGCAGCCTCGGCGACGGCCGCTTCGAGGACGTCAGCGCCGCCTCGGGCGCGCCGTTCGCCACACCGCTGATCGGCCGCGGCCTCGCGGTCGGCGACGCCGACAACGACGGCGACGCCGACCTGCTCGTCGCGCAGAACGAGGGCCCGGCCTACCTCTATCTGAACACCGCCGCCGCGAAGCCGTGGCTCGGCCTGCGCTTGGTCGGCGGCATGCCGCCGCGCGATCAGCTCGGGGCCACGGTCGCGCTGGTGCATCCCTCGGGTGCGGTGCGAGTCGGGCGCGCACACACCGACGGCAGCTATCTGTCGGCCGGCGACCCGCGGGTTCTCTTCAGCCTGGGTGCCGAGCCCACCGTCGGCGCCGTGCGCGTGACGTGGCCCTCGGGGGAGGTGGAGCAATGGGAAGGGTTGGATCTCGGAAGGTACCACACGCTCGCCAAGGGCACCGGGAGCCCCGCCGCAGCACAGTGATCGCACCCGCCCGCTCCCGCCGCCTCACCCGGCGGCAGTGGGCGGCCGGGCTCGCGGTGGCGCTTGCCCTCGGGCTCGCCGGCCTCGCCCGCGCCGGCCGGCTTCCGGTGCCGAGCCTGTCGCCAGGTGCGTGGCTGCCCGAGCCGGCCGTGGACCGCGACGCCCTGGAGGCCATCAGCCTGCCCGACGTGTCGCTCCTCGACCCCCTGGCGCGCAAGCAGGTCGAAGCCGCCTACCAGCGGGCCGTCGATCTGCGCGAGGCCCCGTCGCCGGATCGCCAGGCGCTGGGGGCCGCGTTCGGGGAGCTCGGCGCGCTGCTCTTGGCCTACGACCAGCCCGGCGCCGCCGCGCCGCTGGCCAACGCGGAGGCGCTCGCGCCATCCGACGTGCGCTGGCCGTACTATCTCGGGCGCGTGGCCCGGCTGGCGGGCGACTTCGAGACCGCGGCGGCCGCCTACGCACGTGCCATGGCGCTGGCGCCCGGCGACGTCCCCGCCCGCGTACGGACCGCGCAGATGCGCTACGAGCTCGGCCGGATCGACGCGGCCGTGCCGCTGCTCGAGGCGGTGCTGGCCGATGCGCCGCGAACCGCGCTCGCGCACGAGCTGCTCGGCCAGATCGCGTTGGACCGTGGCGACGCCGCCGCGGCGATCCGGCACTTCGAGGCCACGCTGGCGCTCCAGCCCGATGCGTCGGCCGTGCACGGCCCGCTGGCGGAGGCGTACCGCAAGGCGGGCCAGGCCGACCGACACCAGGCGCACCTCGAGCAGCTCGGCACGGTCCGGCCGACCATCGACGACCCGCTCGAGACCGCGCTCGAGCAGAGCAAGGTCGGGCCGAGCGCGTGGCTGGCGCAGGCCGACCTCGCCCTCCGCAACGGCAATCCCGTCGCTGCGGCCTCGCTCTACGAGAAGGTCGTGCGCGACGACCCCGACAGCGCACGGGCGCATCGCAACCTCGGCGTGGCCCGCGGCCAGCTCGGCGACCTCGACGGCGCGGTGCGCGACCTCCAGGCGGCGGCGCGCCTCGACCCTGCCGACGGCGGTGTGCATCAGGTGCTCGGCGAGCATCTGGCGCAGGCCGGGCGCGCCGCCGAGGCCGAGGCCGCCTACCGCGAAGCCGTGGCGCGCGAGCCCGCCAACGGCGCGGCGCAGCTCGCGCTGGCCGAGTTGCTGCGGGCGGGCGACCGCTGCGACGAGGCCCTGCCGTTCTACGCGACCGCGGTGGCGCTGCTGCCGACAGACGGCGTGGCGCGGGTGCAGCAGACCTTCTGCCTGGTGCGGCTGGGGCGCTACGCGGCCGCGCGCGACGACCTCGCGGCCGCCGTCGCCAATCCGCCGGCGGACCCCGACGTCGTCGACGCGCTGGCGCGGCTGCTGGCGGCCGCGCCCGACGACGCCGTGCGCGATGGCCGCGGCGCGGTCGAGCTGGCGCTTGCGCTGGAGCGCAAGCGCCAGAGCGCCGACGCGCGCGAGACATTGGCCATGGCCTACGCCGAGGTCGGCGACTTCGAGACGGCGATCCGCTGGCAGACCGAGGCCATCCGCCTCGCCACCGCCGAGCACCAGACGGCCTGGCTCGAGACCCTGAACGCCAACCTCGCGCGCTACCGGCAGGGCGAGCCGGCGCGGACGCTCTGGCCGCCGTACGTCCTGGCGCCCGGTGCGACGCCGCAACGGTGAGCCCGGACCCGCGCCGGCCATGGGGGGCGGCCGCCCCCGGGCGCTGCCCCGCGGTCGCGCCGAGACGGTGCGCCGACGCCGCTGGGATCGCCTCCGGAGGCCGCTTGACACGCCTTTCGCACCCGCCTATACTGCTTGCCGATGACCCGCTTGACCGTTCAGCACCGAGTCCATCGGCACCGCCGCAGGGAGCGCACTTCGCTTGTCGGAGCGCGCTTTTTTTGTGCGTCCGCCTCACCTGTTGATCCGCTTCCGGGACGCCTCACGGCTCCCGACCCATGCGAAGGAGAACAAGGACCCACATGATGCACTCCTCGATGATCGGCAAGATCGAGAAGGCCGGCCGTTATGCGCAGGAGCAGCAGCGGTTCCACTTCAATGCCTTCAAGGTCACGTTGGAAGGCGATCACCGCAACCATGCCGTCGGCTACGATGGCGGCAACTGGACCTGTGACTGCGAGACGTTCGGGCACGAGGGCTACTGCTCGCACACCATGGCCGTCGAGCGGGTGCTCGGCGACATGCTCGTGCCGGCGCTCGAGACGAGCTGATCCGCGGCGTCGGTAACCCGACGTCGTCTGTCCCGTTCGGAGCGCGAGCCGGCGGCCTTGTCCCCGCCGGCTCGTTCGTTGCCCGGCCGACCCAATCGTTCCCATCCGCCCGGAGGGCATCGCATGCGTGCTCGCTGGCGTGTGATCGTCGGCATCGCGATCAGCGCCCTGTTCCTGCTCATCGCGGTCCGCGGCCTCAAGCTCGACGCGTTCGTCGCCGCCCTGCACGGCGCCGACTACGTCTGGCTGGTGCCGGGGGTCGCGGTCTACTTCATGGCCGTGGCCGCACGGACGTGGCGCTGGCACTACATGATGCGGCACATCCGCGACATCCCGCTGGCGCCGCTCTTCCGCATCGTGTGCATCGGGTACATGGGCAACAACGTGTACCCCGCCCGCGCCGGCGAGATCCTGCGGAGCTACGTCCTCAAGCAGACGTATGGCGTGCGCATGGGCGCCAGCCTGCCAACGGTGATCATCGAGCGGCTGTTCGACGGCCTCACGATGCTCCTGTTCGTGTTCGTCGCGCTCCCCTTCGTCCACTTCGAGTCCGAGGCGCTGGCCGGCTACGCCCCGTTGATCGTCTGGCTGACGCTCGCGTTCGTGGCCGCCTTGGTCGCGTTCCTGTTCCTCGCGGCCCGTCCCGAGACCTCCCGGTGGCTCTACGGCGCGGCGATCGACCGCTTCGCGCCGCGCCGGCACCACGCCGCCGCCCGCGACGCCGCCGACCGGATCATGTTGGGGTTCGAGAGCCTGGCGCGCGGTCGCGAGGTGTTCATGATCTTCGGCACGAGCGTCCTCGTGTGGCTCTTCGAGACCTGCAAGTACTGGTTCGTCATGCATGCCTTCCACTTCGAGGTCAGCTTCCTCACGCTGATGCTGATGAACGGCATCGTCAACCTGGCCACGACCATCCCGGGGCTGCCCGGCCACTGGGGCACGTTCGACCTGCCGGGCATCGCCATCCTGGTGGCGGCCGGCGTCGACCAGGCCGTGGCGACGCCGTATACCCTCGTGCTGCACGTGGCGCTGTGGCTGCCGATCACCGCGCTCGGCGCGTTCTTCCTGTGGCGCGCCCACATCGACGTGCGGCAGGCGCGCCAGTCGATGGGCCGCGAGGACGACACGGCGAGTCCTGGCGCGACCGGCGGGGTGCGCGCGCCGGAGACCGCGTCATGATGCCCGGCGGGCAGGACGCGCCGGCCCCGATCGGCGGCGCGCCGCTCGACGTCGCCGTCGTCGGCGCCGGCTTCGCCGGGCTGGCCGCCGCGCTCGACCTGCTCGCGGCCGGCTGCCGGGTGACGGTGCTCGACGCGATGGCGCAACCCGGCGGGCTGGCCGCCGGCTACCGCGACCCGCGCTGGGCGTGGACGCTCGAGCACTACTACCACCACTGGTTCACCAGCGACCGCGAGATCCTGCGGTTGGCGCGCGAGACGGGCGTCGCGGACCGCGTCATCACGCGCCGGCCGGTGACGGCCCAGTTCTTCCAGGGCCGGCCCTTCGCCCTCGACGGCGTCGTGCCGGTCCTGACCTTTCCGGGCATGCCGTTTGTCGACCGCGTCCGGATGGGGCTGTGCATCGCGTGGCTCAAGGTGACGCGCGACTGGCAGTCGCTCGAGCGCGTCCGCGCCGCCGACTGGGTGCGCCGCTGGATGGGCGCCGCGGCGTACACCGCCATCTGGGAGCCGCTCCTCGCCGGCAAGTTCGGCGCGCGCCACGCCGACATCCCGATGAGCTGGCTGTGGGCGCGCATCCACGCCCG
>QEVT01000011.1 GCA_003576755.1 bacterium | reverse complement strand
CGCACGTCGTGGTCCGCGAGCGTTTCGAGCACCTGCGCGAGGGCCGCCTTCGCATCCGCCTTGGCAGCGCCTTCTGCCGGAGGCGTCGCCTGCGCGTCCAACACGCGTGCGCGCACCACCTCGGGCGACGTCAGCACCGCGCGGAGCATCGGCACGAAGACCGCTGCACCCTGGTACAGATAGCAGTCCACATAGACCGGGGCGAGGGTGCTGTCGACCTCGGCGTCGGCTTCGGGTCTCAGCAGCGGACCGTAGGGGTCGCACAGGTGACGCAGCAGCGTGGTCTTGCCGATGGTCCGCATGCCCTGGAACACCAGCGACTTGGGGTGGTGCGGCGCCGACACGCTGTCGATGATCAGCTTGATCTCGCCGTGCCGGCCGAAGAACCGATGGCGCTGGTAGCCCGTGAGCATGCGGGCGAAGGGGTTGCGGGCCTGGGGCGGCGCGGCGGGGGCCGGCCGGGCGGGATCCTTCATGTGCGGAACGGGGTCGATCGCGGGGCTCATCGTGGCTCCAGGTCGGGTTGGGAAGCGAGAGGGCGGTAGGTGCGCAGCCAGTCGGCGAAGAGCGGGACGCGCAGCGCGTACGTGGCGCCGCCGGCCAGCTCGCGGCGCGAGACCACGCCGACGTCGTGCAAGGCGCGCAGCGCCTGCTCGATGGCGTGGGTGTTGGGCCGCAGGCCGCGGTCGCGGCGGGCACGGGCGATGGCGTCGAGCGTGACGCCGCGGTGCTCCGGCCCCGATGCGTGGGCGAGCGCGGCCAGCGCGGGGCGGGCGGCGCCGCGCTCGTGCCGCAGGAAGTCGTGGAACAGGTGCGGGCCGTGGCGGAGGCTGTCGGCCACGACGGCGTCGAGGTGATCGAGCGTGATGATGCGCCGCTTCTCGTGGAGGGCGCGCCCCACGAGGTCGTGCATGAGGGTGTGGATGTAGTACGGGTGGCCGCTGGTGAGGTAGGTGATGCGCCCGACCAGGTCGTCGGTGAAACGCAGCGCCTCGCCCATCGGCTCGCGGATGAGCTGCTCGCTGGCGCGCGTGTCGAGGAACCCGAGCCCCACCGCGATGCCGGTTCGCAGCAGGGCCACGCTGCCGTCGACGGTGGGGTCGCGCTGCGGCAGCGTCCTGAAATAGCTCTCCTGGACGCAGACGACGAACCGGACGTTCGAGTGGCCCTCGACCAGCCCCTTGAGGCGGCGGACCGCCCGTTGGCACTCGCGCGGCTCCCACAGCTCGTCGAGCACGTTGAGCTCGTCGATCATGATCACCAGGCGTCGGTCGCCGAGGCTGCGCACGGCCTGGTGGAACCAGTCCTCGAACCCGTCACCCTCGGACTGGGCCTTGAACCGCCGCGGCCCCGTCGCGCGCCCGGTCGCGGCGGCGCGCGCCGGGTCGATGGCCTTGCGGATGGCATCGGCCAGGCCGCCCCATAGCGCGGGCTCGCGGTGCGACGGCAACCGCTGCACATCGAGCAGCACGGTGGCAAAGTCCCCCGAGGCCAGCGCGCTGTCGCGCAGGAACCGCAGGAGCGACGTCTTGCCGATGCGGTTGATGCCGTAGACCACCACCAGGTTCTGCCCGCTCCAACCCGCGCGGTCGCGCAGGCCCGCATGCAGCATGTCGTCGATGCGCGCGATCTCGGCGTGGCGGCCCTTGAACATCCGCTGGTCGCGCACCGCGATGGCCGTGTAGGGGTTGGCGGCCCGGGCGCGGCGCGCGATCAGCAGCTTCTCGACTTCCGAGAGCATCTCGATGCGGAAGGTGTCGATGGTGCTCGCATGTCGCATCGCCTGCAACTGCTCGTCGAGCGCCGGCAGCGCGGTGGGTCCGGTCACCGATGCCTCGAGCCGAACGCGTGCCATGTGGTTCCGGTCGACCTCGGCCTGGGCGCGGATGAGGTACAGACCGTCGGCGTAACGTTCGTAGACGCGCGCCAGGACGTCGTCGAGCAGCCGGTGGCGGTCGAACGCCTCGACGGTGATGCGGGCCACGGCCTCGGCCTGCGGCGCGACGCGCCAGGCCAGCGGCACCGCATCGGGCGGCCGCGGCGCCTGTGGGCAGTCGCGGTGGTGGACCAGCAGCTTGGCGTGGGGCGTGCCGCCGAGGGTGAGCCGCCCGACGATGTCGCTGGCGAGCGTCGGGCAGCAGATGCGCTGGTGGCCGGGGCACTGCGCCAGGCGGATCCGCTCGACCGGCATGTCGAGGGGGTGCCCATCGGCACGGACGATGTAGCCCGCGAGCTGCGTCGTCACCCAGCGCGCGGCGATGTGCGACGGCGTCAGGCCGCGCGCGCCGCGCACCATGTCGGGCCGGGCGATCGGCTCGTAGAGCCCGCCGACGTCGGCCAGGCCCACGTCGCGCGCCAGCCGCTCGAGGAAGCGGTCGACGTCGGCCGGCGCCGCCGGCGGCAGGCCCTGGGCCTCGAGCTCCTTCACGAGCACGTCGTCGATGCGCTTCCGGCCGGGATGGACGCCGGGCGTGCGGTGGCGCAGCGCCCGGCGGATGCTGATCTTGGCCATCGATGTCTTGGCGATGTCGACCCAGGTTCTCTCTACCGCCAGCAGGTGCGGGTCGGTCTCGATCTCGACCAGGTCGCCGTTGCCCAGCGGCCGGTCGACCCCCGCCAGCACGCCGTTGACCCAGATCCGCTTGCAGTGGTCGCCGATGTCGGAGTGGATGCGGTAGGCGAAGTCGATCGGCGTGCTGCCCGCGGGGAGCGGGTACGACTCGCCGAGCGGGGTGAACACGGCGATCTGCTGCGAGTCGCTCCCCGGCGGCCGCGCGTTGACGAACGACCGCCGTTCCTCGTCGTCCCACCACGCGCGCTCGATCGTCTCGGGCGCGCCGAGGTAGCGGGCGCCGACGACGCCGTGCCAGTTCACGCGGCGCATCGCGGGCGTGAAGATGCGGACGTCGGTGCGCAGAACGGTGCGGGTGTCGCCGGCGGTCGGGCGATAGCCTACGGTCGTCCCGAGGATGCGGTAGCCGTTGTACGTCGGCGCCGCGATGAAGTCGTGGAAGGCGCTGCCCTGCAGCGAGCGCCAGTCCAGCGGCGGGCAGGTGTGATGCACGCAGGCCAGGGCGTGATAGCACGCCTCGCGGGACTGGACCACGACGTCGAGCTTGAGTCGGCGGACCACCTCCGGTTGGTGCTCCCCGCGCCGCACGTGGCGATACACGCCGGACGGGCGCGGCGTGTGCCCGCGCACCTCGGCGTCGATCCCCGCCGCACGCAGCGCGTCCGAGAGCATGCGGACGAGGTTGGCGATGTGCTCGGCGCGCTGCGCGGCCACGGCCTCGAGCTGCAGTTGGATGGGGTCCCACGCCTTGCGCGGGTCGATGCGCGCAAGGCTGACATCGCCGAGATCGTACCGCAGCCGCCACATGCCGAGCATCTCGGTGAGCGGGAGGAAGATGGCGTCGTTGGTGCTGCACAGGTGCCGTGCGGTGTCGTAGTCCAACAGGTCGATGGCCCGCATGCGCGCCACGTGCGCCGCCAGCACCAACAGCGCGACCTCGATGTCGGCGTAGGCCTGGACGAACAGCGACCGCAGGATGGCCGCCTGCTCGCGGCGACGGTCGACGTCGGCGGCCGGCCAGCGCTCGGGCACGTGATCCAGCGCCGCGCATGCCCTCGACAGCGCCAGCACCCGAGGCGCCGCGTCGCCGAGCCGTGTCACCAGATCGAGGGGCTCGTCGGGGGCGGTGGTGCGCAGCACGGCCGCCAACAGCACGGCCTGTGGCATCCGCCACTCCGACAGCACCTGCAGCCAGGCGTCGAGGTGCCCGCTGTGCGCGGCTGGGGCGGCGTTGGGGTACCGCTCGACGAGCCGGCGGCAGTCCAGCACCGCGGCCTTGCCTCGCGTGGAGAGGTGATCGTAGGGCGGAAGGCCCGCGTTCGGGTCGGACACTGGTGGTCGGGGTGCGGCAAGGATGGCTGAAAGACACACGGCTCAAACTACGTTAGTTTACCACAGATTCGCCAGCGCGATCCTTAAAATTTGTTATGTATATTGACATAGATACTTCGAGTATGTTACGCTATGCGCGCAAAACGCCATCCTGCCGTACGGCAGGACCATCGTCTCGCCGGGGATCCTCCTCCCCCCGACTGTCGCTTCGATCGGGCCCCACTTGAGACCACACCGGACCATTCCGGTCGAAGCCCCGCTGTCCCGACCGCCCGCCAGGGTAGAAACGGAGAGCAGAGATGGGTGCGCTGATGTGGGCCGGGACGTTCGTCCTGGCCATCGTGGCCGTGGTGTTTCCCGACACCGCTTTCAGTTGGATCGCCGGTGCCCTGGCGGTCTGCTCAGTGGTCGTGCTGGCGTGCTCTCACTTCATGTACCGCCCCCCAGAGAACTGCTTCGGGGTGGTCTTTCGGCCAGCGGACCGCCGCTACCGGATCGTGGGACGCAATGCGTGGACCGTCGTCCTTCCCGGAGTCGAACGGAAGCGTGAGCCAGTCGATGCACGCATGGCAGTGATCAAGACCCACCATCCGAATGTCCTGACGGCCGATGGCAGGGTGATCGAGATCGCCGTTGACTGGGCCTATCACCTCGATCCGAGAACGGTGCGGACCGATTTCCTCTTGCAGTTCATGGAGATCTCGGAGAAGGGCATGTGGCAGATGGTCATCTCGCGACGGCTCAACGACTTGGTCGGTAGCGTGGTGCTGCGCCACCGGTATGCCAGCTTGCTGGAAGATGCCGGGCGCGCTGCCCTCAAGCGTGATCTCGGAGTCGAGGCGGAAGCGTTGCTCCGACGTTTCGGTCTTCGTCACGAAGCTGAGACGGGTGTGATCCTGCAATTTGCGCAGCCGCCGGCACGTGTTCGCCGTGCCAAGGAAGATCGCGCCGCGGCGTGGGAGGACGGCCCTGCTGCACGGGATCGAGTCGGTGACTTGGTCGACCTTCTCGATTCCCGTGAGCGCTCGGCCGCGGAGTTGTGGTACCTGAGATCCACAGAGCACGTGGCACGCCCGCCGGCTCCTCCTACTACCATGATCCCGCTGGCGGACGCCGGGCGCACCGACGGGGTGCTGCCCATCTCCGCGCCGCCGCCTTTCGGCCCGACTGGCGACGACCACCCGGACGCACCCCGTCCCGCCGCGTAGGCGCGACCTGCGGCCGCCCGTCCCGACCCCGCGCACATCGCGTGCGCGGGGTCGGCGACGGGCGGCCGCTATCATTGTTAGCCTATCGCCCTCGCCGCGCGGCCGCGATCGTCCCGCCAGCCGCGAACCCGCGACCCCGCGATCGTGCGGCCCATCGCCCAGGCGCCCCATCCCGAGGACGGCCTCCCATGCGCATCACCCTCAGCACCGACGCCCGCACCCCGCTCGTCGACGCCATTTGCGCCGATCTCGAGCGCCGCGGGCACACCGTCGCGTACTTCGGTCCCGCCGGCGACGCCGAGGCCGACTGGCCCGCGGTGACCCGCCAGGCCGCCGAGGCCGTCGCCCGCGGCGAGGCCGACGAGGCCGTCGTGCTGTGCTGGACCGGCACCGGCGCGAGCATCGCCGCCAACAAGGTCCGCGGCATCCGCGCCGCGCTGTGTCACGACGCCGAGACCGCGCGCGGCGCCCGCACCTGGAACCACGCCAACGCCCTGGCCCTCAGCCTCCGGCTCACCTCGATCCCGATTGCCCTCGAGATCCTGGACGCCTGGTTCGCCACCCCCCTCAGCGACGACCCGTGGAACCTCGCCCAGATCGCGGCCATCCGCGCCATGGAGGCGTAGCGGTCAGCGCGCCCGCGCGATCTCGTCCACCGCCTGCGGGTTGACCAGCGACGACGTGTCGCCCGCCGGCTGCCCCAGGTAGGCCGAGCGCACCATGCGGCGCATCACCTTGGCGTTGCGCGTCTTGGGCAGGTCGCTGACGAACCACACCTCGCGCGGCGCCAGCGGCTTGCCCATCGCGTCGACGATCATCCGCCGCAGCTCCGCCCGCAGCGCGTCCGACGGCGCCGCCGACGCCGCCAGCACGCAAAAGACCACCAGCTCGCTGCCCTTGACGTCGTGCGGCACCCCGATCGCCGCCGCCTCCACCACGTCCGGGTGCGCCACCAGCACCGACTCGACCTCGGCCGGGCCGAGGCGCTTGCCCGCGATCTTGATGGTGTCGTCGCTCCGGCCCAGGATGAACCACTGGCCGTCCTCGTCCACCGCGGCGAAGTCGCCGTGCACCCAGATCCCCGGCCAGCGCGACCAGTACGTCTCGACGTAGCGGTCCGGGTCGCGCCAGAAGCCGCGGGTCATGCCGATCCACGGCGCCTTGATCACGAGCTCGCCCACCGCGCCGACCACCGGGTTGCCGTGCTCGTCGAGCACGTCGGCCGCGATGCCCGGGCACGGCCCCGAGAAGGCGCACGCCTTGAGCGGCAGGATCGGGTTGCCCATGACGATGCCGCCCGAGATCTCCGTGCCGCCCGAGTAGTTGACGATCGGCCTGAGCCCGTGCCCCACGCTCTGGAACAGCCACCGCCACGGGTCGGGGTTCCACGGCTCGCCCGTCGAGGCAAAGCACCGCAGGCTGCCGAGGTCGTGCGCCCGGTGCGGCGCGTCGCCGTGCGGGATGAGGCTGCGGATCAGCGTCGGCGACACCCCGAGCTGGTTCACGCGGTGCCGCTCGACCAGCGCCCACAGCCGATCGGGCCCAGGGTAGTCCGGCGCGCCGTCGTAGAGCAGGCACGTGGCGCCGAGGACCAGCGAGCCGAACACCAGCCACGGCCCCATCATCCACCCCATGTCCGTCATCCAGTAGATCACGTCCCCGGCATGCACGTCCGTCCCGAAGGCCATGTCCTGCGCCGCCTTCACCGGGAACCCGCAGTGCGTGTGCACCGCGCCCTTGGGCTGGCCCGTCGTGCCCGACGTGTAGATCACCATCACCACGTCCTCGGCCGACGTGTCGGCCGCCTCGGCCACGTCGGGCTGCGCGTCCACCAGCTCGTGCCACCAGTGGTCGCGCCCGGCCCGCATCGGCACGTCGTGCCCCGTGCGGCGCACGACGATCATGTGCCGCAGCGTCGGCACCTCCGCCGCCGCCGCGTCGGCCACCGACTTCATGTCCGCCACCTTGCCGCGCCGGAACGCCCCGTCGGCGGCGAAGAGCGCCTTGGCGTCGGCGTTGGCCAGCCGCGTGACGACGGCGTCCTTGCCGTAGCCCGAGAAGAGCGGGAGCACGATGCCCCCGAGCTTGGCCACGGCGAGCAGCGCCACCACGATCTCGGGCGTCATCGGCATGAACAGCCCCACGGCGTCGCCCGGTCCGACGCCCAGCGACCGCAGGGCGTTGACCGCGCGGTTGACCGCGGCGTGCAGCTCGCCGTACGTCAGCGTGCGCGTCGCGCCCTCCTCGCCTTCCCACACCACGGCCGGCCGCGACGCCATGGCCGTGCCGACGTACTTGTCGACGCAGTTGTGGGCGATGTTCATCCGCCCGCCGACGCACCACCGCGGCCACATGACGCCCGCCGAGAGGTCCACCACCTCGGTGTACGGCACGCGCATCTGGATGTCGAGGTACCGCAGGACCGCGTCGGTGAACCACGCCACGTCCTCGGTCGAGCGCCGCATCAAGTCCTCGAACGTTGCGAGGCCGTGCTCGCGCATGAAGGCGGTGAGGTGCGCCGGCTCGACGTAGTCGGGCGTGGGGTACCAGACGATGTCGCCGCCGAAGTCGAAGGACTCGCTCATGGGGTGTGCTCCGTCGAGATGCCGCGCGGGTCGGTGGGCTTCTGGGCACCCGGAGCCGGGCGCCGGCCGGATGGTAAGCCCACGGGGCGCCATCGCGCAACTGCGGCAGGGCACGGACACCGCCGCGTGCCGCCCCGTCGGACCGCCGCCGTTGCGCCCCCCTGCGACCGGTGGCATACTCTCGCCGGCCCGCGCCGCGTGCCGTTTCCCGCCCGCGCGGGCATTGCCGCGCCGCCGCATGCCCTCGCCCCGAAAGGCCGCCGATGAGCCACGACCTGCCGCCCTACGACCTCGGCATGACCGCCGACGATGCCGCCGCGCGGTTCGACGCCCTCCAGCGCAAGCTCGTGCCGCTCTGGACGTCGATCAAGGCCATGAGCGACGACGCGCAGACCATCGTCGTCGTCCCGTCGCTGTCGGTCGACGTGGCGCTGCGGCCGTCGGAGATCCAGGCGTACGAGGAGCGCTTCCTGTTCTTGCTGCTCCTGCTGCGCCAGCCGCGGGCGCGGCTGATCTACGTGACGTCGCAGCCGGTGCACCCCGACGTCGTCGACTACTATCTCGGCCTCCTGCCCGGCATCATCGCCAGCCACGCCCGCCGTCGGCTCAAGCTCGTCACGCCGATGGACGGGTCGTCGCGACCGCTCAGCCTCAAGCTGCTCGAGCGGCCCCACCTCATCGCCCACCTGCGCGGCCTCATCCCCGACCTCGACCGCTGCCACCTCGTGCCGTTCAACACCACGCTGATCGAGCGCGACCTCGCCCTCGCGCTCGGCATCCCGATGTACGGCGCCGACCCCCGGCACTTCGTCCACGGGACCAAGAGCGGCGGCCGCAAGGTGTTCGCCGACGCCGGCGTTCCGCACCCGTTGGGCATCGAAGACCTGGCCGGCGAGGCCGACGTCGTGGCCGCCATCGCCGACATGCGGGCGCGGCGTCCGGCGATGCGCCAGGTCATCGTCAAGCTCAACGAGGGGGTCTCGGGCGAGGGCAACGCGGTGGTCGACCTGGACGGCCTGCCGCCCGCCGGCACGCCCGACGCGCGCGCAGCCGTGGCCGAACGCGTCCGCGCCATGCGGTTCGAGTCGCCCGCCGTGGCCTACCCGGCCTTCATGGCCAAGCTCACCGCAAACGGCGGCATCGCCGAAGAGCGGATCGTCGGCGACGACCTGCGCAGCCCCAGCACCCAGCTCCGGGTGACGCCGCTCGGGACGGTCGAGCGCCTCTCGACGCACGACCAGCTCCTCGGCGGCGAGAGCGGGCAGAGCTACCTCGGCTGCCGCTTCCCGGCCGATCCCGGCTACGCCGCCGACATCATGCGCCTCGGGGCGCGGGTCGGCGACGTCCTGGCCGCCGACGGCGTGCTTGGCCGGTTCGCGGTCGACTTCGTGGTCGTCCGGCGGCCGGATGGCGGCTGGGATGCCTACGCCATCGAGATCAACCTGCGCAAGGGCGGGACGACGCACCCGTTCCTCACGCTGCAGTTCCTCACCGACGGCACGTACGACGCGGACGCCGGCGCGTTCACCACGCAGCGCGGCACCCGCAAGTGCTTCGTCGCCAGCGACCACGTCGAGTCGCCGCTGTACCGCGCCTTCACGCCCGACGACGTGTTCGACATCGCGGTCCGCCACGGCATCCACTACGACCACGCCCGCCAGTCCGGCGTCGTGTTCCACATGCTGTGCGCCATGGGCGACTGCGGCCGGCTGGGCATGACCGCGGTCGGCGACTCGCCGGCCGACGCCGACGCGATCTTCGCCCGGGCGGAAGCCTTGCTCGCCAGCGAGGCCCGGTCCGCGCTGGCGCGGGCGTGACCCCCCGGTCGCCGTGCCGCTGATCGCCACGGCCGCCGCCGGCCTCGAGGCCGTGGTCGCGCGCGAGCTGCACGCGCTGGGCTACCGCGACACCCACGCCTTCGCCGGCGGCGTGCGCGCCGACGACGCCGGCGCGGCCGATGTCCCACGCTTGAACCTCCACCTGCGCGCCGCCGACCGCGTCCGGCTGGTGGTCGGCGCCTTCGATGCGACGACCTTCGAAGCCTTGTTCGACGGCACGCGCGCCCTGGCGTGGGCCGACCTCTTGCCGCGCGACGCTGCGTTCCCGGTCGACGGGCGGTCCGTCAAGTCGCGCCTCGCCAGCGTCCCGGACTGCCAGGCGATCGTCAAGCGCGCGGTGGTCGAGGCGCTGCGGGGGGCCTACGGCCCGGTCGAACGGTTCCCCGAGACCGGCGACGCCTACCGCATCGAGGTGGCGCTGCGCGACGACACGGCCGTGCTCAGCCTCGACACCAGCGGCGACGGGCTGCACAAGCGCGGCTACCGCGCCGCGGCGGGCGGCGCGCCGCTGCGCGAGACGCTCGCGGCGGCGCTGGTCCTCTTGTCGTACTGGTCGCCCGACCGGCCGCTGGTCGACCTCTTTTGCGGCGCGGGCACCATCCCGATCGAGGCGGCCCTGATCGGCCGGTCGATCGCGCCGGGGCTGCGGCGGTCGTTCGCGGCGATGGCGTGGCCGGCGGTCGGCCGGGCGGCGTGGGACGCCGCGCGCCGCGAGGCGATGGACCGGGCCGCGTGGGACCGGCCGCTGGACATCGCCGGCAGCGACCTCGACCCGGCGATGGTGGCGCTGGCCACCGCCAACGCGGCGGACGCCGGCGTGGCCTCGGGCGTGCGCTTCAAGCAGATGCGGGCGACCGACTTCCACGCGCACGCCGACCACGGGGTGATCATCAGCAACCCGCCGTACGGGGCGCGCACCGGCGACGCCGAGTCGGTGGCGCGGCTGTACCACGCGCTCGGGCGCACGCTGGCGCCGTACCGGACGTGGAGCCACTACTGGCTGAGCGGGTTCCCCGACTTCGAGCGGTGCTTCGGCTGGACGGCCGACCGGCGGCGCAAGCTGTACAACGCCGGCATCCCGTGCCAGTACTACCAGTACTTCGGCCCGCCGCCGCCGCGGGCGCGCGGCGACGCCGGGTGACGGGGCAGCCTGCTGGCGCCACGCGCCCTACGCGCCGATCTCCGCCACCGCTTCGAGGCGCAGGCCGCCGCGGACGTGCTGCCGCAGCGTCACGCGGCAGTGCGAGGCCCGCGTGGCGCCGACGACGTCGCGCGCCATCACCGACGCGAGCGTCTCGGCGAACATCGCCTCGTCGCGGAAGCTCCAGAGGTAGCGCTTGAGGCTCTTGCTCTCGAGGCACAGCTCCGTGGGGCGGTAGCGGATCTCGACGGTGTAGAAGTCCGGCTGATGGGTGACGGGGCAGTGGCTGGTCAGCTCGTCGGACGTGAACGTGACCTCGGCCACGTGCGCGGGCGCCGGGAACGTCTCGAGGTCCCGCGACGGCCCGGACACCGGGCGGCCGAGCGCCTTGAAGTCCGGGACCGCCGCCGCGCGGACGTCGCTGCCCTCGGCACCCATCCTACGACCCCGCGTAGCCCGGTGCCGGGCCGCGCCGTGCGTCGCGGCGGCGGACGGCGCCGATCACCGGCAGGAACGCGACCGTCATCCAGAGCTTGCCGACGATCTGCCCGGCGATGAGCTCGAGGCTGCCGAACGCGAGCACGAGGAACACGGCGCTGTCGACGACGAGGCCGACGATGTTGGAGGCCACCACCGCGGTGTAGAGGTGCCGGCGCTGCAGGGGCGTGTAGACCACCAGGTCGAACAGCTCCGAGAGCAGGAAGGCCGTTCCGGACGCCAGCGCCAGCCGCGGCGACACCGCCGCCGAGGCGGCCGCGCCGACGACGATCGCGACCACCGACCATCGCACGCCCAGCCGCCGCTGGACGAGGTCGCGCAGCGTGAACCCGACGCCGGCGGCCAGGACGCCCGACGGCGCCATGACGCCCGGCCACACCGGGATGACGCACGGGCCGCCCGGCAGGCACGTGGTGCCGACGTGGCCGACGAGGTAGTTGGCGAGGAAGACCGTGCCGACGAACGCGGCGAAGCACAACCAGCCCTCGCGCCGCCCCCACCCGTCCGCCGCACCGCGCGTCACAGCATCGCTCACACGTCAATTCTACACGCCCGCGGGCTCGAGGACGTGACCCGTCGCAGACGCAGCGCCGTGGCAAACCGCGCATGCGCCCAGGAACGGCGTCTCCGCACCCGTTGCCCCGTCCCCCGTCGCGATGGCATACTACCGTCATGACCGACGGCACACCGGCCGATTCCCCGCCACCCCCGGCGACCGGCGACGACCCGCCTGCCGACGCCGCCATCGGCGCCCCCGCGCCGCCTGCCGCCGTGGCCGAGGCCGACCGCCTCCGCGCCGAGATCCGGCGCCACAACCACCTGTACTACGTCCTCGACGCCCCCACGCTCGCCGACGCGGAGTTCGACGCCCTCGTCGAGCGGCTCAAGGCGCTCGAGCGGGACCATCCCGACCTCGTCACCCCCGACTCGCCCACCCAGCGCGTCGGCGCCGGGCCCGCCGCCGGCTTCGCCAAGGTCGCGCACGCCGTGCCGATGCTCTCGCTCGACAACGCGTTCACGGCCGACGAGGTGCGGGCGTGGGGCGAGCGCCTCGCCCGCCGCCTGCCCGACGACGTGCCGTTCGACGGCCTCGCCTTCGTCGTGGAGCCCAAGATCGACGGCCTGGCCGTCAGCGTGCGCTACCGCGACGGCGTGTTCGTCCAGGCCGCCACACGCGGCGACGGGTTCGTCGGCGAGGACATCACCGCCAACGTCCGCACGATGCAGAGCGTGCCGCTGCGCATCCCCGCCACGGCCGACCCCCTGCCGCCCGGCGTCACGGTGCCGGCCGACCTCGAGGTGCGCGGCGAGGTCTACATGCCGCTCGACGACTTCGCCGCGCTCAACGCGCGCCTCGAGGCCGAAGGGCAGGCGCCGTATGCCAACCCCCGCAACACCGCCGCCGGCAGCCTGCGCCAGATCGACCCGGCCGCCACCGCGGCGCGGCCGCTCCGGCTGTGGGTCTACGGCATGCCGGACCCGCGCGCGCTCGGCGTGGCCACGCACTGGGACATGCTCCACGGGCTGCAGGCCCTTGGCCTGCCCATCGCCACCGGCATCCGCCGTTTCGCCGACCTCGCGTCCGCCGTCGCGTTCGCCGAGGACTGGCTCGCGCGCCGGCGCGACCTCAACTACCTCGCCGACGGCGTCGTCATCAAGGTCGACGACCTGGCGCTGCACGACGTCCTGGGCGCCGTGTCGCACCACCCGCGGTGGGCCGTCGCGTTCAAGGCGCCGTCGGAGGAGGCGACGACCACCGTGGTGGCCATCGACGTCAAGGTCGGCCGCACCGGCCGGCTGGTGCCGCACGCCACCATGGCGCCTGTGCAGATCGGCGGCGTCACCGTCTCGCAGGCCACGCTGCACAACGAGGACTACGTGCGCGAGCGCGACATCCGCGTCGGCGACACCGTGCTCGTCAAGCGCGCGGGCGAGGTCATCCCGCAGGTGCTGCGGGTGGTGCCGGACCTGCGGCCGCCCGACGCCGAGCCATGGGCGATGCCGACGGCGTGCCCCCGCTGCGGCGAGCCGGTGACGCGCGCCGAGGGCGAGGCCGACACCTACTGCGTCAACGCCGCCTGCCCCGCCCAGCGCCTGCGGCACCTCGAGCACTTCGTCGGGCGCGACGCGCTCGACATCGAGGGGCTGGGGACCAAGCTGGCCGCGCTGTTCGTCGCGTGGGGGCTGGTCGAGGACGTCGCGGACCTCTACCGCATCCGCGCCGCCGACCTCGAGGGCCGCGAGGGGTTCGCCGCCAAGCGCATCGAGAACCTCCTGGCGGCCGTCGCCGACGCCAGGGACCGCCCGCTGCGGCGCCTGCTCGTCGGCCTCGGCATCCGCCATGTCGGGGGCGTCGTGGCGCAGGCCCTGGCCGCCCACTTCGGCTCGCTGGCCGCGCTCGGCGCGGCGACCGCCGACGACCTCCAACGCGTCGACGGCGTCGGGCCCGAGATCGCCGCGGCCGTCGTCGCGTGGTTCGCCTCGCCCCACAACCGGGAGCTCATCGCCAAGCTGGACGACCTCGGCGTCCGGACCGCCGACCCCGACTGGGTGCCGCCCGCACGGGGCGAGACGGCCGTGGCGGCCGCACCGCTCGCCGGCCGCACGTTCGTGCTGACCGGGACGCTGCCCACGTGGACGCGCGACGAGGCGGCCGCGCGCATCGAGGCCGCCGGCGGCAAGGTCGTCGGCAGCGTCAGCCGCAAGACGGGCTACGTGGTCGTCGGCGAGGGCCCGGGCTCGAAGCTCGACAAGGCCCGGGCGCTGGGGGTGGCCGAGCTCGACCAGGCGGGGCTGGAGGCGCTGCTGGCGACGGAAGGCGAGGCCGGCGCGAACGCGATCTGACCCGGCCTCGAGCGGCGACGGGCGATTGCCCCTGGGACCGCGGGCTGGAAGCCCCCGGTCCCAGGTTGACCTGAAGTGCGTGGGGCCCGGGCTCCCGCGTCCCACCCCGTCGGCGCGCCGAGCACCGCCGACGCCTCCGCGCCGGCCCTACTTGCACACCACCTGGCCCGCGATCTGGGCGTAGATGTCGGCCAGGTCGGTGGCCTGGGGGGCGTAGTACGTGCGAGCGGTGCCGCCGGCCACGGCCTGCAGCAGCGCCCGGTCGACGTCGTCGCCGAGGCCGATCGCGTAGATCGTCACGCCGCGCGCCGCGGCCAGGCGGGCCGCGTCGTAGACCAGCGGCGCGGCCTCGGACTGCCGGCCGTCCGAAAGCAGGACGATGACCGGCCGGTTGCCGACCGCGGGCGTGACGTCGAGGAGGGTGTTCACGGCCGTGACGAGCGCGCGGTCGAGCCGCGTGCCGAACCCCGGCGCGAGCCCGTCGAGCGCCCGGTCGAGCGCGGCGCGGTCGCGTGTCAGCGGCTGGAGCACGCGGGCGTCGGCGTCGAACGCGACCACGGCCGCGCGGTCCGCGCGCAGGTCGAGGAGCCCGACGAACCGCTTGCCGGCGTAGACGGCCTGCGCCAGCTTTTCGCCCGTCATGCTCGACGAGCTGTCGAGCGCCAGCACCACGTCGGCGGCGCGGGTCGACGGCACGCACGCGTTCTTCCAGAGCTGCGGCAGGTACGCATAGCGGGTCTCGGGGACGACGACGTCGACGGCCGCCGGGGTGACGGGCACCCGCCGCCGCACGCCGTCGCCATCCGCGAAGTCCACGAAGACCGCCTCGCTGGGCGACTGCCGACCGCCGGTCTGGAGCCGGACGGCGTACGTCAGCGCGGTGTCGTCGACCGTCAGGAACGGCACGCCCCACCGCGGGTGCCGGCCGCCGTCGAGCGCGGCCGGCGCCCGCGGCCGGCCGGACTCGGGCACGTACGCCACCGCCTGGCCCAGCCGGTCGACGACGACGACGTCGGTCACGAGCACCTCGCGGATGAGGCTGGCGATCCGCGTGTAGATCTCGGCCAGCGCCTCCGGGCCGGGCGCGAAGTAGTAGTGGCTCGGGCTGTCGGCGAGCTTGCGCAGCTCGTCCTGCGCGGCGTCGGCGCCGAGCCCGATGGCGAACAGCACCACCCCCCGCGCGCGGGCACGGCCGGCCGCGGCGTGCATGGCCTCGGCGCTGCTCTGGCCGTCGGTCAGCACGACCAGGATGTGCACCGCCTCGCGCCGCCCGACCAGGCTCAGCTCCTTGTCGGCCAGCGTGATGGCGGCGGCGATGTCGGTGTTGTTCTGCGGCGCGGGCAGCGCCGCCAGCGCACGCGTCAGGTAGTCCTGGTTGAAGGTCAACGGCTGCGCCACGTAGGCGCTCGAGTTGAACGGCACCAGGCCCACGCGGTTGCGGTCGAAGTCGACCCGCGTGATGAACTCCAGCACCGCCGCCTTGGCGGCGCCCCACTTGCCGCCTTCGGTCATCGAGGCGGAGTTGTCGATGAGCAGCAGGATGTCGGCACGCCCGCGGACGTCGTCGGGGCACACGGCGCGGAGGTGGAACCGCATGCCGAGCGGCTGCTTGACCTCGACCTGCGCCGCGTCGGCGCGCTGCTCGCCGACCACGCTGCACAGCCCGGGCTCGGCGACGGCCGTGGCGGTCGGCGTCGGCGCCCGTGTCGGCGTCGGGCTGAGGCCGACCTGGGCCGCGGCGCGGTTGGGATGGGGGACGGCGAAGTGCCAGGCCAGCGCGGCGCACGTGCCGGCGGCCAGGACGATCCGCGCCAGACCTTTGGCCCGACCTGAACGGGTCGGGGAAGACGCGGGGGTGGGGTTCATGGGCGCAACCTCTCTGGACCGGGCAGGTGCGGTCGGCGCGCGCCGGAGGCGCGGTGCCAGGCGTGGCGAACGGGACGGCGGCGGCCGCGGGGCGCGGTCGTCGGCAAGGCGATTAACGCCGTGGCGGCCCGGGGGGGTTACGTCGGATTTGGCGAGGCGGGCCGACGGCTTGGGGCAGGGCTCAGTCGAGGAAGCGCTTGATCTTCATCCGGACGCGGGCCATTCCCTGCGCCTCATACCAGTGCAGCTCCGCACGGAAAAGCCGACCGTCACCCACCCGCACGGCAGCGATGCCCTTCAGCTTGCGCCAGCGCCGACCGCCGTACATTGCCCGGAGTCGGTGTCGGTCGCGCACGCCGTGGCCGGCAGCAATGATCTCGATCTCCGAGATCGGGCCGATGACCTCGAACGGCATGGTCCGACCTCTCCGTTGCGGCGCTCAAACCGCAGCCAGCAACGCCTGCTCGACTTCGGAGGCCAGGTGAAGCTCGACGAAACATGCAGCGGGGTAGAGGTAGTCTTCATCAGACTCGTCGATCACCCTCAAGAACCCCTTGGCCTCGGCGTCGGCGTCCGTCAACACGGAGTAGATGCGCCGTACGACCAAGTCCTCGGAGCCGTCGTTCCGAATGCATACGGCGAAGCGCGGGGGAGGCGAGCATCCAGGCGTCATCTCGGGCCCAGTCTAGCGGTGACCCACCCACCGGTCAAGAGCCGGTCGGCGCCGCGCGCGTCAAGTCCCGGCCTCGACATCCACCCCGGCACGTCACCTTGCCTACGCCCCCGGCCGCGCCGCCACGATGCGGTAGTGCTCCTGCAGCCCGCGCACCTTCAGCTCGCCTTCGCGCAGCGCACGGATGCCGGTGACGGCCGCCGCCGCGGCGGAGAGCGTCGTCAGGAGCGGCACGCGGTAGGCGACCGCCGCGTTGCGGATGGCCTGGCTGTCGGCGAATGCCGTCGGACCCAACGGGGTCGAGACGACGAGGTCCACCCGGCGGTCGGCGATGGCGTCCGCGACGTGCGGCGAGCCCTCCGAGACCTTGTTGACCCGCTCGACCGCGAGCCCCAGGCCCTCCAGCCAGGCCGCCGTGCCCGCCGTGGCCATCAGCGCGAAGCCGAGATGCGCCAGGTCGCGCGCGATCTTGGCCACCGCCGCCTTGTCGAAGTCGTTGACCGTGATCAGCACCGTGCCGGACGTCGGCAGCGACGTGCCGGCGGCGAGCTGTGCCTTGGCGAACGCGTGCCCGAAGCGGCTGGCGTGGCCCATCACCTCGCCCGTGGCGCGCATCTCCGGCCCGAGCTCGATGCGCGCACCGGGTAGCTTGTCGAACGGGAGCACCGCCTCCTTGACGAAGAAGCCGTCCACCACCGGCGTCTCGACCAGCCCGATCTGCGCCAGCGTCCGGCCGGCGGCGATCTCGGCCGCGATGCGGACCAGCGGCACCCCGGTGGCCTTGGCGATGAACGGGACGGTGCGGCTCGCCCGCGGGTTGACCTCGAGCACGTACACCACGTCGTCCTTGACGGCGTACTGGGCGTTCATCAGCCCCTTCACGCCGAGCGCCAGCCCGATCTGCTCGGTGTACTCGCGGATGACGCTGAGGTGGTAGGCGCTGACGCGGTAGGGCGGCAGCACCATCGCGCTGTCGCCCGAGTGCACGCCGGCTTCCTCGATGTGCTGCATGACGCCGCCGATGACCACGCGCTCGCCGTCGCACACTGCGTCGACGTCGACCTCGTAGGCGTCCTCGAGGTAGCGGTCGATCAGGATCGGCTTGCCCGGCGCCGCGGCCACGGCCTGCGCCACGTAGCCGTCGAGGTCCGCGCGGTTGTAGACCACCGCCATCGCCCGGCCGCCCAGGACGTAGCTCGGGCGCACGAGCACCGGGTACCCGATGCGTTCGGCGATGGCGTCGGCATCGGCCGGCCCGAGCGCGATGCCGTTCTCGGGCTGGGGGATGTCGAGCCGGCGCAGCAGGTTCCCGAACCGCTCGCGGTCCTCGGCCAGGTCGATGGTCTCGGGGCTCGTGCCCCAGATCGGCACGCCGGCGGCCTCGAGCGTCCGCGCCAGGTTCAGCGGCGTCTGCCCGCCGAACTGCACCAGCACCCCGTCCGGCCGCTCGACGGCGACGATCTCGAGCACGTCCTCGACCGTCAGCGGCTCGAAGTAGAGCCGGTCCGCCGTGTCGTAGTCGGTCGACACCGTCTCGGGGTTGCAGTTGACCATGATGGTCTCGTAGCCCAGCCCCGACAGCGCCTGGCAGGCGTGTACGCAGCAGTAGTCGAACTCGATGCCCTGGCCGATGCGGTTGGGACCGCCGCCGAGCACCATGACCTTGCGGCGGTCGCCCGGGCGCGCCTCGTCCTGGCCGGCCGGGGCGTACGCGCTGTAGAGGTAGGGGGTGTGGGCCTCGAACTCGGCCGCGCAGGTGTCGACCCGCCGGAAGATCGGGCGGATGCCGAGCGCGTGGCGCAGCGCGCGGACATCGGCCGCCCGCGGCGCCAGCCCGTCGCGCGCGCACAGCCGGGCGATCTGGGCGTCCGAGAAGCCGGCGCGCTTGGCATCGGTCAAGAGCGGCGCCGGCAGCGCGTCGAGCGAGTGCGCCGCGACCGCGGCCTCGAGCGCGACGAGCGCCGCCAGCTCGCCGACGAACCACGGGTCGTAGCCGCTCGCCGCGGCCACCGCGTCCGGGTCCGCGCCCGCCGCCAGCGCCCGGCCGACCGCCGGCAGCCGGTCGGAGACCGGGCGGGCGAGCTCGGCGACGGCGGCGTCGGTCGCCGCCCCGCCGGGCGCCCCGTCGTCCCCGCGGCCCCGCCCGAAGCCGTCGAGCCCGATCTCCAGCCCGCGCAGCGCCTTGTTGAGGGCGGCCGCGAAGGTGTCGCCGATCGCCATCACCTCGCCCACCGACTTCATCTGGGGGCCGAGCGTGGGGTCGACGCCGCGGAACTTCTCGAACGCGAACCGCGGGATCTTGACCACCACGTAGTCGAGCGACGGCTCGAAGCTGGCCGGCGTCACGCGCGTGATGTCGTTGGGGATGTCGTGCAGGCGCATGCCGGTGGCGACGAGCGCGGCGATCTTGGCGATCGGGAAGCCCGTCGCCTTGCTGGCCAGCGCCGACGACCGCGACACGCGCGGGTTCATCTCGATCACCACCACGTTCCCGTCGGCCGGGTCGACGGCGAACTGCACGTTCGAGCCGCCGGTCTGCACGCCGACCACGTCCATCACGCGGCGCGCCAGATCGCGCAGGCGCTGGTACTCGCGATCGGTCAGCGTCATCGCCGGCGCCACGGTGATCGAGTCGCCCGTGTGCACGCCCATGGGGTCGAGGTTCTCGATCGAGCACACCACGACGAAGTTGCCGAACCCGTCGCGCATGACCTCGAGCTCGTACTCCTTCCAGCCCAGCACCGACTGCTCGATCAGCACCTGACCCACCGGGCTGGCCCGCAGCCCGCCGGCCGCGACCGCGGCGAGCGCGTCGGGGTCGCGGGCCACGCCGCCGCCGGTGCCGCCGAGCGTGAACGACGGCCGCACCAGCACGGGGTACCCGATGCGCTCGGCCAGCGCCAACGCCCCCGCGACGGTGGTGACGGTGTCGCCCAGCGGCACCGCGATGCCGGCGTCGAGCATCGCCTGGCGGAACAGCGCGCGGTCCTCGGCCACGCGGATCGCGTGCAGCGAGGCGCCGAGGAGCGCCACGCCGTGCCGCTCGAGCACGCCGGACTCGGCGAGCTTCACCGCCAGGTTGAGCGCCGTCTGGCCGCCCACGGTGGGCAGGAGCGCATCCGGCTGCTCGCGCTCGATGATCTTGGCGACGAGGTCGACGGTCAGCGGCTCGATGTAGGTGACGTCGGCCATCTCGGGGTCGGTCATGATCGTGGCGGGGTTCGAGTTGACCAGCACCACACGGTGCCCGGCACGGCGCAGCGCCTTGCACGCCTGCGCCCCGGAATAGTCGAACTCGCACGCCTGCCCGATGACGATCGGGCCGGACCCGATGATGAGGATGGTCCGCCGGCGGTCGGTCATGCCTTGGTCGCCTTCTCGCGCGCGTCGCGCAGGGCGTGCAGGAAGGCGTCGAACAGGTCCGCCGCGTCGTGCGGGCCGGGCGCGGCCTCGGGGTGGTACTGGACGCTGAACGCGCGGACGGCCGGAGCGGCGAGCCCTTCGACGCAGCCGTCGTTGAGGTTGACGTGCGTGATCTCGACCTCCGGCCCGAAGCCCTCGTCCGCCAGCGCGAAGCCGTGGTTGTGGCTGCTGATCGCCACCTGGTTCGTCCGGCGGTCGAGCACCGGCTGGTTGCCGCCGCGGTGCCCGAACTTGAGCTTGTAGGAGTGCCCGCCCAGCGCCGCGCCGAGCACCTGGTGGCCGAGGCAGATGCCGAAGATCGGCACGTGCCCGAGCAGCGCCCGGACGGTCTCGACGATGTCGCCGAGGCGGTCGGGGTCGCCGGGGCCGTTGGAGAGGAGCACGCCGTCGGGTTCCACGGCCGTGACGACGTTGGCCGGCGTCCGGGCCGGCACCACCGTCACGCGGCAGCCGCGGGCGGCCAGCAGGCGCAGCGTGTTGTGCTTGACGCCGAAGTCGAACACCACCACGTGCGGCCGGTAGCGCCGGCCCGCCTCGGGTCCGCGCAGCCACGACCGGACGCCGCGCACGACGCTGTCGAGCGACGCCCGCCCGCGCGCCTCGTCGGCCGGGCCGGCGTCGTGGGGCCCGCCATCGCCCGCCGCTGGCGCGTCGAGGGGGTACCACTCCGGCGCCACGGGCTCCGACCACACGTACGGCGCCCGGCAGCTCACCTCGCCGACGAGGTCGAGCGCGTTGATGTCGGGCGCGGTCTCGGCGAAGCCCACGGCGATCTCGGGGTCGGCGTCGGGCCCGCTGACCAGCGCCCCGTGCATCGCGCCATGCGCGCGCAGGTGGCGCACCAGCGCCCGGGTGTCGATGTCGGAGATGCCGATGACGCCGTGCGCCCGCAGGTAGTCGTCGAGCGTGCCGGTGGCGCGCCACGAGCTGACGCTCAGGCTGGCGCGGCGCACGGCGAAGCCGGCGGCCCAGGCGCGCGTGCTCTCGTCGTCCTCGGCGTTGACCCCGGTGTTGCCGATGTGCGGGGCGGTCATCACCACGATCTGCCGGCAGTACGAGGGATCGGTCAGCACCTCCTGGTAGCCGGTCATGCAGGTGTTGAACACCACCTCGCCGGTCCGCTGCCCTTGCGCGCCGAGGGCGCGCCCGGGCCAGACCGTGCCGTCGGCCAGCGCCAGGAAGGCGGGCGCGCTCACGCCGGCGCCTCGGGCGCGGGCACGCCCGCCTGGCCCCCCGGCGACCGGGCGATGCCGTAGGCGCGGCGCGTCACCGGCCAGAGCAGCCAGATCAGGCCGAGGATGGGCTGGAAGAGCGGGAAGAAGCCGTAGTCGATGCCGTACAGCCGCCAGACCGTCCCGCCGATGACGGCGCGCGCGGGCATGCCCGGCAGCGTGAGCGTGCCGACGGCCACCACGCAGGCGGTTTCGATCGCCAGCGCGGCGACCGAGACCCGCCACGCCCGCCGCGAGCGGCGCACGAAGCCGACGGCGGCGACGAGGTAGAGCGCGGCGGCCGCGGCGGTGAGGAGCGGGCCGAGGGAGTCCGCCAGGCGGCCGGTGAACAGCAGCCCGCCGTCCTTGACCACGAGCTGGTAGGCCGCCCGCACGCCCGTGGAGAGGGCCAGGACGGGGTACGAGACGCCGAGGACGTAGCCGGCGGCGGCGGCGAGCGCGGGGAGCGCGCCTTCCGGTGCGGCGGCACCAGGGGGGGCGGCAGTGTGCGGTTGATCGGGGACGGCGTGCGCCATGCGCGGGACCTCGCGGCGCGCTTCGCCTCGTCGGGAGGGGAGCCCAGGGCCGGGCGCGCGGCCGGGATATCGTATGCACCCGACGGGCGCGGGTCAAAGCGACGCGTTGCCTCACCCCCGGCGTCTGCCGAGGCGGGCGCATTCCCTCCCGTGGCATGTCGCCGAGGCGCCGACTCCGATGCGCACGCCCGGCACGGCCGGAGGAGTTGACCCCCGCGCCACCCCGGCGCAAGAATTGTCGCGATCCGTGCATCCTGCCTGGCGGCCGGGGGCCCCGCGCCCCGGACCGCCCCATCTGCGTCGAACCCGAGGTGCGCCGTGAACTCGACCGCCATCCCCGAGCTCGTCCCCCAGGCCTATACCGTGCTCTCGATCGCCGGCGTCGCCCTCGGAGGGCTCGCCCTCGTGGTCGCCGTGGCCGCCGTCCGCCGCGTGCGGCGGCTCGAGGCCCACTACCACGCCCTCATGACCGGCGTCGACGGCGCCGACGTGGCGGCCGCGTTGGAGGCGTATGTCCGGCGCATCGAGACCGCCACGCAGCGGGTCGATCGCCTGGAGGCACACACCGCAGGGCTGGACGACGTGGCCGCCCGGCTGGCGACGGCCGAGGGCGGCCTCGCGCGGCTCGACGGCCGGGCCTCCGACATCGACGCACGGCTGCGGCGTGCCGTGCAGCGCGTGCGCCTGCTGCGCTACGGGGCCTTTGCCGACGTCGGCGGCGACCAGAGCTTTGCGCTGGCCATGCTCGACGACCACGGCGACGGCGTGGTGCTCTCGGGCCTCCACCACCGCAACGGCATCCGGGTGTACGCCAAACCGTTGGCCGGCCAACGTTCGCCCTACGCGCTGACGGCGGAAGAGGCTCAGGCCGTCGCCGAGGCCGCCGCCGGCGCGGCAGGCGGTTGACAGGCCCGAAACCCGCTTCCTATAATTGACGACGATGTACCGCTCAGGTCGCGGGGCGCGCCGCCGGCGCGACCTGCCCTTGCCGGACCGTCCGCCCCCAGGAAGGTGACTGTCACCATGCCGCGTTGGCAGCTCGATGCGTCGTCGGGGCTGACGATCCATGTTCCCGCCCGGCTGGTCCCCGTGGTCGCGCTGGCCGTGCTGGCCGCATTGGCGGCGTTCAACGCCCAGGCGACGCGCGCCGATCGCCTCGCGGCCGAGGTCGCCCGCCTGGACGGCGCGTCGGCCGGCACGGCCCGGCGCGAGAAGGCGCTCGAGGCCACCATCGCACGCCAGCACCAGGCACTCCAGCGGGCCGAGGGCGAGCTCGACACGCTGCGCTACCAGATCGACGCGGTCGAGCTGCAGCTCGACGGCGTCGACTACCTCAGCGGCGTGCTGCGCGACGAGCTCGGCCTGCCACCCGGCGCCGGCACGTGGACGGTCGCGCCGGGCGCGCCGCCGCAAGGCGGTCCGAACGCCACCAGCCCGGACCACGACCGCGTGGCGCTGATCCAGCGCCGGCTGGCCGCCGGCCTGGCCGAGCTGTACCGCCTGCACGACTTCGCCCAGGCGCGCCACGACGCCGCCACTGCCGGCCCCGCCCGCGCCGGACGCGCGGCGCGCGACCTCGACCCGCACCCGGCCAACTGGCCCGCGCGCGGCCCTGTGACCTCGGATTTCGGGTGGCGCGTGTTCCGCGGCCGCCCGAACTTCCACACCGGCATCGACATCGGGCTGGACTACGGCTCGCAGGTGATGGCGACCGCGCCGGGCACCGTCGTGGGCAGCGGCTGGCAGCCAGGCTACGGCTGGTCGGTGCTGGTGCAGCACGACGACGGCTACAACACGCTGTATGCCCATCTGTCGCGGACGCTGGTCGGCGTCGGCGACGTGGTGGTCCCCGGCGACGTGGTGGCGCTCTCTGGCAGCTCGGGCATGTCCACCGGGCCGCACCTACACTACGAGGTCTGGAAGGACGGCCAGACCCTGGACCCGCGGCCATCGATGGATGGCACGGGCGCGCGTTGACCGAGGGAGGAAAGACGCCATGGGCTTGTTCGGACGCGACACCAATCCGGAACGCGAGGCGCTCGAGAACGTCGTGGGCGCCTCGACGACGCTGAAGGGGACGCTGCGCAGCGACGGCGGCATCCGCATCGACGGCACCTTCGAGGGCCTGATCGAGGTCGGGGGCAACGTCGTGATCGGCGAGAGCGGCCGCGTGATCGCCGACATCAACGCGCGCAACATCACCGTGGCCGGCGCGGTCAAGGGCAACGTGCGCGGCAGCGGCCGGCTCGAGATCCTGTCCACCGGCCAGGTCCTCGGCGACATCGCCGTCGCCGCGGTGATGATCGACGAGGGCGGCATCTTCCAGGGCACCAGCCGGATGACCGGCTACGAGCAGCGCGCCCTGGCCGCGCCCCGCGCGGACGGCGCGCGCGAGCCGGTCGAGATCAACGTGCCGTCCGGCGCCGTCGAGGTGACCGCGCGCCCGACCGGCCGAGGCGGTCACGATGCCGGCGCCGCGCGCGGTCAGGCCGCGGCCCGCGAGTCGCAGGTGCGCGAGCACCAGGTCCAGGTTCCGGACCTCGACTTCGCCGATCTCGACATCGAGCCCGTCATCCCCGACGTCGTGATCGAGGACGTCAAGGGCCGCGGGAGCCCGCCCGGCCGCGCCCCGGCGCCCGGCAACACGCGCCGCGGGCAGCCCGGCAACGGCGCCCGCCGTCGCTGAGCCGGCGTCTCGCAGCATGCCCACCCGCGCCGACGCCTGGGCGACGGTCTGCGCCTACACCCCGAGCGAGAGCCTGCGCCGCCACATGCTGGCCGTGGAGGCGGCGATGCGCGCCTACGCGCGGCTGCGCGGCGAGGACGAGACGGCCTGGGGCTGCGCCGGGCTGTTGCACGACTTCGACTACGAGCGCTTCCCCGATGCCCACCCCGCCGCCGGCGACCCCATCCTGGCCGAGCTCGGATGGCCGGAGCCGATCCGCCGCGCCATCCAATCGCACGCCGACTTCACCGGCGTCCCGCGCGTCACGCCCATGGAGCATGCGCTGCACGCCTGCGACGACGTCACGGGCCTCATCGTCGCCGTGGCGCTCGTGCGGCCGGATCGCGACCTGCGCAAGGTCGACCTGAAGAGCATCCGCAAGAAGTGGAAGAACCACGCCTTCGCGGCCGGCGTCGACCGCGACGAGGTCGCCGCCGCCGCGGCGGCGTTCGGGGTCCCGCTCGACGACCACCTCCAGACGGTCCTCGAGGCCATGCAGGCGGTGGCGGCCGACCTCGGGCTGGCGGGCGCGGCTCCGGCCGCCGGAGGCGATGCGCCGGGCGCGGACGGGTGACGCCGATGCGGCGGGCACGGGGGCGGCCGAACCCGCGCGGGCGGGCCTGACCCTTCGACGATCGACACCGCCCACCCAGCCGGCAGGGCCCGGGGCTGCCGGCGGCCCCCCACCGTTTCCGACGTGACCCTCGGGCACGGATCGCCGTTGACACGTCCGACGCCGCTGGTCGCGCCGCCCCGCACCACGCCACAGGAGCCCCCCATGCCACGCCTCGCCCCGCTCGCCGTGCTCGCCCCGGCCCTCGCATCGATCCTCGCCGCCGCCGTGCCCGTCTCGCCCGCCCGGGCCCAGCCGCCGTCCGACCCGGCGCCGGTGGCGTTGACGGCCGACGAGCGCGTGTCGTTCGTGCCGAACCTCGGCATCGGCGCGCCGGTCATGGCGCCGCCCACCGCCGGCGCGGCCTTTCGCCGGCTCACCGGCATCGCCGCACAGAACGCCGGCACGCGGCCGACGCGGTTCATGGCGGTCTACTTCGGCGTCGGCAGCGGCTCGCAGGCCACCGGGGACGCGGCATGCGCCGATTGCGGCGCCCTGGCCGCGGTGTGCTCCCCGGCCGTGGCGCCCGGCGGGACCTGGCGGTTTCCCGCGCGGCCGGCCGGCCCGGCGGCCGACACGCGCGCGCTCTTGGCCTCGGCCGTCGTGTACAGCCTCAACGACCGCCCGGCGCGCGACTACGGCCCGGCGTGGGAGGGCTGGCTGCGCGAGCACCCCCGGCTGGGGGCAGGCGCCTCGCTGGCCGACGTCGCGTGCGACACGCTGTCCGACCGGCCGGTCGTGGCGCCCGGGGAGCCCGAGCCGCTGTGCGACCGGTTTGCCGACTTCCACGCGGCCTACGTCCTCGGCACCCCGTCGGCGTTGTGGGGGGGCCTGCCGCCGGCCCCGCTGCGCGGCGAGCCCGCCGCCGCCGTGGCCGCCGTGACGATGCCGACCGTCGACGCGCCCGGCGGCGCGGCGTTCGGCCGGCTGTCGCTCGACCGCTACGCCGCCGTGCCGCTGTCCGAGACGGGTTGGAGCGAGCCCGCGGCGGCCACCGGCGTCGTCACCAGCCATCTGCCGGGGGTGTACCTCCGCACCCCCGACGGCCAGAACGGGATGGTCTTCGTGCAGAACGCCGGCACGGCGTGCGCGTCGGTGGCCATCGAGGGCTTCCGATCGACGGCCGGCATGCTCACGCGCACGGCCGGCCTGCGCATCCCCGCCGGCGGCTGGGCGACGTTCCGTCCCGAGGACACCTGGACCGACGCCCGCGGCAGCGTCGCGCTGCGGCTGACGAGCGACCAGCCGATCGCCGTGGCGGCATCGAACCTCGGCTACCTGACCGGCGCCACGCACACCGCGCTGCGCGCCCGCCGACTGCCGGTGGCATGGGCGGCCCCGCGGGCCTACCAGCCGCCGCGCCCCCGGCCGCCGCTGCGCGCGCCGGCCCGCGCCGACGCGCCGCTCGATGCCGACGGCTGGGAGACCAACGTGGCGGTGCTCAACCCGGCGACGGTGCGCGATCTCGTGCGCCTCGAGACGCAGTCGACCGGCCAGCCGCCGCGCGACGCCAGCTACCCGCTCGAGCCCCTGACGCAGATCGTGCTCCAGCTCGGGCTCGGGCTGGGCCTGACGGGCGGCGGCCCGGGCTGGGGGCGCCTGAGCGGCACCGAGTCGCCGATGGCGGTCGCGCTCGAGAGCATCCGCGTGGCCGGCGACGTCCAGGCCGCCACCGAGGCCTGGGCGACTTCGGCCTGGCCGTACGACCCGACCGGCGCCGCGCCCCGCCCGCGCGCCTTCGCGCTGCCCGACCTCGGCGGCCCGGCTCTCGGCGGCGTCGACGCGGGCACGGTCGTCACGCGGACGGCGACGCTGACCGACACGCTCGTCGGCCGGATCGTCGTGCAGAGCCTGTACACCGGCACCGCGCGGGTGGCCATCGACGGCTACGCCGGCGCCTGTGGGCACGTCGGCACCGCCGTGCACACCGTCGACCGGTTCCAGGCGGTGGCCATCCCGCTGGCCGACCTCCCCGGCGCCGCGTGGGGGGCGGACGCGGCGGTGGTGCGCGTGCTCGAAGGCGAGGTCGCCGTCCTGGCCGAGATCTCCCGCCCGGCACGCGCCGCCGTCGACGCGGCGCCGCCCGACGCGAGCAGCGCCTACCTCGGGCTCCCGCTGGCCGAAGCGCCCGCGCCGCCCGAGGCGGCGCGGGCGCGGCTCGACGTCGTGCCGCGCCTCGTCGCGATCCCGGACGCCCCGGCGCAGGTGCTGACGGCGACCATCCGGGTGGAGGACGTCGCCGCGACCGGGCGCTGCCTGTCGTTCGCCGCCGTCGCCGACGCCGCATGGGCGCAGGTGCAGACACCGGTCGGGACGATGCCGGGCACGCTGCGCGTGGGGTTGGACGCGGCCGCCTTGGCGCCCGGCATCCTCCACACGGCCCGCGTCACCGTCACCGCCCGAGAGCCCGCGGTCGACGCCAGCCCGCAGACCGTCGTCATCCAGGTGCGGCGCGGCACCGGCTCGCAGCTCTTCCTCCCGTCGCTGGCCAACGGCCTGCCGGATGAGGGATAGCCGAGCGCTTGGGGCTCCCGGCCGGGGCGGCGCGTCGCCCGCGGCGCCCGGCCGTCAGCCGCCGCGGCCCTGCTGCGCCTCGCGGTAGCGCTGCAGGTTGTCGTTGAGCGCCTGGACGATGGCCGGCATCGCCTCGCGCGACACCACCACCCGCGCCTGCGGCCGGATGCGGATCACGTCGGGCAGGTCGCTGGGGTTGGCCGGCGGCACCATGACGCCGAAGACCAGGAAGAACTCCGGGCCGCCGTGTGACACCTGCAACTGGTTGGCATACACGATCGGGACGTCGTCGGACTCGTCCCATTCCAGGCGGATCGCCACCTGGAACTGCGGTGGGGTGCGGCCTTCCGAGCTGTGCGAGGACGTGCTGTCGGACATGTCGGGTGGCTCCGATCGCGGCAGGGATCGTCGGTCGGCACGGCGCACGGCGGGCCGCGGCGCCGGCCGCATCGCGGTGTTCGGGTCCGGTCAGGTGCCGAACTGGCGGTCGCCGGCGTCGCCGAGCCCGGGCAGGATGTAGCCGGCCGGCCACGTGTCACCCGGACCGGTGAGCCGCTCGTCGAGCGCCGCCAGGAAGACCCGGACGGCAGGGTGCGCGGCCGCCAGCGCCTGCACGCCCTCGGGCGCGCCGACGATGCCGACGCAGCAGATGTCGTCGGCGCCGGCCGCCTGCAGCAAGTCGACGGCCGCGATCACCGAGCCGGCGGTGGCGAGCATCGGGTCGAGCACCACCACGCTCGTGTCGCGCAGCGCGCCCGGCGCCAGGCGGTTGTAGTAGACCACCGGCTCGAGGGTGGCCTCGTTGCGGTACAGCCCGAGGTGCCACACCACCGCGCCCGGCACGTGCTGAAGCGCCGCCTCGGCCATGCCCAGCCCCGCGCGCAGGATCGGCACGAACGCCAGCGGCCGGGCCAGCGTCCACCCCTGCGCCGGTGCCAGCGGCGTGTCGATGATGGCCGGCGTGAGGTCGAGGTCGGCCAGCGCCGAGTGGAGCAGGATCCCGGTCAGCCGGCCGACGAGCGTGCGGAACTCGGCAGGGCTCGTCGTGCGGTCGCGCAGGCGCGTGAGCATGACCCTGGCCAGCGGGTGGTCGACGACGTTCGGCTGCGGCATGCGGCGCTTATACCAGGATGGGCCGCGCCGTGTCAAGTCGGCCCGCGAGCCGCGGCGAACGTGGTATACTTCGCGTTGGGAACATCTGTGCGAACGTGATCGAACGTGAACGACCCCTCAGCCCCGAGCGCCGGCCCGAAGACGCGGTCGAGCCGGGCCTCCGCCCGCGCCGCCTGGAAGACTACATCGGCCAGGACCGCGTGTGCGCCAACCTGCGCATCCTCATCGAGGCGGCTCAGGCCCGCGTCGAGACGGTCGACCACGTGCTGTTCTACGGCCCGCCCGGGCTGGGCAAGACCACGCTGGCGTTCATCCTCGCCAACGAGATGGGCGTCAAGGTCAAGACCACCGCAGGCCCGGCCGTCGAGCGCGCGGGCGACCTCGCGGCCATCCTGACCAACCTCGGCCCGGGCGACGTGCTGTTCATCGACGAGGTCCACCGGCTGCGGCGCGACGTCGAGGAAGTGCTGTACACCGCCATGGAGGACTTTGCCCTCGACATCATCGTCGGCAAGGGTCCGTCGGCGCGGAGCATCCGGCTGAACCTGCCGCCGTTCACGATCGTCGGCGCCACCACGCGGCCCGCGATGCTCACGGCGCCGCTCCGCGATCGGTTCGGGGCGGTGTACCGGCTGGACTTCTACGACGCCGCAGCGATGCGGGCCATCGTCGTGCGCGGCGCCGAGGTGCTCGGCATCGACGTCGACGCCCGCGGCGCCGACGCCATCGCCCGCCGCTCGCGCGGCACCCCCAGAGTGGCCCTGCGGCTCCTGCGGCGCGTGCGCGACTACGCGCAGGTCCGCGCGGCGGGCGTCATCGACGCCGCCGTGGCCGACGAGGCGCTGGCGATGCTCGAGATCGACGACCTCGGCCTCGACGAGATCGACCGGCGCGTGCTGGCGCTCATCGTCGAGAAGTTCGCCGGCGGGCCGGTCGGCCTCGACACCATCGCCGCGGCGCTGGCCGAGGAACCCGAGACCATCGAGGACGTCGTGGAGCCGTACCTGCTGCAGCTCGCGTTCCTCGAGCGCACGCCGCGCGGGCGCGTGGCGACGCGCGGCGCCTACGCGCACCTCGGCGTGCCGTACCCCGAACCCTCCGAAGCCCGCCCGCCGGCGCAGGCACCGGCAGACCAGCAGCCGTTGTTCCGATGACGGTCGACGCGCCGCCAGGCTGGCTTCCCGCCGATCGCCCGCTGCGCGCGTCCCGTGCTCCCCGCACCCCCTCCCACCCAAGGATGGCCTCGCCATGGACCTCGACAACCCCGGCTTCGAGCTGCTGAACGTCGTCTTCACCATCGCGTTCCTCAGCGGCTTCGGCCTGTTCCTCGGGCTCGCCTACGTCGGCGAGCGCGTCGAGGCCGTGCGGTGGGTGGTGGTCCTCGTCCTCGTCGCGATGCTGGGGCTCTTCGGCCTGGCCGGGGCGCCGCTGGCGCTCCTCGGCGGGCTGGGGACGTGGCAACCCGACGGCGCCGCCATGCGCGGCGTGGCCGACACGCTGCGCCAGGCGGGGCTGGACCCCGACCCGGTGCTGTACGGCTGGCTGCTCCAAGCGGGCGGCGCCATGCTCCTGGCGGCCCTGGCCGGCGCGCTGCTCCTGCTGCCGCCCGTGCGCCGGGCCGTCGCCCGCGCCGTCCCCATCGACCCCGACCGGCTGGTGCACACCGTCGCGCTGCACTACGGCCTGTACCTCGTCGTCCTGTCGGTCGCGACGCTGGTGGCCATCCAGGCGATCGTCGCGTCGCCCGAGGACCTCGCGGCGCTGGGCGCCGGGACCACGCTCTCGACGCTGTGGGCGCAGGCCGTCGGCTTCGTCGTGATCGCCGTCCTCGGCGTCGGCCTGGGCACGCGGCGCGGCGCCGCCGAGACGCTGGCCCGGCTGGGGCTCGAGCGGCGGATCGACTGGCGCTGGTTCGTCGGCGTGGTCGGCGCGGGCCTGTCGTTCGGCCTCGCCACCGACAAGCTGTGGGCCCTGACGTCGCCCGACACGCTCGAGACGGTCGAGCGGCTCACCGACGCGCTCTTCGGCCCGCTGCTCAAGACGGGCCTGGCCGGCGCGGTGACCATCGGCGTGTCGGCCGGCATCGGCGAAGAGCTGCTCTTCCGCGGCGCGGCGCAGCCACGGCTCGGGCTCCCGCTCACGGCGCTCCTCTTCGCCGCCGTGCACACGCAGTACTCGCTCTCGCCGGCGCTGATCCAGGTGCTGGCGCTCGGCGTGATGCTTGGCCTGGCCCGCCAGCGCGCCAACACCACCACCGCCATCGCCGCGCACGCCGCCTACAACTTCATCCTGGCGGCGCTGGCGATCTACGCGCCGGAGTGGGCGCCGTAGCGTCCGGTGCGATCGCCGTCACGGCATGCCGGCGTCCTCCCGCGGCACCGGGTCGGCCGGGCGCTTGGGCATCAGGCCGTCCTTGAGCGCGCCGCCGGCCGCGGCGATGCGCCGACCGACGCCGGACATCGCATCGGAGACCCCCTTGCCGGCCGCGCGCGCGATGGCCGACGACACCCGGCTCGCGCCGTCGACCGTGATGGCGCCCAGCATGACGCCGGCCTGCGCGGTCGCCGACCGGCGCAGCGCCCGCTTCTGGGGGCGGACGAAGGCGCGGCTGTAGCCCTGCGCGATGATCCCCACCCGCAGCGTCAGGAACGCGTTGGCGGTCCCGGAGATTACCGAGCTGACGAAGACGGTGCTGGCGACCTGGAAGCCCGGGATCGCCCCGGCGACCGAGCCGAGCACGGCGGACAACGCCGGCTGCATGGCCTCGGACATGTCGAGGTCGTCGAGCTCGCCGGCGACGAACGCCGTCCCGATCACGTTGGCGTACACGTACGCCAGCTCGCGGGCCGGCGGCCGCTGGTGGTAGGTGTGGGCGATGTCCCAGACCAGGCGGGTCTGGAGCCCCAGCATGAACAGGGTGTCGAGCGCCCCGTTCTGCGAGATGGCCGTGGCCAGGAACGCCCGATTCGCCGCCGCCCGCGCCACGTCGACGGCCTGGGCATCGAGCGTGCGCAGCGCGCCCTCGATGTCGTCCCGGGTCTCGAGCGGCCGATCGCGGAGGGTCGGGTGTGACGCCAGCCGCCGTCGGAGCCGGGCGAGGTGGGCTTCGAACTCGGACGCCGACGGGTCTTCCGGCGGGATCAGCGGGCTCGGGAGCCGGAGGATCAGGACGACGGGCGCGGCGACGGCGGCCACCAGGACCGACAGGACCCCCCAGAAGACCGCGTCGCCGAGCCGGGGGTCGATCCGCGCGCCGAACTCGGCGAGCTGCACCGTCTGGTTGACGACGACCACGGTGAACAGGATCCCGGCACAGACCGAGCTGAAGACGACCACGCGCCGCCACATGGCGAACATCACCTCACCCCCTCTGCGCTGGTGCGGCCGCGCGCCATGCCGGGCCGCCGCCGATCCGCGCCGCTCACCGCCGACCGCCCCAGTACACTTCCGACGGGCACGGCACCTCGCCCGCCACCTGCGTGTAGATCCGCGCCAGGTCTGCCGGGGTCGGGGCCAGGAACGTGCGCGGCCGCCCGCCGGCGATCAGCTCGAGGAAGGCCGTGTCGACGTCGCCGCCGAGCCCGATGGCGAAGACGACCTTGCCGGACGACCGTGCCCGGCCCGCGACGTCGATCGCGACGAGCGGATCGTCGTCCTGCCGCCCGTCCGTCAGCAGCACGATCACCGGCGTGTTGCCCGCGCGCCGGCGCGGCCCGTCGAGCTCGGCCACGGCGACGGCCAGCCCGCGGTCGATGCGCGTGCCGGGCGCGAGCGCCAGCCCGTCGATGGCGCCCTTGAGCGCGCCGGCGGCGCCGGTCAAGGGGTGGGCGAGGCCCGCCTGGGCGTTGAAGCCGACGACCGCGGCCTGGTCGTTCGGCAGCCGCAGGAGGTCGACGAACAGCCGCGCCGCGGCCTTGGCGCCGGCGATCTTCTCGCCGGTCATGCTGGTCGACGTGTCGATGACCAGCACCGTGTCGGCGTGGCGCTCGCCGGGCTTGCACGGCACCTCCTTGAGCCCGAGCGGCAGGTAGATCGGCCGCGGCGGCCGCCGGGTCGGCGTCGCGGTCGGGGTGGCGCTCGGCGGCGGGGTGGCGGTTGCGGTCGCCGTCGGGGTCGCGGTGGCCGACGGCGCCACGGTCGGCGTCGCCGTCGGCGGATCGGTCGGCCGGACCGTGGGCGTGGGCGCGGCGACGCGCACGCGCGGCACCGGGAAGTCCAGCCGCCCGGCACGGCCGAAGCCGTCGGTGAAGTCGCCCCAGGCGACCACGTTGGTGGGCCACTGCCCGGGCGCCTGCGGGACGAGGTCGTAGCGCAGGCCGAGGCCGTTGAACGGGACGTCGGCCAGGGTCCAGCGCAGCGTGTTGGTGGGGGCGTCGAACGCCGCCGGGGGCGCCGCGCTGCCCGGCACGTAGCGCATGTTGGCGGGGATCTCGTCGGTGACGACCAGCGTCTGGAACAGCGTCGTCGTCGTGATCCGCTCGGCGATGCGCTCGAAGATGCCATAGAGGAAGCGCGCGCTGTCGGCCTCGAAGTAGTGGTCGGGGCTGCTGGCGACGGTCTGCATCAGGAGCCGCCACGCCTGGATGCCGATGGTGAAGATCTCGACGCCGTCGGCCCGCGCCGCGTCGGCCTCCGCCCGCGCCGGGCCGAGCGGCGAGCCGCCGTCCGACAGCAGGATGAACACGGGCTTGCGGGCGGGCTGCCGCCGCGGGAGCCAGTGGGCGCGCGCCGTCGCCAGGCCCTCGTCCACCGCCGTCCCGCCGGCCGGGTCGACGTCGATGCGCCGCACCGCCTGCCGCAGGGCCGCCGCGTTGGCCGTCAGCGCCTGCTCCACCGTGGCGCTGTCGGTGAACGTGACGATGCCGACGCGCGCGGTGGCGAAGTCGACGTCGGCGAGGAACGCCAGCGCGGCCTCGCGCAGGATGCGGATCTTCTCTCCCTGCATCGAGCCCGACACGTCGAGGATGAGCACGATGTCGCGCGGGGTGGCGGCCGCCGCCGCCCCGCAGCCGCCGCGGACGGTGAGACGCACCTCGACGCTCTGGCCGAGCACGATGTCGCCGGGGTCGGCCGCCTTGTCCGGGAAGCTGCGGCACTCGGCCACGTCGGGTGCCGGCGGCTCGGCCGGCCGCCCGCCGGCGTCCCATGCGAACCGCGACACCGCGTTGGCGTCGCGGTCGGTGACGTAGACGTCGCCGGCCGCGTCGACCGCCAGGTCGGACGGCGCCGTCGCGTTCGCGATGTCGAACCGCGTCGCGTCGAACGCGGCGGTGCGCACGGCGGTCGCCGCGCTGGCGTCGTAGCGGCGCACCCAGCCGTCGCGGTCGAGCGTGAAGAGCGTCCCGTCGGGCGCGGCCGCCACGTGCCGCGCCGGCGCCGGCAGCGTCACCTGCCGGGTGCCGCCGGCGCGGTCGACCACGTGGACGGTGCGGTTGGTGCGGTCCAGCACGTAGACCCGGCCGGCGCCGTCGACGGCGAGGTCGGCCCAGACGGTGCTGTCGTCCTGGGCGGGGCGAAGGATCGTGGCCGTGCCGCGCTGGCCCGCCGCGCTCCACCGGCGCAGCGTGCTCCGCTCGGCGTCGAGCGCCACCACCTCGCCGGTCACCGGGTCGCGGCCGAGGCCCACCGCCGTGCTGTCGTCGCGCCCCGGCGGTGCGACGGTGTCGCGCCAGGCCTGCGCCCACCCGCCCGGCCCGCGGGCATAGGCGACCACGGCGGCGCCGTCGGTGACGAGGATCGTGCCGTCCGGCGCGGCGTCGACGCGGATCGGGTTCACCACCTGGTCGAGCTGGGCCACGCTGCCGTCGGCCGCGAAGCGCTGGACGCGCGGCCCCTGGTCGAGGACGTACACCCCGCCGTCGGCGCCGACCGACACGACCTCGGGCCCGTCGAGCGCGCCGGGGCGCAACAGCGACGCCCCCCACAGGTGGTTGGGGATGACGAACCCGTTCTGGCCGTACGGCAGGCGCGCCACGCGCGAGCCGACACCGGGCCGGTTGGGGGCGGTGGCGAAGATGCCGTGCGGCGCCGCGACGGTGACGGCCCAGGCCGAGCCGGTCGGGGCGATCTGCCACGTCGAGCCGCCCGCACGGGTGTCGAGCCAGTACACGCCGCGGGCGGTGGCCACCCAGTACCGCGCGGGCTTGGCGCCGCCGCCCACCGGCTCCTCGACCGCGATGTCGAACAGCTCGTTGCCCTCGCCGGCGTTGACGCGCAGCGTGTCGGCCGGGCGGCCGTCGGCGGCCAGGACGTGGACCACGGGCTGGCGGCCGTCGACGACGTAGACCTGGCCGCGGGCATCGACGTCGATGCCGCGCACGAGGTCGCCGCCGGCATCGGGCGCCGCCACGCGCCACGTGGCCAGCCGCAGCCCGTCCGGCGCGTACACCGAGGCCTCGCCGCTGTCGCCGTTGCCGACGACGACGTTGCCGTCCGGCGTGACGGCGACCCCGGCGGGGGCCGGGACGCCCGACCACGTGGCCACGCGCGTGCCCGACAGGTCGAACACGGCCACGGCCCCGGCCCCGGCCCCCCGATCCGCCACGTACAGCCGGTCGGCGTCGGGGTCGGCCGCCAGGTGGCCCGGGGCGACGAGCCGATCGTCGTAGCCCGGCGCGGGCTGGGCGACCGCCACCGACAGGTCGGGCCGGATGACGGTCAGGCGGGCCTCGTCGCGGTCGCTGACGAAGACCCGGCCGTCGGGCAGGCCGTCGATGCCGGCGGCGTAGCGCCAGGCGTCGGCCGGGAGCTCGCCGGGCCGGCTGAGCCAGGTGTCGGCCAGCGCGTAGGCGCCGGCCTGGGCCGGGCGGGCGTTCGCGGACGGGGCGCCCGGCGCGAGCACGGCCAGGGCGAGCACGGCCGCCGCACCGGCGACGGGCCGCACGCCCGCGCGCTCGGCCAGACGTGAGACGGGCTGGGGGGTGGTCATGGCGGCGCTCCTCGGCTGTCAAGGCTTGGCGGTCTCAATATAGCACTTGGGGATGGCTGGCGCGGCGCGATCGACCGGACACGTCGGCGCACGTTGCCGGCTGGAAGCCGGCGCTCCCAGGATCTGCCACCCGCCGCCCGGGCAGCCTCAGCGCCGAAACGGAACGAACGTTCTGTCACGCCGTCAGCAGGCTGCGGTCAGCATCCCGGCGCCCATCGGTCGTGCACAGGACTGCCGAGGGTCAAGCAACACTCGCTGTCGACCGATATACTGGTGGTATAGGATTCGACCAACCGAACGCACACGTCCAGGAGGGATGAGATGAGCCGCAAGATGAGCACGACGAAGCTGGTGTTGGGTGGCGCGCTGGTCGCGGGTGCGTTCGGGGTGTTCGGCGGGGTGGCCGCGGCGAGCCCGAACGACTACCGGGCGGGGATGAAGGACCTGGTGCCGCAGGCCAACCAGTGGGTCGCCGACGTGACGATGACCGCCGACGCGGCGCTGACCAAGCCCGAGCTCGGGTGCGGCGCCGAGATGGCCGAGCTGGTCCTGCGCGGCGAGTCGATCGCCGCGGACCTGGTGGGCACCGGCGCGAACGCCCCGCGGGCGCTGGCGACGGCGCACGGGCAGATGGCGCGGTCGGTGGCCCGCATGACGGACGCGGCGCGGGCGGCATGCGGCAATCCGGCCGGGGCGGTGGGCATGATCGCCGCCGAGCAGGCCGGGTACTCGGCCTCGATGCTGCGGATCAACGTCTTCGTGACGCGGGCGTACGCCTCGGGGCGCTGAGGGGCGCACCGCGGCGACGCCGACGGCGGCCGAGAGGCCCGACGCGGCGAAACGCCTCAGATGGACGGAACGGACGACAACACGGCGGAGGACTTCGGTCCTCCGCCGTTTTCGATGTCGCGGGGCGCCGCGGGCGGCGGGGTCACGGGATCGGAAGGGGTCGGCGTGAGCGTCGCCGGCGAGGTTGCGGCCGAGGTCGCGGACGGGGCCGCCGTCGAGGTCGCGGTCGGGGTCGCCGTCGAGGTCGCGGACGGGGCCGCCGTCGAGGTCGCGGACGGGGCCGCCGTCGAGGTCGCGGTCGGCGTGGCCGTCGGCGGCGTGAGGTCCCACGTCGCGGCGAGCGCCGCGTAGACGCGGACCGCCACCTCGCGCGTGGCCACCCGCTGAAGGTGGACGCCGTCGCGCTGGCGCACCTCCTGCATCTGACCGTGGCCGTCCGGCAGAAACGCCGCGAACCGGCCCGACGCGTCGGCGAACATCGCCCAGATGTCGACGAAGCGCACCCACGGGCGCGCGGCGGCCTCGGCCGCCAGCGCCGCGTTGATGTCGCGCGCGACCGCGGACTCGTGCGGCTCGCGCATGATCGGCAGGCCCACCCAGAACACGGGCGTGCCGGCGGCCCGGAACCCGTCCATGGCCGCCGCCGCACGGCGGCGGTACTCGTCGCGCCACTCGCGCGTGGTCATCTCCACCAAGGCATCTTCGGCGGTGATCATGTTCTGGTCGTCGTTGGCGCCCATGAAGACCACCACGGCCTCGGGGGCCGCCGGCCGGGCGGCGACCTCGGCCAGGCGCGCGGGCCAGTCGAAGTAGTCCGGCCGTGCCAGGCCCGTCGAGATCCGGAAGTCCAGCTCGACCTCGACCATGGCGGAGCGGGCGCCCATGGCCGCGATCTCCTCGCCCAGCGGCTGGGCGAACGAGTCGCCGGCCACGTACACCCGCAGCGGGCGCTCCGCCGCCACGCGGCGCCGCGGTGGTTCCGCGGTCGCGCGCGTCGGCGCGACAGCCGCCCCGGCGGTCGGGCTCCCCGAGGGCGGTGCCGGCGCCGTGGCGGTCCGGGCCCGCGTGGCCGTGGCCAGCACGCC
>QEVT01000229.1 GCA_003576755.1 bacterium | reverse complement strand
ATCTTGCCGGCTGGAAGCCGGCGCTCCCAGGATCTGCCACCCGCCGCCCGGGCAGCCTCAGCGCCGAAACGGAACGAACGTTCTGTCACGCCGTCAGGACGCATTCCTCGAACCTGCATCGTAGGTGGTGCAACGATCGCTCGAAACCAGGCGCGGTACGACTGGACAACTCGGCCCGCTTGTCCGCCGCCGATCGCCGCGATATCATCCTGCCCGGAGTTGGCGCACCCTGCGGCCTCGACGCGCGGGCGTGCGCCGGAATGGTCATCATGACCGGGCAGGCCATCGCCAACGATACCGATCCCTGGGCCGACCGGCTCGTCATCGACGCGGTGCGCCGTCTGTCCGGGCCGGAGCGCTTGCAGCGGGCCCGCGACCTGTCGCTGCTGGCATCGGTGTTCGCCATGGCCGACATCCGCCGCCACCACCCGGATGCCGACGCGCGCGGTTGCCTCTTGCGGCTGGCGTCGCGCCGCATGGATCCGGAGACCCTGCGCCATCTGGTCGGGCGGGATGTAGGGGAGCAAGGCCATTGATGCCCGACCCGTTCGCCACGTTGGCCCGACTGACGCGCATCCTGGAGGGCCTCGACCTTGCAGCACGTCATCGGTGGCTCGCTCGCCAGCGCGTTCCACGGCGTCCCACGTGCGACCTCATCGATCGGGAGGCGTTCGACAAGATCGACGTCTTCGTGTCGCGGGACACGCCTTGGCCAAAGCTCCAGACGGCGCGGCGCCGGCAGCGCGAGCCGGACTTCGGGACGGAACGCCTGACGGTCTACCTGCCCAGCCCCGAGGATGTCGTCCTGGCCAAGCCGGAGTGGTATGAGATGGGCGGGAGGGCGTCGGATCGCCAGCGGTCCGCCGTCTTGGGCGTCATGCCCGTTCAGGGCAGCACGCTGGACCGGGAGTATATGCGGCAGTGGGCGGATGCGATTGGCGTGGCGGCGCTGCTGGCGCTGGCCCAGTCGCAAGCCCATCGGGCCGACGATCGCTGAACGGAGCGGGCCGCGGCCCGGGAGCGCGCGGCCTCGACCATCGCGACAGGAGGTCACCATGCTGGCACCCATCCGCAACATCCACACCCTGCCCGTAACCCTGACCGCCGTCACGACCCTCACCCTCATCGCCGCGGTCGGCGTCCGGCCCGCGCCCCCGTCGCGTGCAGACGCCGATCAAGCGGGTGTCGAGGTCGTGACGATCCCCGCCGAGGCCGACACCACCCTCGCCAGCGACGCGCCGGACCAGCCGGCCGGCAGCGAGCCGCTGCTGCGCGTCGGCAGCTTCGAAGCCGATCCCGCCGATCCACCAGCCGCCGATGCCGGTTATACCGCGCTCGTGCGGTTCCCGCTGACCGCATTGCCCGCGGGGGCCACGGTGCTGACCGCCACGCTGCGGCTGGGTCAAGTGGCGGCGGTGGGCCAGGCGTCGCTCCATGGGCGGGCTGAGCTGGTGACCGGAGCCTGGGACGAGGCCACGGCACGCTGGTCGAACCGCCCGGCGGCGGACCCCGCGCGGCGGGCGGCATTGACGCTGTTCGACGGCGCCGGCCCGGTCGCGCTGGACGTGACCGACGCGGTGCGCGACCGGGATCCTCGTGCCAGCACGCTGTCCCTGGAACTCTCCGGGGTGAGCGGTGCGTGCGACGCCGGCCGCAACCGCGCGTTCGCCAGCCGCGAGGGAGCGGCGGCGCTCGGGGCACCCCCGCCCGCGCTGTCCATCGCGTACTTCGGCGCCGGGACGCCGCACCCGTTCCCGTCGCCGACGCCGACCCCGACGCCGACGGCGACGCCGACCGCCACGCCCACGCCGACCGTCCCCGGCACCCCGCGCCCGACCGCGACGCCCACGGCCACGGCGTCCGCCACGCCGACCAGCAACCGACCGCCCCTCGGCCGGCTCGTGCCGGTCGAGCCCTTGGCCGGCGCACGGCTGACGGCGCCGGTGGGCGTGGATCGCTGGGTGTTCCGCTGGCGATGGGTCGGTCTGACGACGTTCTGTCAGCGCTACGACCTCGTGCTCCGGGGACCCTCGGGACAGATGATCTCGGTCCCTGTCGGCAGCGCTCCCGTTGACAACTGCGCGACGTATGCCCTCCCCGGCCCACCAGGCCCGGAGCACTTCGGCGCCTGGACGTGGGAGCTGACCGCCACATGCCTGCCCCTGGGCACCGGCCGAATCTTTCCGGTGCCCTTCACGGTGGTCCGCTCGACCACGGCCACACCGGGCGCCGCGACACAGACGGCTGCCGCGGCCGGGACGGCCACGGCGGCAGCGGAGCTGACGGCGACGGCATTGGCGACGCCCGGGGCCGGGCGTCGCTACCTGCCGTGGCTGGACGGAGGGGCGGTCGCGGCAGGCGACGGGGGTTGACGTGGCCGACCGCCCGTCATCGTCCCCCGCCCGTCACCCAGGGCAGCCGCGCCCACCTCCCGCCGTTCTCCGGCGTCGGCCACACGGCCGTCGGAGCTCCGGTCGACGTCGCGACAGCCGTCGGCGTGGCCGTGCCTGTCGGCGCGACCGGCGTGACGGTCGCCGTCGCCGCCCCCGGCGTCCCCACCCCGCCCGCCGCGCACAACCCCCGCCACGTCTCCCCCGCGCCCGCCGCCGCCGGGCACTGCCCGACCGCCAGCTCGCCCGGCCCGTCGACCGCGACGTGCCACACCCCTTCGACGCTCACCACCGCCTCCGCCAGCACCGACCCGCACGGCAGCCGGCACGCCCGGTACGTCGCGCCGCCGGCGAGATCGGCGAGCAGCACCTCGGTGGTGATGTCGTCCGCAGCCGCAGCGTCGCCAACCGCAGACGCCCCGGGATGCGCACCCTCCAAGCCGCTCCCTGCCGCCTCGCCCGACCCATCATCCCTCACCCCACCGTCTACCTCCCCCCCCACCCCGACCGTCACGAACCGCACCACCCCCCGCGGCACCGCCCCGCTGCGCACCACCAGCCGGTCCTGCGTCCCCGCTGCCCGGCCCCCCGAATCCAGCCCGCCCCCCGCCCAGCCCACGCCGACCACCGCCTCCGGCGCCGCCGGGTCCACCGCCACCGCCACCCGCCGCGGCCACCCCGACGGCCATGCCACCGGCCGCCCCGTGTCCGTCACCACCAGCGTGTGCACCAACACATACTCCCCGGACGCCGCGCGCGCCGCCGGCGCGCTCTCGATCCGCCACAGCCCCGGCTCCGCCGGCGGTCCCTCCTGCCCCGCCGCGCCGGCCGCCCGGTTGGCCCCGTCCACCCAGTAGCGGTGGTCCCGCCCGCCGATGGCCGTCATCGCCGCGTCCGCCGGCGCCAGCGCCTGCACCAGCATCCGCCCGCCCGTCCCGTTGTCGACCTCGAAGCGCGCCACGCCGCTCGCCACGATCCCGTTGTCCGCCTGCCCCCGCACCACCCGCGGGTCCACCAGCGCCGGCCGGGCCGGCAGGTGCAGCACGAAGCGCGGGGGGTCGGTGTCGCCCACCGTCCGCACCCGGTCGACGACGACGACGAGCGACGGCCGGACGAACGCCACGTCGCGCTGCGCCACCGCCAGCTTCGGCGTGTTGCCGGGCGTCACGTACCCCGTCGCGTTGTACGCCGCCGTGATGTCGCTCGCGATCGCCGCCCCGCTCGGCCCATCCTCGAACGCGTCGATCCGCCCCGCCTCGAAGCGCAGCCCGGCGCCGACGTTCGCGCGCCATTCCGCCACGCTCTGCATGCACTGCGCGCAGCCGCGCCGGTTGTAGGTGTGCACCCGCTGCCCGCCGTCGCCGATCGCCCCGCCGCCGCCCGGATGCGTCTCGAAGACCTCGCCTGCACGGGGCAGCAAGAGCGTGTTGTGCGCCACCGTGCGCATGTAGTAGGCCTCGCGGTGCTCCGTGCCCCAGCCCGCGTACACGCCCGCGTCCAGCGCCAGCGGGCCGCGGCGCCAGATGTCGAGGTGCCCCTGGTCCATGTGCTGGTGCCCCGTGAACCACTTGCCCGCCCGGTAACCGACGATCGTGTCGCCCGGGCCCCAACCCGAGCGCAGGATCGCGTACCCCAGGTCTGCCCGCCCCCAGATGCGGCCCAGCGGCAGGCCGCTCGGTGGCGCGTCGTCCGGCAGCACCGGCGGCACGCCCAGCGGCAGGTTGTACGGCAGGCTGTAGCGGTGGATCGGGTGGTACGTCCCGTCGCCCCCGACCAGCGGCCAGCTCGCTTCCAGCCCCCGGCCCCACTCCGCCAGCACCCCGTCGCCGTAGACGCGGGCGATGGCGTCGACGAACGGCCGGTACTGCCGGTTCGGCACCGCCTGGCCCGTCGGCAGGTCGCCGCCGCGCAAGAGCGTCGGCTTGCCGCCGGCGCCGAACGCGGGCAGGGTGCCGTAGTAGACGTGGTGGCCCAGCCCGCGCAACCAGTCGCCCTCCTCGGCGGCGATGGTCTCGAACAGGCTCGCGTGCGCCGGGTGGTCGCGCGTCACCGCCGAGTCCCACGCCCGCAGCGCGTCCATCACGTACTGGCCCGGCGGGTCCGACGAGAAGAAGTGGCTGCGCAGGTAGCCGTAGCCCTCCGGCCACGCCCCGCCGACGACGGCGTAGGCTTCGAGCGCGTTCCGGCGGAAGTGGCGCACCATCGACGCGCGGACGCTCGCCAGACCGGGCCGGTCGTCGGCGGCCAGGCCCATGAGGGCCACTGACGCCGCCAGCGACGTGTAGCCGTGCCACAGGTGCGGCCCGTTGCCGTCGAGCACCGCGGTCAGCGCCGCGCCACACGCCACGAGCTTGTCGGAGATCGCCGCCCGCTCGCCGGCGCTCAGGGCATCCCACACCCAGTCGAACGCCAGCGCCATGCCGCCCCCGTCGGCGTGCTCCGCGTCGCTGTCGGCCGTGGTGCAGCCGCCCCACGCCCCCAACACGCCCGCCACGCGCCCGGCCGCGGCGCGGTCGCCCGCCAGCAGGTAGCGCATGGCGTCGTCCAACACGTGCCGGCCGCCGATCTGGTCGCACTGCGCCCGCAGCTCGGGGCGCTGGCACGCGGCGCGCAGCGCGGCGACGGAGGTGCCGCGATGGCCGCCCACGATGAGCCGGGGATGGCCGGGGAAGACGTCGACGGTGTCGTTGCGAGCGTCCATGTCGTGCAGGGCGGTCGCGACGCCCGACCGGACCGGCCCATCGCCGGGGTGCCGCCGACCCGCCGCCGCGGCGGGGATCACGGCCAGCGCAGAGAGCCCTGCCACGGCGCCCAGGGTTCGGAGACGATGCCGCCGCTTCATCCGCATTGTCGACCCCCGCAAGCCACGCGCCCGATACGGCGCGGCGAGTACAGTGATGGTCGAGTACACTGATAGCACAATCGGCGTGGATGGCCAGGATCGCCGACACCCGGACGCCGGCGCCATCCTCTCCGCCGCCCGCTGGCCCGAGCCGCCAAGCCGCGTCGCCGCGAGTCTGGAGAGACCCAGTCGCCGGAACGTGATACCATCGCTCCATCGAGGGATGTCGATCTCAACCGCTCCTCTCCTCGCAACCCCGGCCGGTCGCCCCGACGCCGGCGAACGACCGGCGCCCTGGTCCACTCGGCCGGACGGGGTGCTCTTCGTCGCGGCCCTGTTCGTCTTCGCCGTCACGCGCCTGGTCGGCCTCGACCGCTTCCCGATCTACTTCTTCAGCGACGAGGCCATCCACGCCAACCTGGCGCAGCACCTGCTCGCGCACGGTGGCCGCGAGCCGCATGGCACGCTGCTTCCCACGTTCTTCCGGAACGACGACCGCTGGAACCTGGCGCTCAGCGTCTACCTACACGTGCCGACGGTGGCCTTGTTCGGCAAGTCCGTCGTGGCCTTGCGCGCGACGTCGGCGCTGATCACGGTGCTCGGGGCGGTGTTCGCCGCGCTGACCATGAAGCAGGCCTTCGGCGGCCGCGCCTGGTGGATGGCCGTCGTGGTGATGGCGGCCCTGCCCACGTGGTTCCTGCACGGTCGCACCGGGTTCGAGGTGGCCATGATGGTGTCGTTCTACGCCGGGTTCGTCTGGGCGTACGTCCGTTACCGGCTCGGCTCGACGCGCCACCTGCGGCTCGACGCGCCACCTGCCGCTGGCGCTCGTTCTCGGCGCGGCGACGTTCTACGGGTACACCAACGGCCAAGGCGTGATGCTCGCCACGGGCGCGATCCTCGTCTTGACCGACGTCCGTCATCACTTGCGACAACCGCGGCGGGTCCTCGCCGGGGCGGCCATGCTCGCCGCGCTCCTGGCGGCGCCGTATCTGCGGTTTCGCGTCGAGCAGCCGAACGCCATCACCTACCAGCTTCACGTCGTCTCGTCCTACTGGGTGCAGGACGATCCGCTGCCGGCCAAGCTGGCCACGTTCGCCAGGACCTACGCCGGCGCGTTCGACCCCCGCTACTGGTTCCTGCCCAACGACGTCGACTTGGCCCGCCACCGGGTCAAGGACGTGGGGCACTTCCCGCTCTTCCTCTTCCCGTTCGTCGTCGTCGGCCTGGCCGTCTGCCTGGCGCGTCTCCGATCGCCGGCGCACCGCGTCGTCGTCGTGGCGCTCGTGGCGGCCCCGATCTCGGCCGCCATCGCGACGGTGTACGTCACCCGCGCCATGGCGATGGTCGTCCCGGTCACGCTGCTGGCATGCATCGGGTTCGACTGGCTGGCGGATCGCCTGGAAGCATGGCGCGTCCCACGCGCTCCGGTCACCCTGGCATCCGGCGCCGCCCTGGCCGTGTGGAGCCTGTGGCTCCTGGGCGCCGCGCTGACCAGCGGGCCGACCTGGTTCACCGACTACGGGCTGTACGGCATGCAGTGGGGAGCGGCGCAGGTCTTCGACGCGACGCAGGAGATCCTGGAGGCATCGCCCCAGGCCATCGTCCATGTCTCGCCCGACTGGACCAACCACGCCAACGCGCTGGCCGAGTTCTTCGTGCCGCCAGACCTCGTCCGCCGGGTTCAGTTCGGCAACATCGCCCCGCTCCTGCGCGAGAAGGTGGACATCCCGGACGGGAAGGTCTTCGTGCTATCCCCCCAGGAGGTGGAGGAGCTGGCGAAGAGCGGCAAGCTGGAGGTCGCGTCGACCGAACGCGTGATCCCCTACCCCGACGGCCGCCCCGGGTTCCACTTCGTCCGGCTCCGCTACGTGCCGGGCGTCGAGGCCGTGTTCGCCCGCGAGGAGATCGCGCGCCGGCGCCCGGTCGAGGAGGTCGTTGACCTGGTCGGCCAGCGGGTGCGCGTGCGCCACTCGCGCCTGGACAGTGGCCGCATCGTCGACCTCTTCGACGGCAACCCCGAGCACCTGGTCCGTGGCGAGTCGGCCAACCCGCTTGTCCTGGAACTCCTGTTCCAGTCGCCGCACGAGATCGCGGGCATCGCCGCCCACACGGCGCAGATGGACCTCGAGCTGAAGATCGTCGTGACGCCGGCCGCGGGCGGGGATGCCCGGACGTACACCACGACGTACGAGGGCCAGGCCGACGAGCCGCGGGTCGACTTCACCTTGCCGGACGGTCCCGTCACCGCATCCGCGCTGCGGCTGGAGTTCCGCGACTTGCGCGCAACAGGCGGGGACGTCCACGTGCACATCCGGGACCTGGAGCTCCGCTGAACCGGCCGCGCGGTTGGCCGGGAGGCCGAGCCGGAAGACCGCACCGCTCTGCGAGGGCCGAGGTCTGTCCGGGTCGATCCATCCTGATGGCGCTCGACTCCGGCGTGGCCGACCTGAGCGTCGTCGACATCGAGGTGCTACGGGTGGGCGACGACGACAACTTCGTCTCCGTCGAGTGGGATACGGTCAGCACGACGGCCTCGGATCAAGCCAGCCGCCACTTCAGCGACGAGCACGCCCACCAACACGCCCACCGGCACACAACCACCCACCGGCGTGAACCTGTCCGCGCTGGCGCAAGGCTGGCTTTCGCGCGCGGCGGGCCGGGCGGCGCGCTCCTCTTCGCGTCGGCACGCCGGCCCGGCGCCGAAGCGCCATGACGGAACCGAGCCCGCCGACGCCTGCCGCAGTGCGCTGCTGTGCTCCCCATCCGGCTGATGTGATGCCCGAGCGTCATCCTGCGCCCGCAGCCGAAGGTGATTGCCGTCCCGATCCGCCCGCAGCCACCGCCGGCGCCCGTGGCGGCGAGGCTGTCGCGGCTCGGGCTGTGCTTGTCGCTGGAACGGGTCGCATGGCAACGCGCAGGATCTCTCCCCCGCCTGCCGCGGATAGGCCCGGTGCGGCATGCGGAGTACACTGATGACACTGATGCCACCACCATCGGCATGAGCGACCACATGCCCCGACCGGAGCAGCCGACGGGCGGTCGCCGGTCACGATCGTATTGGGTCAACGCGGTCACTGCGGAAAGCGAGGGCGGTCACGATGGTTGGACAACGCCGATACGAGAAGGCGTGCCGGGCGACGCAGCACGCGGCCCTCGCCATG
>QEVT01000228.1 GCA_003576755.1 bacterium | reverse complement strand
GATATTGATTGTTCCGATAAAGCGCGAACACATCGTGCTTGGAATTGTTGTGCTCAAACGTCCCGGTTCATTCACCGCAGAACAACAGGATTTGGTCGAACGGGTCGTCGCTCGTGCCGCCGTAGCTATTGAAAATGCTCGCTTATACGCTGCTGTGCGTGCGGCTGATAGAGCTAAAAGCGAATTTGTGGGAGTAGTAGCACACGATCTCAAAGTTCCTATGACCAGCATCCTGGGCTACAGCGACCTCTTGGCGCGCGGCAGCGGGCTCCGCGAAGAGCAGGTGAACCGTTACCTTCAGCGCATCGACGCCAACCTGATGCGGATGCGCGTCATGCTCGACAACCTCCTGACGGTGCTGGCCCAGCCCGAGCACCCCGACCGATCGGCGCGCGGGGTCGACGTCTCGCGCGTCATTCGCGATGCGGTCGACCGCACGCTGCCGCAGTTCAACGAGAAGGGCCTGGCCGTGCACGTCGCGATCGACGACCTGCTGCCGCCGATGTTCGCCCATCCCGACTCGGTGACGCGCATCATCGACAACCTGCTGGTCAACGCCACCCAACGCTCGCCGCAGGGCGGCGACGTGCGGGTCAGCGCCGCCCTCAAGTCCGCGCCGGGGGACGAAGACACCGTGATGATCTCGGTGACCGATCACGGCCGCCGGCTGCCCGCGCTGCCGGGGGCCGACGCCGCCGACGCCGCCGACGTCGACGCCTCGACGCGCGTGGCGCTCCGCATCGTGAAGTTCCTGGCCGAGCACCACGGCGGCTCCGCCTGGGCCGAAAGCCTGCCGGCCGGCACCGGCTTCCACGTCACGCTGCCGTTTCGGCGTACCGCCTGACGGACCCGGCCGTCGACAGATCGCGCGTGGCGGCTATCCGCGCGACGCGACCACCCGCACGAGCGTGCCGTCGGCATCGAGCTTGACCCGCACCACCGACGGCGTGCCGGCCGGCCCGCGAAACGTGAACACGTGATGCGGGCCGGTGCGCTGGACGGTCGGGCGCACGCCGCGCAGGGCCGGGAAGGCCCGGCAGGCATGGCCGCACGCCAACGCTTCGAGCCGCTCGGGCGCCGGCATCAGACGACCTCGCGCAGGCGTTCGGAGACGCGATAGGCCGCCCGGTCGCGTCCGACGAGGGCGGCCATGGCCGCCGGCGCGCCCTCCGCCCGTGACGCGGCGGGTGTGATGCCGGCGCGGCGCCGCACCCGCGGCGTCGCCCCGGCCGCCGCGCCGGGCAGACCGGTGCCGAGCACCGTCACCTGGGCCGAGCCCGCGAGCGACGGATCCTGCGCGACGCCGGCCATCAGCGCGCAATCCGGCGCCAGCCGCGACTGCAGGTCGTCGAGCGCCGCAGCCGTGTCGGCGACGGCCAGGTCGTCCCCCCCGCACACCTGCACCAACACCGCCCGCGCATGCCGCAGGGCCCCCATGTCGGCCAGCGGGCTCGCGAGCGCCGCCCGCATGGCTGTCGCGGCCGGCCGATCGCCGCGCCCGAGCCCCAGCGCCAGGCAGCCGTTCCCGCCGCCGGCCAGCACGCGCCGCACCGTCGACCAGTCCACGTGGATCCAGCCGTGGCGGTCGAGCATGGCGCCGATGCCGTGCACCGCCTGGCGCACCACGTCGTCGGCCACGCGCAGGGCGACGTCGAGCGGGACGCGATCGCCGGCGACGCACAAGGCCCGGCGGTTCTCGAGGCATACGGTCGTGTCGCACGCCGCGCCCAGGGCGTCCCAGGCCATCGCCGCCGCCTCGACGTGCGCGCGCGCCTCGAACGGAAACGGCTGGATGCCGAAGCCCACCGTCACCGCGCCGGCGTCGCGGGCGATGCGCGCGATCTCGGGCGCCGCACCGCCGCCCGTGCCGCCGGCCAGACCGGCGACGATGTAGACCAGGTCGGCACCGGCGACCGCGCCGCGCAGCGCGGCGCGCGCCGAGCGGGCCAGCGCTGCCCCGAGCGCCATGTCACCGCCCGTGCCCCACGCCCGGCGCGGCGCGTCGAGCAGCAACGCCGGCATGCCGCCGGCCCGCGCGAGCACCTGGGCGCTGGCGTCCACCGCCGTCAACCGGGCCCCCGGCAACCCGACGTCACGCAGCCGGGTCACCGTGTTGACCCCTGCGCCTCCGACCCCGATCACCACCACGTCCGGCCGATAGCCGTTCATCGTCTGCCTCGCCGGGTTCCCGCCCTCGCCGGGCCTGTCCGTGGCCGCTGCGCGCTCACGCAGCCGGCTCCCCACGTCGGCGCTGGCCGTGCGCATGCCCCGCCGCCGTCATCGCGACAACGTCAGCTTGCGGATGTGCCCGCGGGGGTCGACGGTCGCCCGCAGCACGGACTGGCAGCGGCTGCCCTCGCTGGTTGCGACCGATCGCCGCAGCGTCACGATCAAGCGGTCCGCGGCACGCGACGGCTCGCCGCCGCCGGACTTGGCGATGCCGCCCGCCGACGCCGGCGCCAGCGCCACCGCCACGTCCTCGGCGTCGAACTCCGGCAGCTGGCGTGCCACCGCCTGCCGCACGTGCGCCGCCAGGGCCTGCGTGTCGCCCGCGCTCAGCCGCTCGGCGGGCACTTCCGCCGCCGAACGCGGCCGGGCCGGCGGGATCCCCACCATCCCCGCCGGCCCGGCCGACTCGACGGCGCCGCCGAGCCAGTCCAGCCGAGCCGCGTCCTCAGCCCGGCGCGACGGCGTCGGGTAGTGCAGGCTCGGGTCGCCGTAGAGCACGAAGTTGGCGATGGCCTTCTCATCCTCGGCGTCGAGGTAGCCCTGACGGGCGATGGCCTCGCCGGCCAAGCAGCCCTTGGCCCGGGCGAGGGCCGCGCCGACGGGCAACCCCGCCAGCACGCCCTCCCAGAATCGATGCGCCAGCAGATCGGCCGCCACCAGCCGGTCGTCGAGGCCGCCGTACGCCACGCCCGTGGCCCCGACGAACGCGGTCGCGCCCGCGCGCAGGCCGGTCAGGGCGATGGAGTCGTGCACCGCGCGGCCGTTCAGGTGCGCCCCGAAGCACGCCTCGCTGAACACGAGCGCGCCGGCGGCCGGCCCGATGTCCTCCGGCCGCAGGGCCACGGGGTACGGCTCGAAGTCGGCGGCGAAGATCGGGTCGCGTTGGCCGAACCAGTGGGCCGAGTCGACCAGCCCGTGCAGGTTGTAGTAGCCGAGGGCGACGCCCGCGGCCTGCCGGCCCGGCGCCTCGGCGTGGGTCAGCGGCGGCGACAGGCGCAGGCCCGACGGTTCGCCGAGCACCGCGAACACGCCGCGTGCCGCGCGCTTCCACACGCTGGCCGAGTATCCCACGACGGCCCCGGACGCGGGCGGCGGCCTGCCCGGCGCGCGCCGCCGGTGCTCGGCGGCGCACGCGCGGATGGTCTGGAGCAAGAGCTCGAGCCCGGCGTCGGGGATCCGGCCGACCGCGCGCACCGGATGCAGCGGCTGCCCGGCGTCGACGGCGTAGACATGATCGGAGTAGAGCGCGTCCTCGTCGTCCGGCGACGGGTTCTCGGGGCGGTCGAACGGGACGACCTCGTGACCGCCGAGGATGAGGACATAGCGCACGCGCTCGCCCGACGCCGCCAGGCGGGCCGCGAGGTCCCGGATCACGCGGGCCACGGGCGCCGCCTGCCCGGGGTCGGCGGGCAGCACGCCGAGCCGGGTGAGGAGGGCGCTGTCGTCGACGTACACCAACGTGCCCGTCAGCCCACGGCCGGCCATCGCCTCGGCCAGGTCGCCGACGGCCTGCTCCACGGCCTGGACGCCCTCCGGGCCATAGCGCTGCCACAGGCGGTGCCGGCTCGTCACGATCAGGCACGTGGCCGGCGCGGGTGTGCGCTCGCGGCCGAGCCGTGCCGACAAGCGCCGCAACGTGCCATGGGCCAGTCCGGTCCGGTGACCGCGGGCCGTGCGCGCGTCACCCATGGCGCACCTCGGTGTCCTCGTTGGCCAGCTCGCGCGCCGCCGACCGGTCGAGGAAGTGCAGCGCGCTGACCGCGGCGAACTGGGTATAAGCCGCCGGGTTGGACGGTGACAGGCGCATGGCCTGCTTGAACATCGCCAGCGCGTGGGCGTAATCGCGGCGCTCCTTGGCGACCATGCCGGCATCGTAGTAGATCTCGGCTTGGGACGGCTTGTGCTCCAGCGCCGCGTCGAGCGCGGCCGCCGCCTCGTCGAGCGCGCCGAGTGCCAGCTGGACGCGCCCGAGGCTGTGCCACGGGCGATGATCGGCGGGCGCGATCTCGGCCGCGCGCCGGAAGTGCGCCAGCGCCTTGTCGGTCAGCCCGGCCATGACGCACACGTCGCCGAGCCGCAGGTGGGCGTCCACCGCTTCCGGATCGCTCACCACGGACTGCTGAAAGGCCTGGATGGCCTCGTCGAGGCTGCCCTGCTCCAGGTAGACCTCGCCGAGCGCCATGAACGTCTCGACCGCCGCGTCGTCGAGCTGCGCGGACCGCTCGAGGCTGGCCTGGGCGGCGGCCATGTCCCCGCGGGCCTTCGCCGCCTGTCCGAGCCAGCGCTGAATCCGGGCGTCGGTCGGTCGATGCGCGGCCGCCCAGGCCAAGTCCTCGCTCGCGGCCTCGACGTCACCGGCCACGAAGGCCAGCCGCCCCCGCACCGCCCGGGCGAGGGGCTGCCCGGCGTCGGCGGCCAGGGCCTGGCCCACGGCCCTGCGGGCCGCCTCGACATCGCCCAGGTCGAGCGCCGCCTCGGCGGCCGCCGCGTGATCGGCGGCGCTGCCGGTCAGCGCCGCGATGTGCTGGAAGTGGGCCAGCGCGCGGCCGGGATCGCCGGCCTCGGCGTACAGCGCGCCCAGCTCGGTCAGCGTGGACATCCCGGCCGCCGCCTCGAGCGGGGCGGCTTCGAGGATGGCGATCGCGCCCTTCAAGTCGCCGGACTCGCGCCGGGCAGCCGCCAGCGCGCGCAGCGTCTCGGAGCCGCCGCCGTGGTCGCGGGCGCACGCCTCGAGCATCGGGCCGGCCGCGGCCGCGCGGCCGGCCGCCAACGCCGTCCGTGCCACCTCCGCGCACCAGCGCTCGCCCCCCGTGCCGGCATGCGCGCGGGCGTAGGCGTCGAACGCGCCTTCGTGCTGGCCGAGGGCCGCCAGCGCCGCGCCCAGGGCCGCATGGACCTCCGGCCGATCCGGCGCGCGATCGCCGGCCCTCCGGAACGCCTCCGCCGCGAGCGCCACGTCGCCGCGCAGCTGGTGTGCCCGCCCGGCCAGCCAGTGCGTGGTCGCGTCGTCCAGCCCCAGCGCACGTGCCAGCCCGATGGACTCCAGCGCCCCCGTGCCGTCGCCGGCCTCGAGCCGTGCCCACGCCAGGATCAAGAGGCAATCCGGTGCGTCGTCGCGGTCGGCCGCGCGCTCGGCCGCCGCCGCCGCCGCCGATGCGTCGCCGACACGCCCGCAGATGACGGCCAGCGCCCGGGCCGCCCGTGCGGCCAGCGCCGGCGGCGCCGCGTTCTCGAGCGGGGCCAACCGCGCGCGGAGCATCGCCGCCTCGGTCGCGTCCATCGCGGGGACGTGTTCCGACAGCAAGGTCGGGCCATCCCAGCCGTGCGCGGCGGCCAGCTCGGCGTAGTGGACCAGCGGCTCCGGATCGGACAGGCCGAGCTCGCACGCCCGCCGGTACGCCGCCCGCGCCGTGTCGACGTCGCCGGCCAGCTCCGCGACCTCGGCCTGGGCCCACGCCGTGGCCGGGTCGTCGGGCGCCGCTGCTTGAGCGCGGGAGAGGGCCTCGGCTGCCGCCGAAAGGTCGTGGTTGGCACGGTGTGCCGCCGCCAGCGCGTGCCAGCTGGCGGCGTCGGGCGTCAACCCGGCCGCGCGTTCCGCCTGTTGCACCGCGTCGAGGACGAGCCCCTGGCGGCGTGAGGCCTCCGAAAGCCCCCGCCAGGCCTCGGCGTCGTCGGCGCGCAGCACGGTGGCGCGGCTGAACGCGGCGATCGCCCCCGACGGGTCGCCCGCGGCCAGGCGCGCCCAGCCGAGCCGGCGGTGGCTCGACGGATCGTCGCCGGCGACGCGCGCGGCCGTCTCGAGCGTGCGCACGGCGTCGCCGGGCCGGCCGGCGCGTTCGAGCGCCGTCGCCAGCGCGGCGTACGCCGAGGCGTCGCGCGGGGCGATCCGCACCG
>QEVT01000227.1 GCA_003576755.1 bacterium | reverse complement strand
CGACGAGCTCGAGGATCGGCGCGAAGGGCGCGGTCGAGTCGAAGCCCACGCGCATCTTGACGGTGAGCAGCCCCGGCACCGCGTCGCGCAGGGCGCCCAGCAGCGCATCGACGTGGCCCGGGACGCGCAGCAGCCCGCCGCCGACGTTGCGCCGGTAGATCTTGGGCGCGGGGCAGCCCATGTTGAGGTCGATGCCGGCCACCGGATAGGCCATGAGCGCCCGCGCCGTGCGCACCAGCGACGGGATGTGCTCGCCGATCATCTGCGCGAACACCGGCCGGCCGGTGTCGTTCTCCGCGATGGCGCGCAGGCCGTCCGCGTCGAGCGCCGAGCCCTCGAACACCCGGAAGTACTCGGTGAAGTAGTAGTCCGGCGCCCCGTAGGCCGCGACGATCCGCATGAAGGCCAGGCCCGTCACGTCCTGCATCGGGGCCAGTGCGGTCAGCGGCATGCCGGGCACCTGACCGGGCGGCAAAGCCGCGGCGCCGCTGCCCCCGCTCACGCCGCCACCCGCCCGCCGCGGATCGCCCCGCTCCCCAGCGCGTAGAACGCCGTCGCCAGGTACAGCGCCCCGCCGACCAGGTACACGCCGCGCACCGGCAGGTGGTCCGCGCTGAAGGCGAAGACCGGCGCCGCCAGCAGGAACACCAGGTTCGTGCCCATCGCGCGCGCGGCGTACACCCGGCCCAGCACCCGGCCGTCGGCGTGCGACTGCAGCAGCGCGTCCTGCGCCAGGTCGCGCAGCGCCATCGGCGGACCGAACAGGAAGGCGACCACCGTCGCGAAGGCGAGCGTCGGGCTTAGGGCGTACGCCAGCGTCAGCCCGCTGTTGAAGAACGCGTTGACCACGATCGCCCGGCCGGCCCGGCGCGCCAGGCGCCCGGCCAGCGTCGCCGCCAGCACGGCCCCGCACACCAGCCCCGCGAAGTAGGCGGCGGTCTGCCAGCCCCACCACACCGCGTCGCCGCCGAGGCTGCGCTCGGTGAACGCCAGCATCAGCGCCGTCGACCAGATCCCGTGCGGCACCCACTCCATGATCTCCATCGCCAGCAGCGGGCGGATGAGGGCGTGGCCCCGGATGTAGCGCCAGCCCTCGAGCGCGGGGGCGAGGAGGCCGGCGCTCGCCCCCGCGTGCGCGCCGGCGTCGGCCGCCGCGACGGCCGGCAGCCGCAGGAGGGTCAGGATGCAGGCCGACACCGCGAACGTCAGCACGTCGATCAGCACGATGGCCTGGAAGCCGAGCCGGAGCACGAGCAGCCCACCGCTGGCGTACCCGACGGCATAGGCGACCTGGAGCGTGGTCAGCATCAGGCTGTTGGCCGCCACGAGCTGGTCGCGGGGCACGACCGAGGGGATCGCCGCCAGGCGCGCCGGGTCGTAGAACGCCTTGGCCGTCGCCAGGCCGCCGACGATGGCGTACAGCATCCACACCGGCACGTCGTCGGCCCGTGAGAGGCCGTACAGGCCGCCGACGAGGAGCAGCCGGGCCACGTCCATCGCGATCATCACGCGCTTGCGCGACAACCGATCGCCGACGACGCCCGCCGCCGGCCCCAGGAGGAACGGCGGCAGCCGCGTCGCCACCGTCACCCCGATCGTCTGCAGGGTCGAGCCGGTGCGCGCGAACACCTCGAACATCACGCCGACCTCGTACAGGACGTCGCCGACGGACGACACGGCGTACGCCGCGAACAGCAGCGCGAAGTCTCGGTTGCGGAGGGCACGGCGCATGGGGCGGGGCCTTGGGGCGGGCTTGGCGGGCGGCTGGCGCTGGCGGACTGCGGGCACCCACGGGCATAGGGTAGTGGTGGCGGCAAGTTCGGGGCAACTTCAGCGGCCCGGCGCAGGTGCGGCTGGCGGGCGGACCGTGCGCGGCGGGGTCGCCGGCCTTGCCAGGATCCCCGCCCGCTGGTACCTTGTTCCCCGATGCTCCCCACGCGGCCCACGCCGCCGGCGCGCCGGCCGAAGCCGGATCCCGCCCGGCAAGCCGGCGGCGGGTCGCCAGCCCAGCCAAGATCGAACCTGGAGGTGAACGATGGCGCAGCAGTTCGAGGTGGTCGAAGTCCCGACGCAGGCGGTCGCGGTCGTGCGCCGCGTGGTGCCGATGGCGGGCCTCACGGCGTTCTTCGAGGAGGTGTTCGGCGCGGTGGCCGGCGGGGTGGCGGAGGCCGGGGGCATGATCGTCGGCCCGCCCTTCGGCTGGTACTTCGGCATGCCGGGCGAGACCGTCGACGTCGCGGCCGGCTTCCCGGCGGAGGGCGTCGTCGGGGCGCCGGGCGGCGAGGTCGTCGTGCAGGAGCGGCCGGGCGGCCAGGCGGTGGTCGGCATGCACGTCGGCCCGTACGACGCCATGACGGCGACCTACGCGGCGCTCCAGGCGTGGATGGCCGAGCGCTCGCTCGCCGGCCGCGACGACATGTGGGAGGAGTACCTCAGCCCGCCCGAAGGCGACCCGGCCACGTGGCAGACGCGGATCGTCTGGCCCTTGAGGTGAGCCTTGGCGCGGCCCTGGCCGATGCAGACGTCGGCCGGCGTGAAGGCCGTTCGCGCGTCGGGCACCGGCTCCGATCGCTCCGGGTGGTGTTCCGCCTGCCCTCCGCGCCGCCGACGGCACCGCCGCCGACCGCGCTCCGCACAAACACGGCGCCCTGCCGCCGCGTTACCAACGCCCCCGACCGCGCTCCGCCCGAACACCGCGCCCCGCCGCCGCGTTATCAACGCCCGCGGCGGGGCGCATCCCCCACCCCGCCGCGGGGAGCAGGAACGATGAACCGATTCGAACGCGCCATGTGGGCGCTCGCGCTCGTCGTGGTGGTGGTCGTGGCCGTCACGGTGGCCGCCGCGCTCGCGCGGCCGCTCGTCGATCAGCTCGTCTCGGTGTGGCCGTGGTAGCGCCCGGCTGAGGGCGGCTATGGGTCCATGACACCCCACGCCGGAGCCGCGACGAGCGGCGACGCCGCGCCGTTCTCGCGCAGCTCAAAGTCGTCGAAGCGCACCGTGAACGGCACCGTCTGGCCGCTCGTGGCCGCCAGGCCGACGAAGCCGACGTTGGCGAGGTCCGGCACGTCGAGCTCGGTCAGCTTGACGTCGTTGGCGTAGAACGTCAGCCGCCCGGCGGCACGCACGGCGCGCAGGCGGTTGGGCGCATCGGTGCGCACGGCCGGCGAGCGCGTGGTAGGCACCAGCGTGGTCCAGGCCGCCCCGTCGAGCTGTTGCACCGTGAAGCGCCCGTCGTTGGTGATGAAGCAGGCCACGAACTTCGATCCGTCGGCGTTCTGGGCCATCACGATGCCGGTCAGGCCGAGCACCGCCGTCAGCAGGCGCACGGTCACCTCTCCGGTGCAGTCGGCGCACCGCACGCGGGGCGCGGGAGACCCGGCGAAGCGGCCCGGCACGTCGAACGAGATCTCGAACTCGCCGTCGACGTAGCGCAGCTTGCCGTTCGGGTCGTCGCTCGTGGCCCAGCCGGTGCGCGGGTCGCTGAAGTCGTCGCGGAGGAGCACGCGAGGAGCGCGGGTCGGCGTGGGCGGCGGCACGTCGGTCGCGGTCGGGCTGGGGGCGGCCGTGGGCGAGGGGCGGTCGGCCGTCCAGCGGGTCTGCATGACGTTGTCGATGCGCACCGTTCCGCCGGTGGTGTCGGCCTGCAGCAGGAACGCCACGGGGCCCGGCTCGCCGAGCAGCGGGTCGTCGATGTCGAGGATCTGGTGCGTGTTGGCGTACACCACGAGCCGCGTGCCGTAGCGCTCGACGCGGAACTGGTTGGCGCCCTTGCCGACGTGCAGGTGTGGCGGTGCCGGGAGCGCCCGGATCGGGCGCAACGCGGTGCCGAAGCGGTGGACGAGGAAGACCCGCCCGTCGCCGAACACCCAGAAGAAGTAGCCGGCGCTGACCGGGCCGAGGTGGAAGCCGAACCACACGTCGCCGTCGTCGAGCCGCTCGACGTCGAACGTCAGGGCCCCGTCGCCGGTGCGCGGCATCGGCCCGAAGGCGTGCACGAAGCGGTCGGCCTCGCTGGTGAGCAGCTCGAGCGTGTCGTCGACGTACGCCACGTGGTCGCCGTCGGCCTCGAAGGTCGGCCAACCGCTGTGGGGATCGCCGAAGTCGTCGAAGTAGACCAGCGCCTCGCCGGGCGGGACCGGCGGGGCCTTCGTCGGTTGCCGGGTCGGCAGGGGCGTCGGCCCCGGCGTGCGGGTGGCGATCGGCACGGGCGTACGGGTCGCCGTCGCCGCGAGCGCCGTCGGCACCGGCAGGTTGGCCACGGCGGCCGACTGGCCGACCCACGGCACGACCGCGGCGCCGGCCGGCGGGGGGCGCCACGTGACCTTGGCGGCGAAGGCGTCGCCGTCGGCCCGCGGGGCGCCGAAGTGGCGCATGCCGGCGATGCCCTGCCCTTGCGGGAACGTGTCGACGCCCGACACCGTGTCGCCGGCGAGGTAGGCCGCGCCGGCGGCGTCGACGTCCAGCCAGTAAGCGGCATCGCCGTGCGCGCCGCCGACGTAGCCCAGAAACTCCCAGTTGCGGCGGGGGTCGGGGGCGTCCGGGCTGGCCTTCATGCGCCCGACGAAGGCGTCGGGCCGATAGCCGTAGCTCTCCTCGCGCTCCGGGGTGTTGTAGCTGGTGTCCGGTCCGCCCGCCACGGGCAGGGTCGTCTCGTCGGAGTTGGTCCACCCGGCGACGTAGAGGCTGTCGCCCGGCCCGATCTGCACCGCTTGCCCGCTGTCGTCGCCGTCGCCCCCGAGGTAGCCGGCAAGCTCGAGGGCGGTCCCGTCGGGGCGGACCTTGGCGACGAACGCGTCCTGCCGGCCGCCGTAGGTGAGGTCGGGGCCGACGCGCACCGGGAACGTGTCGGGCCCGGAGTAGGTGTTGCCGGTGAGGTAGGCCGCGCCCCGGCTGTCGACGGCCATGCCCTTGCCCTCGTCCACGTCGTCGCCGCCGACGTAGCCGGCGTACGCCAGCCCCGTGCCGTCGGCGCGGACCTTGACGACGTAGGCGTCCCACGGCCCGCCGTTGAAGGTGCGATCGAACGACGGGAGGTCGCCGAGCCCGTCGCCGTCGGGGAACGATGCCTCGGTCGAATCGGTCTGGCCGCTGATGTACACGTTGTGCTGGTCGTCGATGCCGATGTGGCCCGAGCTCCAGCCGCCGGGGCCCACCAATACGTCGTAGCCCGCGCCGCCGACGAAGCCGACGAAGTCGTAGTTGGCCTCGGGCTCCGGGGCGGTCGGGTCGGCCTTGAGCTTGGCGACGAAGCCGTCCCACAGGCCGTTCTGCGTGAGGTCGGGCCCCACGACCGTCGGGAACGACGCCTCGGTGGACTCGACCGGGCCATGGACGTAGGCGTGCCCCGCGGCGTCGACGACGAGCCCTTCGGCGAAGTCTGCGCCGGCGCCGCCGAGGTACCCTGCGTAGACGAGATCGTCGCCCCCGGGCGCGAGCTTGGCGACGTAGGCGTCGGCTTGGCCACCGTTGAACGTCAGGTCGGGGCCGCCTGCGACCGGGAAGCTGTCCTCGGCCGACGACGTGGCGCCGGCGACGTAGGCGGCGCCGGTGGGGTCGACGTCGATGTCGAACGCCGTGTCGATGCCCTTGCCGTCGAGCGTGACCTGGTAGTCGAGGCGGGTGCCGTCGGGATGGACCTTGACGACGTAGGCGGCCTCGCCGTTGGTCCCGCTCACGTAGGCGGCGCCGGCCGCGTCGACGGCGATCCCGAGCCCGCGGTCGTAGTCGTCGGTGGCCACGAAGCCGGCGTAGACCAGCACGGCCGGGTCGATGACGAGCGGCCGGGTGCGGTCGAAGGCGCCGACGTCGAAGCCGTAGGCGGTCGGTCGGGCGACCGTTCCGCCCTCGGCAGCGGCGCCGGCGTCCTCGACGGCATCGGGGTCTCCCAGGGCCGCGAGCCCGCCCACCGTGCCGGGGCCGCTTGCCCGCGCGCCGAGCCGGTACGCCACGGCCACGCCCGCCCGCGCCGCACCCTCGCCTTGCCACGCCACGGGCGCCTCGTCGACCAGCGGCCCGGCGCCGGTGTCGACGACGAGCCGGCCGGCGCCGTCGACGCGCAGGCCGCGGGCGCCGTCCAACGCCAGCCGGATCGCGGCCGGGTCGGCGCCGGGGTGGACGACGAAGGTCTGCTTGAGGTGGTCCTGGGCGCCGT
>QEVT01000226.1 GCA_003576755.1 bacterium | reverse complement strand
GTTCATCTGGTCATAATGTGCGTCAGGTTCCGAGTTGAGTCATCAATCAATGCTCAACTTCTGCGCAATACACGCAAAGTGCGACATCAATACTTGCATCACATCCGTCGGCACCTCTACCCCCGCGACACCCACGGGTTCCCCCGGATCCAGTACCGCCACGGCATCGAGCGCCACGGCTCCGGCACGCCTCCGATGCCGATCCGCGGCCCCGTCGCCACGTCGACGTCCGCCACCGGGATGTCGAGCGCCGGCTCGATCCACACCGGGGCGTCCGCCGCGCACAGGTCCATCCCGTCGACCGCGCCGTCGATGCCCAGCGCCGCCGCCAGCTTCGCCGGGCCGTTCGTCCATGCCGACCGCGGCAGCGGCCGGCCGCGGCGGTCGCGCCGCCGGGCCGCCATCGCGTCGAGCCCCGCGTCGGGCGCCAGCGCGCGGATCAGCACCGCGCTCGGATGCCCCGGCGCGCCCGTCACCACGTTGAACAGCCAGTGCATGCCGTAGGTGAAGTACACGTAGGCGTGGCCGGGCGGGCCGAACATCACCGCCGTGCGCGCCGTCGGCCGCCCGCGGTTGCGGCTGCCGTGGCACGCCAGATCCACGGCGCCCGTGTCGCAGTAGGCCTCGGTCTCGACGATGATCCCGCCGGCGGCGCCGTCGCCGGCATCGCGCATCAGCCGCTGGCCGAGCAGCGCCACCGCCACCGCCCGCGCCGGGCGCGCGAAGAAGGCCCGGTCCAGCCGCCGCGTGCCCGACCCCGTCAATCGACCCCCGGGCCGCCCGGTCCGAGGAGGCCGCCGTGCCCGAGCGGCCCGGCGCGCCCGTCGCCGTACATGATGTGCGAGACCTCGACCCGGGCATCCTCGCCCGGCAGCCCCCAGTCCGGCGCGTAGCCGAACACCTCGGCGATCGGCCGGCTGCCGAACCGGTCGTCGAGGATCTCGAACGCGTCGGTGCTGATCAGCGCCGGGTGCGGCACGCCGCACGCGTGGCCGAGCGCCAGCAGCTCCTTGCGGAGCGTCACGATGTAGTTGGCCAGCCGCGCCGACTTGAGCGTGGGGTCCAGCCCGCGCATCAGCCAGCGGTTCTGCGTCGCCACGCCCGTCGGGCAGTGGCCCGTGTGGCAGCGCTGCGCCTGGATGCAGCCGATCGCCATCATCGCCTCGCGCCCGACGTTGATCATGTCGCAGCCCAGCCCGAACGCCAGCAGCGCCTGCTGCGGGAAGCCCAGCTTGCCGCTGCCGACGAACACCACCCGGTGGTGCAGCCCGTGCTCGGCCATGATGCGGTAGACCCGGCTGAAGCCGATCTTGAACGGCAGCGCCACGTGGTCGGTGAACACCAGCGGCCCCGCCCCGGTGCCGCCCTCGCCGCCGTCGATGGTGATGAAGTCCACCGCGCGGCCCGTGGCGGCCATGAGCCGCGCCAGCTCCTCCCAGAACCCGGTCTCGCCGACGGCGGACTTGATGCCCACCGGCAGCCCGGTCTCGGCGGCCAGCCGCTCGACGAAGTCGAGCAGCCCGTCGGGGTCGCGGAACGCCGAGTGCGTCGCCGGGCTGAGGCAGTCGCGGCCGGCCGGGACGCCGCGGATGGCGGCGATCTCCGGCGTCACCTTGGCGCCCGGCAGCACGCCGCCCAGGCCCGGCTTGGCGCCCTGGCTCAGCTTGACCTCGATCGCCCGCACGGGCGCCGACGCGACCGTCTCCTTGAACCGCGCCAGGTCGAAGCGGCCGTCGGCGTCGCGGCACCCGAAGTAGCCGGTGCCGATCTGCCACACCAGGTCGCCGCCGTGGCGGTGGTAGGGCGAGATGCCGCCCTCGCCCGTGCTCTGCAGGCAGCCCGCCAGCCGCGCGCCCCGGTTGAGCGCCTCGACCGCCGGCCCGCTCAGCGACCCGAAGCTCATGCCCGAGACGTTGACCACCGAGCCCGGGCGGAACGCCCGCGCGCGCCCCCGGGCGCCTCCGAGGACCTTCGCGCACGGGATCGGAAAGGTGTGGTCGGGACCCTCGAACCCGGGCGGCGCCGGCAGCCCCAGGCTGCGGTGCTTGACGATCAGGTAGCTCGGGCTGGCCTCGAGGTCGTTGTCGGTGCCGAACCCGAAGTAGTTGTTGCGCCGCTTCGACGACGTGTACACCCACGCGCGCTGATCGCGGCTGAACGGGCGCTCCTCGTCGTTGCTGGTCACGATGTACTGGCGCAGCTCGGGCCCGATCGACTCGAGGAGGAACCGGAAGTGCCCGATGATCGGGAAGTTGTGCAGGATGGCGTGCTGGCGCTGCGCGACGTCGTAGACGATCACGACGACGACGGCCACGACGGCGACAGCGATGATCTCGGTCCACATGGCGCAGTGTACCTCCTGGCGATGCCTCTTCTTCACCCTCACGTCCCGAGGAGTCGTGCAGTCGGCCATGGCCATCGCCCGAGACACCCAAGACCGCCACAGGAGCCCCCGACACCTGCCTGTTGCGGCCTCAGCCCACACGTCCTGTCCACGGCGCACACCCCGGAAGCCCGCCCGCACCGGCAAACGGCCGCGTCTATCCGTCCCAGAAGTAACGATCGAGGTCCACGCGCAGCGTGTCGTCGACCACGACGCCCTCTTCGCGCAACCGTGCCGCCTGCTCGGCGGCGTCCCACTCGCGGTTGACCAGGCTGATCCGCCCGTGGGCGTTGACGACCCGCTGCCACGGCACGCCGGCCGCCGCCGGGTCGCCGGCGCGCGACGGCAGGGCGTTCAGCGCGTAGCCCACGGCGCGCGCCGCGCGCGGCTGCCCGAGCAGCCGCGCCACCGTGCCGTACGTCGTCACCCGGCCGGGCGGGACGCGGCGGACGACGGCGTACACCCGGTCGTAGAAGTCCTCGACGCGCCCGGCGGCGTCCTCGTGCGGCTCGCGCATCACGCGCCCGATTGTAGCGCATGCGCGGCGCGCGCGTTCGCCCTCGCCGTCGCCCCGCTACCGCCTGCCCGCCGTTGGCGTATACTGTGTCTGGCGCGGCCCGCGAAGTGCCGGCCCGCCGGGGCCGATCATCGCATCAAGGAGGATTGCGCACCATGAGCCGAGGCATGCTGACCGTGTTGGTGGCCGTCGTGGCCATCGCCGGGCTCGCCGTGTTGTCGCTGGGCGGCGCCTACAACCGCCTCGTCGGGCTCGACGAGCAGGTCAACGAGGCGTGGAGCCAGGTCGAGAACACCTACCAGCGCCGTGCCGACCTCGTCCCCAACCTCGTCGAGACCGTCAAGGGCGCCGCCAACTTCGAGCGCGACACCCTCACCGCCGTCACCGAGGCCCGCGCCAAGGTCGGCCAGGTCAACTTCGACGGGCCGCCGACGGCCGAGCAGATGCAGGCGTTCCAGGCCAACCAGGACGGCCTGTCGAGCGCGCTGTCGCGGCTGCTCGTCGTGTCGGAGCAGTACCCCGAGCTGCGCGCCACCGAGGCGTTCCGCGACCTCCAGGCCCAGCTCGAGGGCACCGAGAACCGCATCGCCGTCGAGCGCCGCCGCTACAACGAGACGGCGCGGGAGTACAACACCGCCCGCCGCGGCTTCCCGACCGTCATGGTCGCCGGGATGCTGGGGTTCACCGAGCGCGCGTACTTCGAGGCCGTCGAGGGCGCCGAGACGGCGCCGCAGGTCGACTTCGGCGGGTCCGAAGACGGCGGCTGAGCCGAAAGGTGGCGCCGGCCCGGCCGCAACGCCCGGGCCGGCGCGCCCTGCGAGACTGGCCCGCGGAACCCACCGGAGCAGAGCAGCCCATGGACCCACGCCGCCACTTCACCGCCGACCAGCTTGCGGCCGTTGCGGCCGCCGCCCGCGCGGCCGAGGGCCGGAGCGGGGGCGAGATCGTGCCGTACGTCGTCGGCCAGTGCGACGACTATCCCGAGGCCGGGTGGCTCGGCGCGCTGCTCGGCGTCCTCGCGGCGGTGGGCCTCGTCGCCGCGTGGCCTGTGGCCACCGGCACGTGGCTGCCGCCCGGGGCGCTCGTCGAGGTGACGGCGCCGGTCGTCGGGGCGGCCCTCGGCTTTGCCGTTGCCGCGGTGCCGGCCGTGCGGCGACGGCTGGTGGCGCCCGAGACCCTCGACCGGCGGGCCCGGCTGCGGGCCGAGGCCGCGTTCGTCGAGGAGAGCGTCTTCGACACCCAGGACCGCACCGGCGTCTTGATCCTGCTCGCGCTGTTCGAGCACCGCGCCGTCGTGCTCGCCGACGCCGGCATCCACGCCCGCGTGCAGCCCGGCGAGTGGGACGCGCTGGTGGAGCGCCTCGCCGCCGGCGCCCGCGCCGGCCGCCCGGCCGCCGCGCTGATCGAGGCCATCGAGACGTGCGGCGCCATCCTCGCCCGCCGGGCCGTGCCGCTGCGCGAGGACGACACCGACGAGCTCCCCGACGCCGTCCGGCTGCGCGAGCGATGAGCGCCGTATCCCCCCGCCTTCGGGCGGCCGTCGTCGCGGCCGCGTTCGCGCTGGCCTCGGCGGCCGTCCCCGTCGCGCATGCCCAGGCCGAGGTGCCGGTGCTCGTCGGCCGGGTCAACGACTACGCCGACCTCCTCCCGAGCGACGCCGAGGCCGCGCTCGAGGCCCGGTTGAAGGCGCTCGAGGACGAGACCGGCGCGCAGGTCGTCGTCCTGACCGTGCCGAGCCTCGCCGGCGACCCCATCGAGGACTTCTCGATCCGCGTCGTCGAGCAGTGGAAGCTCGGGCGCGCGGATGCCGACGACGGCGTGCTCATCGTCGTGGCGGCGGAGGACCGCGCGCTGCGCATCGAGGTCGGCTACGGGCTCGAGCCCGTCCTCACCGACCTGCGGTCGCGGCGGATCATCAGCGAGATCATGGTGCCGCGCTTCCGCGACGGCGACTTCGCGGGGGGGATCACCGCCGGCGCCGACGCCGTGGCCGCCGTCATCCGCGGGCAGGAGCTGCCCGCGCCGGCGCCGGCCGCGCCCGACGGCTTGCGCGAGGGGCTGATCGGGCTCCTGTTCATGCTCGTCTGGCTCACGCTCGCCGGCGGCATCGTCGGCTGGCTCGTCACCGCGGCGCTGACGCCCGTCGTCTTCTGGATCGTCGAGACCGTGGCCGCCGGCTACGGCTGGCTCGGCGTGGTCCTGTGGTGGCTCGCCGTGGCCGTCCTCCGCCGCGTCATGCGCGGACCGATGGCGCGCGGCCGCCGCATGCGCTCGGGGTGGCCCGACACGTTCGGGCGCGGCGGCTTCGGCGGGTTCTCGGGTGGGTCGCGGGGCGGCTTCGGCGGCTTCTCGGGCGGCGGCGGGAGCTTCGGCGGCGGCGGGGCGTCGGGCCGGTGGTGAGGGAATCGACGCGGTGAGCCGAGGCCTGGCAGCGTGCCGGCGCTGACCCGGTGGTACATCAAGACCGCGCTGGCGTGGCTCGTCCTGGCGCTCATCGTCGGCGTGCTGCTCGGCGCACGGGGCATCGCCCCCCTGCCGCCCGTCGTCGATCGCCTCGCCCCGGCCTGGCTGCACCTCGTGGTGTTCGGCTGGGTGGCGCAGCTCATCTTCGGGGTGGTTCACTGGATGTTCCCGCATGCCCGACAGGCCGCGACCGGCCTTCCCGAGCGGCTCGGGTGGGCCACCTACGGGCTGCTGAACGCCGGGTTGGTCGTGCGGGTGATCGCCGAGCCGTTCACCGCGGCGCTCGTGGCCGCCGGGTGGGGATGGCTCCTGGTCGCCTCGGCCCTGGCGCAGCTCGCCGCCGGGTGGCTGTTCGTCGCCACGACGTGGCGGCGCGTCGTGGCGCGTTAGGTGCCGCGCCTCAGCGTCTGGATCGTCCGCACCGCGCTGGCGCACCTCGGCGTCGGCGTGACGCTCGGTGCCGCCATCCTGGCGGCCAAGGGGCTGCCCGGCTGGCGCGTCGAGCCGCCGGCCGGCGGCGCGGCGTGGCCGTGGTGGCTGCTCGGGGCGCACGTCGAGGTCGTGCTGGTCGGCTGGCTGGTGCAGTTCGCGCTCGGCGTCGCGTACTGGATCCTGCCGCGCCGGCGGATCGGCGGGAGGCCGGCGCGCGGCCGCGAGGCGTGGGCCGCGGCCGCCTTCGGGCTGATCAACGTTGGCGTGCTGGCCGTCGTGGCGGGTGGGCTGGCGGCCGATCCACACGCGGTCGCGATGGGGCGCGTGCTCGAAGCGCTGGCCGTCGCGGCCTTCGCCGTGCACGCCTGGCCGCGCGTCCGCC
>QEVT01000225.1 GCA_003576755.1 bacterium | reverse complement strand
CGGCGCCGCGGCCGGCGCCGGCTTCGTCGGCGCGCTCGCCGTCGTCGCCGTATGGCGGGGGCACGCGCCCGCGGCGGGCGCCAACGCGCTCGGCGCCGCGGTCGTGCGCTGGCTCCAGACCGCGGCCCCCCAGGCGCTCGACAACGTCTACCCCGACGCGACGCCGGGCGGCGTCGCCATCGCCGTCGCGCTCGGCGCGGCCATCGGCGCGATCTTCGGCGGCATGCTCGACCGCCTGCCCGAGGACCATCCGGTGGCCTGGGGCGCCGTGCTCGCGCTGGCGACGTGGGCCGTGGCGGCGTGGGGCGTCGTGCCGGCGCTCGACCCCGTGGCCGGCCGGGTGTTCGAGCCGCGCCACCTCCTCGCCGCCCACCTGGCGTACGGGATGATCCTCGGGAGCTGGGTCCACGCCGGCCGCCTGATCCTCGACCCGCCCGCGGCGCCGGCCGACGCGGCGTAACGTTCCGGCCCGCGGCACGTCGTCTTTGGGGACGATGAGCACCGGGCACCCTTCTTCCGCTTCCCGCCGCGTGCCGCTGGCGGCCCCGCCCTGGCGGGCCGGCGCGCTCGCCGCCGCCGTCGCGGCGGTCGTCGTCGGCACCCTCCTCACCGTCGCCCCGCGGCCGGCCGCCCGGGCACAGGCCGACACGTGGCGCCCGGTGCTCGACGGCCTGTACGGCGACCGCGTGGCGGCGCTGGCGCTCGTCGGCCCCGCGAGCCAGGTCAGCCGCCCGCTCCTCATCCTGCCGGCCGACCAGGGGCTGTTCCGGTCCACCGACGGGGCGCGCACGTGGTCGCCGGTCGCGGTCGACCCACAGCGTTCGCCGTCGGTGGTGTTGACCGTCGCGCGGGCGGGCAGCGACGACGCCGGCCGGGTGCTCTACGCCGGCCTGCGCAACCCGCCGCTCCTCGGCGTGTCGGACGACGGCGGCGCCACGTGGTCGACGCGCCCCGGCCCGGCCGGCGCCAGCCGGTTCGACCGCGTCGCGGTCGCCCGCACCGGCCAGATCCTCGCCGCCGATCGCAGCCAGGGGCTGGTGTGGACGTCGGCCGACCAGGGCGACACCTGGTCGACGCAAACCCTGGCCGACGCCGGCATCGCCGGCCGCGTCGACGACATCTTCGCCGCGCCGGACGACCCGGTGGTCTACCTCGTGGCCGGCGGCGCCTTGTACCGATCCACCGACGTCCCCGGCCAGTGGCAGGCGGTGCTCGGTCCGGCCGGCACGCCGGCCGCCACGGTCTCGCATGCGGCGGTCGGGCCGCGCGGCCGGCTCTACGCCGTGGCACGCGGCGCCGCCGACGACGTCGAACGCCTCTTCGCCAGCGAGGACCGCGGCGACACCTGGCCGTTCGGCGGCTGGCCGAGCCCCGCCCCGGCCGCCGGCACCGCCCGCGCGCTGACCGCCGGCGAGGTCGGCGAGAACCTGCCGGCGGTCTGGCTGGCGTTCGAGTCGGGCGAGGTGTACCAATCCGACGACAAGGGCGCCGGCTGGACGCGGCTGCGGACGCTGCCCGCGCCGCCGACGCTCGTGGCGTTCGACCCGGCCAGCCGCGAGGTCTGGGTCGGCACCGACGGCCTCGGGCTCTTCCGTGCGGCGCCCGGCTGGGGGCAGTTCGGCGCCGTGCCGGTCGAGGCGCTGGCGCTGGCGGGCGCCACCTACAACCTCGACCGGCAGGTCTTCCTCAACGCCCGGATCCGGCCGTCGCGCCGCGACGGCGGCGTGGTCCGGCCGGCGCTGCACGGCCTGTACGCGTCGGTGGGTGGCGACACGTGGGCGCGTGTCGACAGCTACGACGTCCTTGGCACCAACCTCCTGGCCTCGCCGGACTTCAAGCGCGACCGGCGCCTGTTCAGCGGGCGGGTCGTGTCGCACGACGCCGGCCTGACGTGGTCGCCCCTCGGCGCAGCGCCCGGGGGCGCGGCGCCGTACGTCGCGGCCGTCGGCCCGATGACCGGCACCCACCCGGTGCTTTACGGGCTGGGGCAGCCCTACGACGCCGGCGGCACCGACCTCGTGCGCAGCGAGGACGGCGGCCAGTCGTGGGTGGCCACCGACGTCACGGTGGGGGGCATCGCCGCCGTGGTCGTCTCGCCGGCCTACGTCGAGGAGCGGGTCGTCTACTTGGCCACCGACCGCGGGGTCGTGTTCAAGGCGGTCGACGGGTTGAGCTTCGAGCAGGTCGGCCGCATCGCGGCCCTGACCCCCGAGCGGGTGCTCTACGACCTCGTGATCTCGCCGCGCTTCCGCAACGACCAGACCCTCCTGGCGGCCGTCGAGGACACCGCCGGCGCGGCCCGCGCCGCGATGTTCATCTCGATCGACGGCGGAAAGACATGGACGCGGCGCGCCGACAACCTCCCGGGCAACGCGCGGCCGCGGACGCTGGTCCTGTCGCCGTCGTTCTCGTCGGACCGCGTGGTGTTCATGGCCGGCGAGCGGCGCACCACCGACCCCGCCCTGCCGACGGTGTTCGGCAGCGACGCGGCGGGCATCAGCTGGTACCCCGAGGCCACGCTCCCGCCGGGCGCCTACGTCCGCAGCCTGCTGTGGGGCGGCACGCTGGCCGCCGGCCGTCTCTTCGCGGCCGCCGGACCGGCCGGGGTGTGGGTCCGCACGCTCGACGGCGCGCCGGAGCCCGGTCCCACCCCCACGCCGGGGCCGGTGACCCCGACGGCCACGCGCGAGCCGACGCCGTCGCCGACGCCCACCGCGTCCGCGATGCCGACGGCGAGCCTCACCCCGGGCGGCACACCGCCGTCCGCCACGCCGACCGCCGACGCGCCGACGCCGGCCGCGACCGCCACGGCTTCCGGCGCGCCGCCGGACACGGCCACCCCGTCGCCCACCGCGACGTCGCCGGCGACCGCGACCGCCACGGATATCGCGACCGCCACGGATACCGCCACGCCGACCACGACCGCGACGCCCCCGGCGACCGCGACGCCGGCGCGGCGGCCGGCGTACCTGCCGCTGGCGTGGCAGCGGATCCGCCGCTGAAGCCCACGCACACGGTCTTCCTCGGCCTCGGCGGCAACCTCGGCGACCGGGCGGCCGCGCTCGATGCGGCGCTGGCCGGCCTGGCAGGGCTGGTCGTCGTCGACGCGGTGTCGCCGGTCTACGAGACCGACCCGATGGGCTACCGGTCTCAACCGGCGTTCCTCAACCAGGTCGTGCGCGCCCGGACCGGCCTCGCCCCGCGCGCGCTGCTGCGCGGGCTGAAGGCGCTCGAGCACGCACTCGGCCGCCCGCGGCGCGACCCGATCCGCTTCGGGCCGCGCGTCATCGACCTCGACCTCCTGCTCTACGACGACCGCGTCGTCGACGAGCCTCCCGCCGGCGACGGCCTGGCGCTGCGCGTCCCGCACCCGCGGCTGGCGGAGCGGGCCTTCGTGCTGGTGCCGTTGGCAGACCTGGCGCCGGACCTCGTCCACCCCGAGCTCGGCGCGACGATCGCCGCGCTGCGGGCGCGGGTGGACGACGCCGGCGTGCGGCGGGCTACGCCCAGATCGCCCCGAGGTCGAGGCTGACGTCTGGGAAGGCCTCCGGCGACAGCGGCGCGTCGGCAGCGACCTCGCGCACCGCCGTGTACCGATCCTGGGCGAGCGGGGTGTGGACGAACGTGCGCCGTCCCGCCGTGTCGACCACCCAGACCTCCGGGATGCCGGCGCGCGTGTAGAGCGGCACCTTGACGTCGCGGTCGTAGGCCAGCGACGACTGGGCGACCTCGACCACCAGCAGGGCGTCGCGGGAACCGGGATGGGCGCGCGCGTAGAAGTCGGGCCGTGGACGGAGGATCACGAGGTCAGGCCGGGGCTCCGAGCGCGGCGAGCGGCGAAGGGGGTTCCGGACACGGACGATGGCCCGGCGCCCGAGCTGTTCCCGCAGACGATTCGGCGAGCAGGTCGACGATGCCCGCGTGCGTCGGCCCGATCGGTGCCATGGCGACGATCTCCCCCTCGATGAGCTCGATCCGCCCTACCACACGCCCAGCTCCCCGCGCGTCAGCCGGCCCGTGAACGCCTCGACGTTCGCCAGCTCGCGCGCCACGACCTGCTCGATGCCGGGCGCCAGGTCGGCCAGACGCGCGCCCGGCTGTGGATGCACCTGCGCCGCGGCGAGCCACGGGTCGTCGATCGGTCGCCCGATCTGGCTGCACAGCCAGACATAGGCCTCTTCCACGCCCGGCACCTCGGCGTAGACACAGCGGGCGATGTGGTGCGACAGCAGCGTGTAGATCTTGCCGACGTGGCGGACCGGGTTCTTGCCGGCCGCGGCCTCCGACCCGGACGGGCGATGGAGCGGGATCACGCCGTTCACGCGGTTGCCGCGGCCGACCTGCCCGCAGTCGGCCCCTTCGGCCGACGTCCCCAGGACGGTGAGGTACATCCCGCCGTCGCCGCGGGACGGGTCGTCCAGCGTGTTCACGTCGACCTCGATCGCGTCGAGCGTCTCGAGGTCGGCGGACAGGCGCGCGGCCAGGTGCGCGCGGATGGCCTCCTTGCGCTCGAAGTAGGCCGCCGCCGTCGGCACGTGCCGGTCGACGAAGGCCACGGCCACCGTCAGGCCGAGCACGCCGCCGGTCCGGCAGCCCATGACCTTGACGTCCTCGCCCGCCTCCGGGAAGGCGGCCTGGAACGCCGCGCCGTTGATGTGGCGCTCGGCGGCGATCACCAGCCGCTCGGTCTCGGACAGGGGGGCGTAGCCGACCGCGGCGGAGGTGTCGTTGGCGCCCGGGCGGCCACGGCCGAACAGGTCGGTCAGCTCGGCCGAGCCCGGCTTGAGCGCGCTCTCGACCACCACGTGCCGGTCCGGGTCGACATGCCGCAGGTGCGCGCGCAGCCAGTCGCGCGCCGCGGCCTCGGCGATGCCGTGCACGTCGAAGCGACGGCCGCCCGCCGCGTCGGTCGCACGGTCGCCGATGATCAGGCGCATCGGATCCAGGACCACCCCGCCGCCCAGCCGCGGCGCCGTGCGGCCGGCCACGAGCAGGGCCTTGTCGGCGTTGTGGTGCAGCACCCGGCCCATGGCCTCGACGTAGGCGCGGCACAGCGCGACCGACACCTGTTCGGCGACCCCGTCGCAGATCGTGTCCGGGTGGCCGACGCCCTTGCGTTCCACGATCTCCACGCGCTGCCGCGGCACCGGCGTGCCGGACAGGGTTTCGACCACGATCGGCCGAGACGTCACCGCCCGAGCCCATCCGACAGCCGCGCCAGCCCGCCCATGACGTCGCCCCCCAGGTCGAGCCGCACGACGCGCCGGCCCGCTTCGCGCAGCGCCTGGCCGTCGCCGAGCGCCTGGGCGAGCTCCAGGACCCCGAAGGTCAGCGCGGGCGCCGGCGAGCCCGCCGCGTCTCGGATGGGGACGTCGGCGGCGGGGGCGTGCGTCAGCTGGACGAAGAGGCCGCGGCCGCGGTCGCCCTTGTGGAGCTGGCCGGTGGAGTGCAGGAAGCGCGGCCCGAACCCCACCGTCACCGCCAGCCGCGTCCGGTCGCGGAGCCGCAGCCGCAGCGCAGCGAGCGCCGCCGCGACCGCTTCGGTGGGCGGCAGGTACGCCTGCAGCGCGACGTAGTCGCCCGGCCGGCCCTGGTCGACGAAGGCCGCGAGCACCGCCCCCGGCGTGCCGGCGGCCGCGAGCGCCCGCGCCGGCCCGTCGTCGCCGTACACACCGACCCCGTCGAACACCGCGGCGGCCGGGGGCGACGGCAGGTGCCCCTCGCGCCGATAGGCGGCGACCATCTCCCGCGCACGCGCCTTGGCCGCCTCGACGTCGGGTTGGTCGAACGGGTTGATCCCGAGGAGGTGGCCCGCCACCGCCGTGGCCATCTCCCATTGGAAAAAGGCGCCGCCGAGATCGTAGGCGTCGGCGAGCCCGATCTCGACCACGGGATGGCCGGCGTCGGCCAGCGCGTCCAGGGCCGCGGCGTGCGCCCCGTCGCCGCCCAGCCGGAGGTGCACGAACAGGCGGTCGGCCCCGTACGCGTCGGGCGGGCCGAGCGCTTCGTCGGCCACCGGCAGGATCCCGGTGCCCGCCTTGCCCGTGCTCTCGGCCACGAGCTGCTCGACCCACACGCCGATGCGCGCGATCGGCGCCGAGGCGACGAGCGTCAGCTTGTCGCGGCCCGCCGCGGCCGCCGCGGCGAGGATGGCGCCGAGGTGGACGGCCGGATCGACC
>QEVT01000224.1 GCA_003576755.1 bacterium | reverse complement strand
CGATGGCGGCGCGGGCGTCGGGCGGGGCGGCCGGGGGAATGTGGGGCGCCATGAGCGCGGCGACGCCGTGGCCTTCGGCGAGCGGGGCCAAGGCGCGCCAGTGGCGGGGGTCGGCGGGCGGGGGCGGGGGGTCGGAAGACGCGGGCGGGTGGCCGGGGCGTGGAGGCGCGCCGGCCACGACGGACGCGAGCCACTGGGTCAGCGTGGCGCGCTCGCGGGCGTCGAGGTCGAGCGGCGGGTACCGTGGGATGGCGGGCATGGTGGGCATGGTGGGTGGTACGTGACGTTAGCACAGGTGGACGCTTGGGCGTGACTCATCTCAGCGTCAGCACCCGGATAACCTGTGTGTTCCCTGGGACCGCGGGCTTCCAGCCCGCTCCGGTGCATGCGGGCTGGAAGCCCGCGGTCCCAGGGATGCAGTCCGCGCCGATGCGACGGGTCGCGCCAGCGGCAGGCGGGCGTCGGGAACCTTTTGGAACCGGGCGACGTTCGACACGCAGCTGCCGGCGTGGTCGGCGGCGCGACGCCCCGGGCGTCATCGCCATCGAGAGATAGAGGGAGGGATCGAACGACATGCAGCTCTGGCTCGTGCCGGGCACGGCGGCGGACGCGCGGGTGCCGCCGCCGTACGCGTGCCCGCACGCCGGGTGCGACGGGCGTCGCTTCCGGCGGCTCCAGGCGGTCGCCAAGCCGGTGCGGGACGCGCGGGCGCTCGTGGCGCGCGGCGGCTCGGCGCCCGGTGCGGTGACCGCGGTGCGCTATGCGTGCCGAGCGTGCGGGCGGTCGTTCCGAGTGTACCCGCCGGGCGTCGACCGCGGGGACGTGGCCGCGGGGATCAAGCGCTTTGCGGCGGCGCTGCACTTCCTCGGCCTCTCCTACGGCGACGTAGGCCTGGCGCTGGGGGTGCTCGGGGTGCCGCTGAGCAAGAGCAGGGTGCACGCGGTGGTGGCGCCGCGCATGCGGGGCCTCGCGCGGCGGTCGACGGCGCCGCTGCTGGGCAGGGTGGAGGGGGGCGGCGGCGCGGGGCGCGGGACCGGCGCCGACGATGGCGAGCGCGCCGCGGCGTCCGTCGCGGTGGGGGGCCGGCGGCTGACGCTACGGAGGGCGGTCGATGCGCGCGGCCGCGTGGCGCTGGTGATCGAGGACGTCGACCGCCACACGCGCCGGGCGGTCGAGGCGTGGGTGCGCGGGGTGCTGAAGGGGTTTGAGGTCGAGGTCGACGTGGTCTTCCCGGCGGCCCGGCCGGCGCGCATGACGCCGACGGCCGGGTGGGTGGACGGGATCGGCATGGATGGGCCCGACATGGCGGGCGAGGGCGACGGCTGCGTTGGCGACGAGAACGGCGATGGCGATGGCGGTGGTGGGAGCGTGGACGAAACCGGGCATGGAGTCTGGGGAACTGTCGTTGCGGCTGCCGCCGTCGAGGACATGGGTCGCCGCGGGCTCGGCCGGCAGGCAGGATCGCAGCGCACGTTGCGGGGACGCGTGTCTGTCGGCGGGCGCTCGGCATGCTGGACGTCGGCGACAGTCACAACATTGGACGCGAGCCACCAGTGCCATCCTGGGAGCAGTGCCTTCCTGGGAGCGCCGGCGTCCTCGCCGGCACGCGCTGACCGGCCGGCGAGGACGCCGGCGCTCCCAGAACGTCTCAAGTTGTGACCAGCGCCCTGGGCGTCCGTGGCGAAATGAGGGTGCGACACGGTCGCGCAAGCGGGGCGGGCATGGGGAGCGCGGAGCGGCATACCGGGGACGCTGCCCGGGGGAGCTCGCGGCGCGATGCGTTTACTGCTGACAGGACGCAGGCGGCGATTCGGCATGGGATTTGTCGTTCGTCGGCGTGCCTTTCGAACAGGATGCTTCGGCGGCTCGTGCACTCGAAGCGCTTGACTGCGTGGGGGTTCCTTCTTGGCCCCGTTTCGACAAGCATGGCCGTGGCCGGGGCGGCCGGGAGGGTGGCGAGCGCGTGACACCGGCGCGGAAAGCACTTGACGCGGGGAGCACGGGGGGATTTGCTGGCGCGGGCGAGATTGAAGCTCCTATCCCCCAGCCACCAGGTGCAGCGCGTTCACTCGGCGCCACCGGCCCTCGGCGGCCTGGATGAGCTCTAAGGCCATGGCAAGGCCCGCCTTGCGTGAGTCCGGCCCCGGCTTCGTCCATAACGTGAGATAGTGGTACTTGTGCAGTCCGGGTCGGCGGCGTTGGGCCGGGCCGAGCAGATGCGCCGATGACGCCCCGGATCCTGTCGACGATGACCCGGACCCGGTAGGGGCAGGTTTGAATCATGTCCTGTATGCGTTCGGCAGAGGGTTACGAGTGGCTGAACGGGTACCCGTCGACCTTGATCTCTTCCTTCATCTTCGGCCATATTGCGGCTATTCTTCGCGAAGCGCCCCTCTCGCCCCGTTGCTTCATCCTGTCTGCTCGTTCCTGACAGGGGGGTTAATGGGAAACTACTGTTCTACAATCACAGATTCCAACTCGTTCAGAAACGCTTGTGTAGCTGAATTCACCGTGATGTCGATAACAAGCGGAGGGGATGACTGGATTCGAACTTCAGAGCCCGTAACATCAAGAATGCAGTACGGCCCGTATGTCGGGCCATAGGTTAGGCCATCTGGGTTGCTGCGGAGTAGAAACAGTCTCTCATCTCCTATTTGTGGTATTACAGCAGTCCGGCGAACGAGATATGCTTCATCTGTCCAGCCTTCAGGATTTCCAGGGGTTGGCGTCATGTAAGTGTTGATGTTTCCATTCACGAGCATCTCCACGATCGACCCGTCGTGCAAACTAATCGGTGATCGAGTATACAGCACGTTGCTTGCATGAATTCGAACAGAGCTGATGTCAACGCTCCAGCCTTCCGGTGGGGCAATTCCACCTGTAACAACCGTAGGGGTAGATATCCACGAACCCGGCAGACCAGGAGATGCAGTTGGAACGATGATAGGAAAGAACTGGTTGCCCGAGTACGATACGCCGACGACCGTGCCTTCAAAAATTATCGACGATACACGGACGAGATCATCGACGTCGATCGGGAGGGCAATCGCAGAGCCACCCTGAGATGTATAGCTAACCCTCTGTCCTTCGATGGACCACAATGTGAACGCCGCCACGCTTCCGACAAGCACAGAGGCAGTCATCACCGTTATGAGCTTACGACGCATGACACTCCTCCGTTAAACTCTATTGTGAGAACGCAGATCTTACCATTCACCAATTGTGTAGACGGAATTGATATCGTCTACTACGGGTAGTTCGAGTGAATCCAATTCACGTCACTAGATTGCAGGTCGACAAAGAGTGTGTTTCCATGGTTGCCAATCCAGCGTTCACGACAGTCGTGGCTAAACATAATCGTTGTAGGGGTACAGTCTAGGAAGCGAAAGAAATACACCCATAGGTCGCCAATCTCGTGCCCGCGACCAATCAGATGCCCTGGCTCGTGCGTGGTTACGAACTTCGGCCATGGGAACCACTGCATTTCAGTGACGTTGATCACCACGTCTCCAAAGTTCGGTCGAACGCTCTTATCGCAGTGTCCGGTAGGATTCACTTCCGGGAAGCTATCATTGCAGCTGACATTAGTGCAGCCAAGTTGGGGATCTATCCACACTCTCTGTGCTGATGCGGCTCCATAGAAGGGCCAGACACCTAGCGGTAAGCTTGTCTCGTAGAAGTTAATTAGCTTTTGAGAGCCATCACACGGCCTATTTGCCAAGTACGGATTCGCGAGAACTGGCATTGAAAAACCATTGGTTGAGTAGTCCTGAACTGCTGAGAGAACCTCAGATTCATAGATGGATGTTGTATTATTAATAGTCGCGTATTTCCCATCCCACAGCCACACATCTGCTTCCATAGTGGCAAGAGCAATCCCTGTACCAGAAAAGGCGCCAAGCGCTGTCAACACAGCCAATGGAAAGATGCGATACCGCGAAACCATGGGAAATCTCCTTACTGGCGTCTTGACTGTTCGGTGGACGTCCGTTCGGATCGCGGGAGACGCGGTCTGGTCAAGAACCACGGAACTCCTCTGCCTGCTTCCGCGTCAGTGCCATGCGGCCTCGCCCATAACGTGAGACAGTGTTCGTGCGCCCGGCAGCGGTTGCGGGCTCCTGTGGCGGTCTTGGGTGTCTCGGGTGATGGTCATAGCCTACGCGGTGCATCATCACATCATTTACCCATGGTGTTGCACGATAACACATTCTACAACACGCCCCTCCGCTCTGTCAACACCCAATTCTCCTGGGAAGCAACCGCCGAGCGCTGTATCACCGATCCCGCCCCCATCCACATCGCCACCGGGAACGCCAGGCGACCGACAAGACGTCGGACACGGAGCGCGTACCGAAGAGCAAGGGCAGCCGCCACGGCCTCCCTGCAAAAGGCGGTTCAAGCCGCTGCTGTCCGGGCGGGTCTCAGCCGGCACGCTCCACCTGCCGCTCGCGCTTCGCGAGCTGTGCGCCCCGACGTCCGACGCGTCGACGCCATCCTGGTGATCGATGCCTCCACCAGCATGACCGAGCGCACGCCGGCTGGGCGCACGAAGATCGACGCCGCCATCGCCGCCGCCCATGCGTTTCTCGACGCGCTGCGCGTCGACCCCAGCGACCAGGCGGCGATGGCCAGCCGACCGGCGTACGCCTACCGTGCGCCGGAGGCGGAGGGGCTGGCGGACATCTACGCGCAGATCGCGGTCGACATCCCGTGCCCGGCGGATGCGTTTTGGGGCGGGCGGTAGCAGCTCTCGACCCCCCTTGGGACACGGACCCGACCTCGCATGTCGATGTGCCATGCGGCTCGAGATAGGCGGCCTGGACGGCCGATGCGGGCCTCTTGCCTGCCCGCTGCCCGCACGCCAAACCCTGTTGGACACGCCCACCGGACCAGGGTTGGCACAAGGCTTATCCCTGCCAGCCGCGGGAAGCCCAGTCACGCCCGCTGCCCGCCGCCCTCAACCCGTCAATCGTACCCAGTCGAGCGCCCCGCCAGGCCCGCGACCGCCGCCGCGATCTCGCCCGCCACCGCCGCGTTGTTGACCAGGAGCGCCCGGTTGGCCGCCAGCGTCCGGCCGCCCGACAGCGCCGCGAGCCGCCCCAGCACGTACGGCGTCACCGCCGGCCCCACGACGCCAGCCGCCGCCGCCTCGTGCGTCGCCGCGTCGACCCACGCCTCGACCTCGCCCGCCGCCAGCGCCTGCGCCGCCGGCACCGGCACCGCTGCCAACACCGCCCCCGGCAAGCCGAGCCCGTCGCGCGCCAGCGCGACCCGCGCCACGTCGCCAGGGCCGTCCGCCCGCGCGGGCGCCGCCAGGCCCCCGTCCGCGACGTAGAACGCCGGGAAACGGTCGGTCCCGTAGCCGACGACCGTCACGCCGTGCGTCTCGAGCACCTCGAGCGTGGCGGCGAGGTCGAGCAGCGACTTCGCGCCGCTGCACACCACCGTGATCGGCGCGCGACCGAGGTCGACAAGGTCCGCCGACACGTCGAACACCCCGCCGCGGTGCACGCCCCCGATGCCGCCGGTCGCAAACACCGCGATGCCCGCCGCGTGCGCGATCCACGCCGTCGCGCCGACCGTCGTTCCGCCGGTCGCTCCCCCTGCCAGCGCCACCGGCAGGTCGCGCCGCCCGCACTTGCGCGCGGCCGGGGCCTCGGCCAGCCGCCGGAGCGCCTCGTCGGTCAAGCCGACGCGCACGACGCCGTCGACGACCGCGACCGTGGCGGGCACCGCGCCCGCCGACCGCACGGCGGCTTCCATCGCCAGGGCGACCTCGAGGTTGAGCGGGCGCGGCAGGCCGTGGGTGACGACCGCCGATTCGAGCGCGACCACCGGCCGGCCGTCGGCCAGCGCGGCGGCGACCTCGGGGTGGATGCGGAAGGCCTCGCGGAGGCCGCGGTCGGCGCGCATGCCGCAATTGTACCCCTGGGCGGGCTCGACCACCCCGCGATCCGGCCCCGTCGCCCGTCGCGCCCGCCGGCGCCGCCCCGTCACCTTTTCGCCCGCCGCGTTGTCAACGTCGGCGGAAGCACCGGTGCCCGCGGCGGCCCAGCCGCCGATCCCAAGCCCGCATTCACCCGGACGCACCCGGGGACCCGATCCCCCGGCGCCCACTGGAGGTCGTTCCCATGTCCATCCGCGAAGTACCCGCCGGCACGGCCGGCCGTGCCGACCGCGCCCGCCGCGCCCCGCGCAGCGTGCCGGTGCTCGATC
>QEVT01000223.1 GCA_003576755.1 bacterium | reverse complement strand
CCGCCGCCGGCCACCGTCTCGCCGCCCCCGGCCCAGCCTACGGGCGCCGCGACCGCACCTGCGCCGTATCCCGTGCCGTGGCCGCCGCCGGCCGGCCCGGACGCGCTGGGCGAGACGCTCGCCGCGCTCCGGACCGACCGCGGGGCGCTCGGCTACCGCCCGCGCGGCGACTGGACCCGCTTCCCGCTGCCGGACCGCACGCCGTACCTCCTGCCGATGTTCGAGCCGCTGTACGCCGATCCGCTGCGCCTGTACGCCGCGGCCCGCACCCTGGGCACCGCGGCGGACCGCTGGCTGCACCCGTATCAAGCCAAGGACGCCGGCCTGTACCGGGCGACGTACTACCTGGGTTTCGACCGGCGCGTGGGCAACTTCCGGGAGTACAGCGCCAACGTGCTCGTCGAGCCGGCGGCGGCCGACCCGCTGCGCGAGGCGGTGCGGGACGTCTACCAGTACGCGCGCGAGGACCTGGCGCACTATTCGTTCGGCGGCGCCACCCCCTCGCGGGCCGAGGACGCCATGGCGCGCCAGCTCGGCGCGCTGCCGGAGCCGCTGCAGGCGGCCGTGGCGCAGGCCCTGGTGAACCAGCTCGACGCCATCCGCTGGCGCGACCGCGGGCTGCGCCGGGTGGCGCCCGAGACGGCGCGCCGGGCGTTCGCCGTGCGCGACCTCGGCGACACCCAGGGCGACGGCGCCTTCTACTACCCGCAGATCGACGACCTCATGCGCGACCTCGACGAGCCGTCGCTCTATTACGCCGGGCAAAAGGCCGTCGAGACGGCCCAGCAGCTCCGCCTGGCGGTGGCCGGCCTGGCCGAGGCCGATCGCTGCCCGTCCGCGGGCGCCGACATCCCCACTCCGTTCGGGCGGGTCGTGATCGGGACGTGTGGCGACGACACGTACGCCGCACACGACGTGCTCCTGCTGCTCGACCCCGGCGGCGCCGACGCGCACCTCGGCAACGCCGGGGGCACGACGGCGCTCGAAGTCCCGGTGGCGCTGTCGGTCGACGTGGCCGGCGACGACCGCTACGACTGCACGGCCCTCGCGGGCGGCGCGTGTCAGGGCGCCGGCATCGCCGGCATCGGCGTGCTGGTCGACGGCCAGGGCGACGACACGTACGCCGCCCCGGGCCACGCCCAGGGCCTGGGCTACCTCGGCATGGGCGTGCTGTTCGACGCCGAGGGCCGCGACGCGTACGCCGCCGAGAGCTCGGCACAGGGCACGGGCTACTTCGGCTACGGCGCGCTGCTCGACGCCGCGGGCGACGACCGCTACGCCGTGCTGTTCGACGGCCAGGGCTATGGCGGCGTCGGCGGCGGGGTGGGCGTGCTGGCCGATCGGGCCGGCAACGACGTGTATCACGCCGAGCCCGACGTCCGGCAGTTGCCCGAGCGCTTCCGATACCGCAACTACGCCGGCAACGGGCAGCCCAACACCGTCGTGTCGTTCGCACAGGGCGCGTCGGCCGGGCGGCGCGGCGACGGGAGCGACGGCCACAGCTGGCCCGGCGGGCTCGGGGCGTTGGTCGACGTGATGGGCGACGACCGCTATCAGGCCGGCGCCTTCGCCCAGGGCTACGGCTACTGGTACGGCATCGGGCTGATGTACGACGGGGCCGGCAACGACGCCTACCGCAGCGTCTACTACAGCCTCGCCTCGGGCGCGCACTACTCGGCCAGCGCCATCGTCGACGAGGCGGGCGACGACGTCTACGCCCAGGAGAGCGCCATCCCGGGCAGCACGGCCGGGGCCGGCGTGGCGTTCGCGTGGGACTACGTCGTGGCGCTGATCTTCGACCGCTCGGGCGACGACACGTACCAGTCCAACGTCAACTGCCTCGGGCGCAGCGCCGAGAAGGGCAACGCCTACCTCATCGACGGCGCGGGCGACGACACCTACACCGGCGGCGCGAACGCCGACGGCAGCCCGCGCGCCGACTGCATGGGCAGCAGCGGCTGGCGAACCCTCTTCGGCTTCGACAGCTATCGGCCCTACCTGACCGGCTTCGAGAGCGGCGTGTTCGGCGCGCTGCTCGACCTCGGCGGCGCCGACACCTATCAGGTGCGCCACTTCGGCACGGGCGCCACGGCGCCGCACCCGCGCGCCGCCGACGGCGCCACGTGGTTCAACCCCGATCCCGACGGCGACACCGGCATCGCGGGGCTGACCTATCGCGAGGCCAGCTTCTACGGCTTCGGGGTCGACCGCGCCGGCGGCCGCATCCCGGAGTTCGACCGGATCCCGCCCCCGGCCACGCCGGCCCCGAGCCCGACCCCGCCGGCCGGCGGGTTTGCCGCGGAAGGCGCCGCCGCGCCCGCGCACGACGCACCGCCGGACCTGGCCGACCCGTTCACGCGGCCAGACCCCGGCGACCCGCGCTTCCCGGCGGCGCCGCCGCCCGACGTCGGGGCCGTCCACCGCTGATCGAGCCCGTGCCGGGGAGTGGCCTTCTCGCGCGCGGCCCGCTCCCCGGCACGCTTCTTGCTAACCTGCATCCTGACGGCAGCGTGCTGCCGTCGCGGGAACGTCGCCCGGCGCCACGGCGGGGTTCCCGCGGCCGGCCGCCGCACCCCGTCGCCGGGGCGCGGCGTAGACCCGGGCGTACGCCCACCGGACACCCTTGACCGCCAGGAGCACAGCGCGTGGACGACCGGCGACGCTACCATCCCACGGATTTCGGCCACCTGCAGTGGTCGCGGCTGCTCGACTTCGAGCTCGACCGTGCCGACGGCTTCGAGTGCGCGATCCCCTACCCCTACGTGGCGATCGACATCTGGCGCACCCCGCTGTGGCCGCCGCAGCTCGAGGCGCTGCGCGCCGACATGCTGGACCGCTACGCCACGTTCGTGCGCGGCGAGCGCGTGGCCGACCAGGCCGCGCAGGTCGTCCGCTTCCGCCTGACCGCGCGCGTGGCGCGGTTCGTCCGGTCGGTGCGCAGCCTCGAGGCGTGGTCGTGGAAGCACGGCCTGCCGGAGGATCCCGCGTTCTTCCTGAACGACACGCCGCTGTTGGCCACCGAGAGCCGCCACGGCCGCATCACGGTCTTCGCCAGCAACGACGACGTGGCGACGCTCAGCGGCGCCGGGATCCGGCTGATCGAGCCGCTCGGCGTCCAGGCGGAGCCCTGGCCGACGCCGTAGGCCGTCGGTCACGCCGCGACGGCGGCGCCGTCGCGCGCGGGCATCCCCCGCCGCCGGCCCTCCCACCGCGCGCCGCGCCGAATGCGCCCGGCGCGCGTGTAGTATCATTGGCCGCCTGACGCCGGAACCACCGCCGTCGCGGCCACCTGCGGGCGCCCGTCCCCACTCGACATCGGGCGCCCGCGGCCGGGCCGGGTCCGCCACCCAGCAAAGGAGCGCCCCATGCGCCAGCCCGCCACCGCCGTCGCCCTCGCGTGCGCCATCCTCGCCGCCAGCGTCATCGCCGTGTGGCGCGGCCCTTCGATCGCGCCCGGCGCGCCGACCGCGCCGGACACTCCGGGCGGCATCCTCGGGCCCGACGTGCTGGACGTGGCCGACTTCGGCCTCGGCGAGATCCTCGAAGGCGACGGCCCGCCGCTCGAACGCTTCGCGCCGGACGCCTTCCCGGCCGCGCCCGAGCCCGTCGGCGTCGACGACATCCCGGCGCCCGCCGGCGGCCCCGTCGACTTCCGGCGGTACCCGACGCCCGACGAGGTCGTGGCCTTCACCGACCAACTCGCGGCCGCCCGTCCCGACCTCGTCGAGGTCTTCGAGATCGGCCGGAGCTGGCAGGACCGGCCCGTGCGCGCCATTCGCGTGGCCAACGAGGCGCTCGGGGATCCGCTCGACCGGCGGCCCGCGATGGTCATCGACGCGCAGCACCACGCGCGCGAGCTCATCAGCGGCCAGGTGGCGCTGTACAACCTGTGGTGGCTGGTCCACTTCTACGGCACCGACCCGCTGGTGACGCACCTCTTGGACACGCGGGTGGTCTACATCGTCCCGATCGTCAACCCCGACGGCGCGGCGATCGCCCTCGCCGACTACCAGGCCATCCGCAAGACCGCCAACCCGACGTGCTGCGACGACGACGGCGACGGGCGCTACGACGAGGACGCGACGTCGGGCTACGGCTACGGCACCGACGACGTCACGGTCTACACCTTCGACCAGGCGTGGGCCGACGCGCACCCCGACAACCCGTTCCAGGGCGACTGGCGCAGCCACCTGCTCAAGCAGCCCGAGCGCGCCGGCCGCTTCACCGGCGCCCTGGGCGGCCCGCGGCAGCGCATCGCGCCGCGCGACCAGGACGGCGACGGCCGGTCCGAGGAAGACCAGCGGGGCGGCACCGACCCCAACCGGAACTACGACTGGTTCTGGGACCAGGGCGTGGCGGACCTCCGCTCGGACGCCTTCCGCGGCCCGGCCGTCTGGTCCGAGCCCGAGGTCGTGGCGATGCGCGACTTCCTGGCGGAGATCGAGACGCTCGCGACGTCGGTGTCGTACCATTCCGGCATCGACCTCATCCTGTATCCCTGGGCCTACTCGACGAGCGCCGAGCTGCCGGACGCGCCGATGTACGAGCTGCTCACGCGCAAGGGCAGCCAGCTGACCGAGGTCAACGGCTTCGACGGCAGCATCCGCACGTGGATCGCGCGCGGCCTGTACGGCGCGGCGGGCAGCTCGGTCGACTACATCTACGGCCATCTCGGGGCCTTCGCGATGGCGCCCGAGACGTACGGCGGGAGCAGCCTCACGCGCATCGAGCGGCTCGGCACCACCGGCGTGTTCAGCGCCGGGCAGAGCACGGCGTTCGGGTTCAACCCCCGCCAGGAGGACATCCTGGCCTCGACCGACCGTTGGAACCGGTTCAGCCTGTACCTGCTGGCGGCCACGCCCAACGTCGAGCTGAACGGCCTCGCCGTCGATGGCGACGACGTCGTGGTCACGCTCGGCAACGACGGCGTGCTGCCGGTGACGCTGGCGGCGACGGTCAGCCTCGCCGGCGGCGGCGAGCGCGAGGCGGTCACGGCCGAGCCGCTGCACGCGGGGCAGGTCGCGCTCCGGTTCGCGCGGGCGGACCTGGCGCCGACCGGCAACCGCTTGCGGGTCGTCGCGACGCTGGCCGTCGGCACGCGGCCGCACACGGTCGAGTCGGCCGAATGGACGTTCTCGCTCCTGCAAGACGGCACGGTCCGCCTCGACGCCGGGCGGGTCCGGCCGTGGGTCGACCTCAGCGTGCCGTTCGGCGGGTGGTGGGCGGGCGACGCGTGGAACGCCGAGAAGTACCGCTGCCCGCCGGGCCGCACGTGCCCGCCGCAGATCTTCGCGACGCCGCCCGTGACGCCCAACCCGGCGGTGCCGACGCTGACGCCGTTCCCGTCGGCGACCCCGACGCCGGCGAGCGACCCGCCCACGGCGACGCCGGACGGCCGGGCCGTCGGCCGGGCCTTCCTGCCGGCGCTCCACGCGCCGGGGCGCTGATCCGTGGGGCCCGCGACCCCGGGCGCGCCGTTCGTCGCCCGCCTCGGCGGCCTCGTGCCGGCGGTCGACGCCGCGCTGGCCGACCTGGCGGCACGCGACGTCGTCCGCCGCGTCTGGGCGCGCGACCACACGCTGTGGCGGCCGGACCCGGCCGAGGTCGCCGATCGCCTCGGCTGGCTGGACTGCCCGGCGACGATGCCGCCGCACCTGCCCGCCGTCGAGGCGCTGGTCGACGCGGTCCGGGCGGAGGGCCTCACCCGCGTCCTGCTCCTCGGCATGGGCGGCTCGAGCCTGGCGCCGGAGGTGCTGCGCGCGACGTTCGGGGTGCGGGCGGAGCACCTCGACCTGGCGGTGCTGGACAGCACCGACCCGGCCGCGGTGCGCGCCGCCGGCGAGCAGCACCCGCCGGCGGCGACGCTCTACGTCGTCGCCACGAAGTCGGGCGGGACGGTCGAGACCCTGTCGTTCTTCCACCACTTCCATGCCGAGGCGGTCGCGGCCGTCGGCGCCGCCGCGGCGGGCCGGCACTTCGTGGCGATCACCGATCCGGGCAGCGGCCTGGCCGACCTGGCCGCGCGCCATGCCTTCCGGGCCACGTTCCTCAACGACCCCGGCATCGGCGGGCGCTTCTCGGCGCTGTCGCTCTTCGGGCTGGTGCCGGCGGCGCTGTGCGGCGTCGACGTGCGGCGGCTGCTCGAGCGCGGTCGGGCGGCGGCGGTCGGCGCGGGCGGCCGATTCGAGCGCGGTGGCGACGCCGACGCCGGCCGCCGGGGCC
>QEVT01000222.1 GCA_003576755.1 bacterium | reverse complement strand
CCACCACCGCCTCCTCCTCCCCCGGCATCGGGGCAGCGGGCCGGGGGGCGGGGGCCGGTCCCGCCGCGCCCCTCCAACCCCCCACCCCGCCCCCCGGCGGCCTCGTCGCCGCGCTCTCGCCGTCCGAGCGCGGCGTCGGCAGCTTCAACGCCGAAGACCGCCTGCCCGCCTACGGCGACCGCAACCTGCGCGTCGGCCGTTACGACGGCAACGACCACCTCGGCGGCATCCTGTTCCCGCTGACCAAGCTGCCCAAGGGCTCGCGCATCGTCCACGCCCAGCTCGAGCTCGCCGGCCTGTCCGACAGCCAGCTCGCCGCCACCGGCGACTTCACCGTCGAGATGCTCGACCCCGAAGCCGCCGACGACTGGGTCAACCTGACCCACGAGACCCTCGACCAGGCCGGCGCCGCCCGCACCAACGTCGCCTGGCGCGTCGCGCCCGCCGACCTCGCGGCGCGCCGCGTCAACGTCCTGGCCTTCTCCGCCGCCGCCCTCGACCAGCTCATCCAGCGCCTCGCGCAGGGCAAGGTGGCCTTCCGCATCCGCGGCCCCGCCGGCGCCGCCGACGACCTGTTCACGTGGGACACTGGCTACGGCGAGGGGTTTGGCACCCGGCCCGTGCTGCGCGTCGGGTTCGTGCCGCCGCCCGCCACCGCCACGCCCGCCGCCGGCCCCGGCCAGCCCACCCCCCTGCCGCTGATCATCTGGATCGCCAACCCGACGCCCGCGCCGACGCCCACCGCGCTGCCCGCCAGCGTCCCCGACGTCCTCAAGGGCAGGATCCTGTTCCTCAGCGACCGCTTCGGCCAGACCCGCCTGATGATCTACGACCCCGCCGACGGCCGCGTCGGCCAGGTCACCCAGAGCTGGCCGTACACCGCCGCCCAGGTCGCGGGGCAGTCCGCCGCCGGCGTCGGCGTGCGCGTCGAGGGCCGCCCGTGCGGCGGCGAGACCACCCACGTCGGCGGCCGCGAGGTGCTCGTCGACCCCGACGACCCCGGCCGCACGTGCGCCCAGCTCATCATCACCGGCCCCGGCGACGCGCCGGCGCGCGAGCTGACGCAGAACGGGTACATCCACTACGACCCCGCCGTGTCGCCCGACGGCCAGTGGATCGTGTACGTCTCGACCCTGCACGGCGGCGACGACATCTTCAAGATCCAGCCCGACGGCAAGCACAACACCCGCCTCACCCAGAACGTCTGGGAGTGGGACAAGCACCCGTCGTGGTCGCCCGACGGCTCGCGGATCGTCTTCTGGAGCAACCGCGAGGGCCGCAAGCAGCTCTACATCATGAACGCCGACGGCACCGACGTGCGCAACATCAGCGCCAACCCGTTCAACGACTGGGATCCGGTCTGGGTGAAGTAGGAGATAGGAGATAGGAGAAAGGAATTAGGAGATAGGGCATTCGTCGACTTCCTCCCACCTCCCACCTCCCACCTCCCACCTCCCACCTCCTGCTTCCTGCTTCCTACTTCCTACTTCCTACTTCCTACCCATGCCAACCCCAATACCCTTCAGGAGACCCACCCCCATGCGCATCCTCGTCACCGGCGGCGCCGGGTTCATCGGCTCGCACGTCGTCGACGCCCTCGTCGAGGCCGGCCACGACGTCGCCGTGGTCGACAACCTCGCCAGCGGGCGGCGGGCCAACGTCCACCCCGCCGCCCGGTTGCACATGCTCGACATCCGCGACACCGGCCTCGACGCCATCGTCACCCGCGAGCGGCCCGAGGTCATCGTGCATCACGCCGCCCAGGTCGACGTCCGCAAGTCCACCGCCGAGCCCATCCACGACGCCGAGATCAACCTGCTGGGCACCCTGCACCTCCTGCAGTGCGCCTTGCGCCACGGCGTCCGCAAGGTCGTCTACGCCTCCACTGCCGCCGTCTACGGCGAGCCCGAGTACCTGCCGGTCGACGAGGAGCACCCCATCCGGCCGCTGTGCGAGTACGGCGTCTCCAAGCACACCGTCGAGCACTACCTGCACATGTACGCCGTCAACTACGGCCTCGACTACACGGCGCTGCGCTACCCCAACGTGTACGGCCCGCGCCAGGACCCGCACGGCGAGGCCGGCGTCGTCGCCATCTTCGCCGGCAAGATGCTGCGCGGCGAGACATGTGTCATCAACGGCGACGGCAACCAGGGGCGCGACTTCCTGTACGTCGCCGACGTCGCCCGCGCCAACGCCATGGTCGTCGGCGAGGCCGGCCCGCGCGCCGTCGTCAACCTCGGCACCGGCGTGGCCACCACCATCAACCACCTCTTCGAGCATCTTGCGGCGGCCACCGGCTACGCCCGGCCCGCCGTGTACGGCCCCGCCAAGGTCGGCGAGACCTACCGCATCTACCATGCCGTGCAGCGCGCCGCCGACACGCTCGGCTGGCGCCCCGAGGTCACGCTCGACGACGGCCTGGCGAACACCGTCCGGTACTTCGCCGAGCACGGCGCCGCCGCGCGCCCATGATCATCGCCCAGGCGCCGCTGCGCGTCAGCCTCCTCGGCGGCGGCACCGACTTCCCGGCCTTCTTCGGCGCCGAGCCCGGCCACGTGCTCGGCGCGACCATCGACAAGTACATCTTCGTCATCCTCAAGCGCCGCTTCGACCGCCACATCCGTGTCGGCTACACCCGCACCGAGCTCGTCGACGACGTCCGCGCCGTCGAGCACGACCTCGTGCGCGAGGCCATGCGGCTGACCGGCCTCGGGCCCGGCGTCGAGATCGCCACCATGGCCGACATCCCGTCGGAGGGCTCGGGCCTCGGCTCGTCGAGCGCCGTCACCGTCGCGCTCGTGCACGCCATGTGGAGCCAGCTCGGGCACCTGCCGACGCGCGAGGACCTCGCCCGCGCCGCGTGCGAGATCGAGATCCACCGGCTCGGGCGGCCCATCGGGCTGCAGGACCAGTACGCATCGGCTTACGGCGGCGTGAACTTCATGACGTTCGGCCCCGGCGGCGTGACCGTCGAGCCCGTCGGCATCGACCGGGCGGCCACCCGGCGGCTCGAGGAGCGCCTGATGCTGTTCTACACCGGCATCACGCGCAGCGCCGCGTCCGTCCTCGCCGAGCAGCAGGCCGGCATCGAAGACCGCCGCCCCGAGCTGCGCGCCATGGCCGCCCTGGCCCGCGACGGCCGCGACGCCCTGGTGGCCGGCCGCCTCGACGACCTCGGCGCCCTGATGCACGCCGGCTGGGAGCTCAAGCGCCGCCTGGCCAGCCGCGTCACCAACCCCGCCATCGACGACCTGTACGCCGCCGCCCGCCGCGCCGGCGCCTGCGGCGGCAAGATCGCCGGCGCCGGCGGCGGCGGGTTCCTGCTGCTCTACTGCCCGCCCGAGCACCAGCAGGCGGTCCGCGCCGCGCTCCACGGCCTCGACGAGCTCGAGTTCAACCTGACCCACGAAGGCTCGCTCGTCGTGCTGCACCACCGATGGCGCTAGACCGCATCTGGTCCCGCCACGAGCCCCTCCTCGTTCTCGTGGCCCTCCCGCCGCTCGTCCTGCGCGAGCGCTTCCCCCCGTGGGCGCAGGCGCTCGCGCTGGCGTGGCTGGCCCTGCCGTGGCTCGCCCGCCGCGCCCGGACCGGGCGCTGGACCGTGCCGACCGTGCTCGATCCCGTCGCGCTGGCGCTGCTCTGCACGCTGCCCGGGACCATCCACGCCGCCACGCAGAGCGCCCCGGACGTCGGGCTGGCCGCCGCCGTCTCGCGCGCCGAGAGCCTGGTCTTCGCCATGGCCCTGGCCTACGCCATGGCCAACTGGGTGCGCACCCCCCGCCGCGCCTGGCTCGCGGCCGGGGGGCTCTTGCTCGCGTCGCTCGCGCTCGTCGCCTTCGGCCTGGTCGGCGTCGACTGGCTCCCCAAGGTGCCCGCCCTCTCCCCGCTCCTCGACCGCCTCCCGCGTCTCGTCGGCGCCGTGCCGCACGCCACGCTGCCGGCCTACGGCCAGGCCGCCGAGGTCACCATCCACCCCAACTCCGTGGCGGCGCTCGCCATCCTGTTCGTCCCCCTCGCCCTCGCCTGCCTGGCCTGGCCCGCCCGATCACCCCGCGACGATACCCCTACGCCATCCGCACCCCCATCGCCCGCTCCATCTCCCCCTCCCCCAGCCGTATTGGGGGAGCGGGTCGGGGGGTGGGGGCCGGCCGGCGCACCCCCCCGCTGGCTCCGCCCCCTCGCCGCCGCCGCCCTGGCCGCCACCCTCCCCTTCCTCGTCCTCACCCAGTCGCGCGGCGCGTGGCTCGGCCTGGCTGCCGCCATGGTCGGGATGGCGGCGGTGCGCTGGAAGCCCGTGCGCGCCGCGCTCGCCGGCGCCGGCGCCACCGCCGTCGTGCTGGCCGCGCTCGTGGGCCCCGCCCAGATCGTCGCCCGCATCGCCGCCGGCGGCCTGCCCGGCGCCGAGAGCGCCGGCGGTCGGCTGCGGCTGTGGCAAGAGGCCCTCGCGCTCGTGCACGCCCACCCCGTGTGGGGCATCGGCCTCAACACGTTCGTCGTCGTCCACGGCCGCCGGCCGGAGTACGGCGGCGCGTACGTCTACCAGGGCGCCCCGCATGCCCACAACACGCTGCTGCAGGCCGCGCTGGACTACGGCCTCCCCGGCTTCGTCGCCGTCGTGGGCCTGTATGCGGCCCTGTTCGCCGCCGCGTGGCGTGCCCATCGCCGGCTGGCCGGCACACCGCTGGACGCGGTGGTCATCGGCCTGGCGTTCGGGCTCCTGGCGCACGCCGCCCACGGCCTCGTCGACGCCGTCGCCATCGGCGGCAAGATCGGCTTCGTGCCGTGGGCGCTGGCGGGGGCGCTGGCCGGCATCCGCGCCCGGGCGCACCGGTGGGTGGGGGAGGCGTCCGTCACGGGTCAGCGGCCTGTCCCCGCCTCGCCGTCCTGACCGTCGCTGCCGGCGTCTCCGTCGTGGCGAGATGCAGGCAGCATCGCGACGTGCCAACCTTACGCTTCGGAGCCACCCATGACCACCCTCCTCAAGCTCGAAGAGCTCGGCCTCTTCTGCCTGTCGCTCGTCCTCTTCGCAGACCTGCCGTACGGTTGGGGGGTCTTCGTGCTCTTGATCCTCGCCCCCGACCTCGGCATGCTCGGCTACCTGCGCGGCCCACGCATCGGCGCCGCCGTCTACAACGTCGCCCACCACAGGGGTCTCGCGGTTGCGCTCTACGCGATCGGCGTGCGCGCGGCCATGCCGCCCCTGGCGCTCGCCGGCGCGATCATGCTCGGGCACGCCAGCCTGGACCGGGTGTTCGGCTACGGCCTCAAGCACCCCGACGCCTTCCAGCACACCCACCTCGGCTGGATCGGCCGCGGGAAGGACGCGTCGGCCCGCGATGCCGCCCACACGCCATCGACGTAGGGGCGAAGCCGCCGCCGGAACTCCCATCGCCCTCCGCCATCCCCCGGACACCCATGCCCGCCGCCCCGCATCCGCCTCCGCCCCCATCGCTGGTATGATTGCCGCCAACCCGGCAGCCCGGACCCGGTCATCCACCCGACGCGAGCCCGCCCCACCATGCCCCCCAAGATCCTCTCGCTGAACCCGCCCCACCGCGCCCGCGGCGACACCGCGCCGCCGCCCCCCGCCGACCCCGTCGACGCCTACCTCCGCAACCTTGCGGCCGCCATCGACGCCGTGTCGCGCGACGCCGTGTGGGCCGCCGTCGACCTCCTCGTCGAGGCCGGACGCACCCGCCGCCGCATCTACCTCGTCGGCAACGGCGGCAGCGCCGCCACCGCCTCCCACATGGCCAACGACCTGTGCAAGCAGGCCACCGTGCCCGGCCACCCCATGCTGCGCGCCGTCGCCCTCACCGACAACGTCCCGCTCATCACCGCCTGGGGCAACGACACCGACTACGCCGAGTGCTTTGCCATGCAGCTCGCCAACCACGTCGAGCCCGGCGACGTCGTCGTCGCCATCTCGACCAGCGGCAACAGCCCCAACATCCTGCGCGCCGCCGAGGTCGCCCGCCAGGCCGGCGCCCGCGTCATCGCCCTCACCGGCCCCGCCGGCGGCGGCCTCCGCGGCCGCGCCGACGTGTGCATCCACGTCCCGTCCGACGACATCGGCCAGCAGGAAGACGTTCACCTCGTGCTCAACCACGTCATCACCACGGCCATCCGCGCCCGGCTGGCACCCGCCTGAGCCCCTCGGGCATCCCGTCGGCCGAGCGCCCCCCGCGTTCCCCGCCCGCCGCCATGACCTCCCGGACGTCGACCGCCTTCTCCCACACGCTCGCCTTCGCCATCGCCGTATGGGCCGCGGGGGTTGCCGCCGCCGTGGCCGCCAACGCCGCCG
>QEVT01000221.1 GCA_003576755.1 bacterium | reverse complement strand
GGCGGGTGGCAGATCCTGGGAGCGCCGGCTTCCAGCCGGCAAGATGCCGGCGCTCCCAGGAAGCCCTTCGATCAAACGTTCTGTCACGCCCTCAGGGAATGCGTCTCGTCAAGGGGTGTAGATTCGGGCGTGCTTCCTGGTGATCGGAGCCGGTATGAGTAGGCGGTCACAGGGTGGCCGGCGGTCAAGGCCGCGCCGGAGGCGCGCCCGGAGGGCTTGGACTTGAGGCCTGGACGGGTTCCCTGTGGCAAACTCGACGACCGGCTCCGGTCAGTGTCTGCTTCACCAGCGCCAGTGTTAACGGCGTTGGGGCTTGTATCACCTCCTGTTCTTGTCCGTGGAGCGCCCGCATCGACGCGCCGCTGAAGTCGCGACGGCAGACATCGTGTACTTGTTCGGCGTGACACGCTTCGCGGTCGACAACGGGACGGACGGGCGGATGCTGGTGCAGGCGCTGGCACCGGCGGACGCGGCGATGACGGCCAGCGGCGGGCGGGACCACCGCTACTGGGTGGACGGGGCCAACCGTGCGGCCGGCGCGGTGGTGGGGGGCGGGGGTGGTTGCCGTGGCTTGGGGGGAGGGAGCGGTGAGTGGCGATGGGCGGATTGCGGCAGACATGCCCGCTCTGTGGCGCCAGGCGCGCTGCCGGTGACACCGTCAGATGTCCGTCTCGGTTGGCAGGCCGTCGGATCTCGCTAGACTTTGGAGTGTGGTCGACGACGCAGTCCATGTGCTGACCATCGTCCGGCAGGCAGATGTAGACGAATGGTTGGAGGCCAGGCGAGGCCGGCCATTAAAATGGTGCCGCTGTCCGAGGTCAAGGAGCAGGTGTCGCCCCCCATGACCCGCCGTACCCTCGCCCTCACCGCGATCCTCGGCCTGGCGATGGCCATCGCGCTCCTGCCCATCGGCTGGCGGGCGGCGCGCCGGGTGCTCCAATGGCCGGAGCACCGCTTCCTGCAGGAATGGTCCGCGGCTTACCGAGCAGCCGCCCCCGATGCGCCGACCGGGGCGAACCCCGGCAGCCCCCCTTCCGCCCAGCCCCCCTTCGACGCCCTCGCCGCCGCCGCCGTCGAGCGCGCCAGCGCCGACGTGCGCTACGACCCGGCCTACGTCGCGATCGACTATCCCGGCGGCGACGTCCCGCCCGATCGCGGGGTGTGCACCGACCTCGTCGTCCGCGCCTACCGCGACATCGGGGTCGATCTCCAACGGCTCGTCCACGAAGACATGACGGCCGCGTTCGGCGCCTACCCGGCGATCTGGGGCGCCGATCGGGCCGACGCCAACATCGACCACCGCCGGGTGCCGAACCTGATGGTCTACTTCAAGCGCCAAGGCGGGACGGTGCCGATCACCACCGACCCGGCCGACTACCGCCCGGGCGACGTGGTGACGTGGCACCTCGGCGGCGGGTTGACCCACGTCGGGATCGTGGCCGGCACCCCCGTCGCCGGCACGGACCGGCCGCTCGTCGCCCACCACGTCGGCGGCCGGCCGAGCGTCGACGACGTGCTCTTCGCGTGGGAGATCATCGGGCACTTCCGGTGGGCCGGCCCGGCGGGGCGGTAGGCGCGCGTTCTCGCGGCCAGGCACGCCCAGCGTGTCCGTGCCCCCACTCCACCCCTGCGCCTCAGCCCGGCAGCCCCGGCCGCCGACCTGTCGCGATCGTGGCGTCGGGCACCTTGCGAGCGCGTGGCCGATTCAGGTATCCTGAACCCGGCGCGGCGACATGAGGCGGCATCCCGGTGACGCGGAACCCGTCGGTCCAGCCTCCTGGCCATACCGCCACGGCCGCGGCCAGCACACCGCGATCACCCGCAAGATGCCCGGAGCCATGATCGATCCCGACCCGCCCACCGCCGACATCGCCAGCACCGCCGGCGCCACCGACAACGCCACCGCCGCCGCCATCCGCGAGGCCATCCGCCGCACCTGGGGCCACGCCGAGCTCCTGCCCCTGCAGGGCGAGGCGATCGCGGCCGGCCTGGCGGGCCGCGACTCGCTGGTGGTGATGCCCACCGGCGGCGGGAAGTCGCTGTGCTACCAGGTGCCGCCGCTCATCGCGGGGCGGACCGACGTCGTCGTCTCGCCGCTCATCGCCCTGATGAAGGACCAGGTCGACGGGCTGGTGGCCAACGGCTACCCCGCCGCCGCGCTGCACAGCCTGATGCCGCCGCACGAGCAGATGGAGGTCGAGGCGCGGCTCCGCGCCGGCGCGCTGCGCCTGGTGTTCGTGGCGCCCGAGCGCCTCGTGACGCCCGGCTTCCTGCGCCTGGCCGAGCAGCTTCCGGTCGGCGCCTTCGCCATCGACGAGGCGCACTGCATCAGCCAGTGGGGCCACGACTTCCGGCCCGAGTACCGCCAGCTCGCGCAGCTCAAGCAGCGCTTCCCACACGCCAGCGTCCACGCCTTCACCGCCACCGCCACCGAGCGCGTGCGGGACGACATCGTCGAGCAACTCGGCCTGGCGCGGCCGCTGGTGCTGGTCGGCCGCTTCGACCGGCCGAACCTCACCTACCGCATCCAGCCGCGCCTGAACCTGACCACGCAGATCCTCGACGTCCTGGATCGGCACCCCGGCGAGGCGGCGATCGTCTACTGCCTGAGCCGGGCCGACACCGAGGCGACGGCCGCCGAGCTGGCGGCGCGCGGGATCAAGGCGGCGGCCTACCACGCCGGGCTGGAGGGCACGGTGCGCGAGCGGGTCCAGGAGGCCTTCCTGGCCGAGCGGCTGGACGTGGTCGTCGCCACCGTCGCCTTCGGCATGGGCATCGACCGCTCGAACGTCCGCGTGGTGATCCACGCCGCGGTGCCCAAGAGCATCGAGCACTACCAGCAGGAGACCGGCCGCGCCGGCCGCGACGGGCTGCCGGCGGAATGCGTGCTGTTCTACTCCGCGGCGGACGTCATCCGCTGGCAGAGCCTGCTCGAGCGGAGCGCCGCCGAAGGCGACGCCCCGCCCGAGGCGCTGAAGGGCCAGCTCGAAGCCCTGGCGGGGATGCAGCGCCTGTGCAACGCGGTCACCTGCCGCCACGCCGCGCTCGTGCAGCACTTCGGGCAGGCTTACGAGGGCGCCGACAGCACGGCCGCCACCGGGTCCGGCTGCGGCGCATGCGACGTCTGCCTGGGCGAGGTCCGGCTGCTCGCGGACGGCACGACGGTGGCCCAGAAGGTCCTCTCGGCGGTCGCGCGCGCCGCCGGGCCGGCGGAGCGGCGGTTCGGCGTCGGGCACATCGTGGCGATCCTGGCGGGCGCCGAGACCGAGGGCATCCGCCGCTGGGGCCACACCGCCCTCAGCACCTACGGGCTGCTCGCCCACCTGCCCCGCAAGGCGCTCACCCACCTCGTCTACCAGCTCATCGACCAGGGGTTGCTCGAGCAGACCGGCGGCGACCGCCCGGTGGTCGCGCTGAACGAGGCCTCGTGGGCGGTGCTGCGCGGCCAGCGCCAGGTCCAGCTCCTCGAGCCCGCGGTGCGCCACACCGAGCGCGCGGCCGGGGACGCCGCGTCGTGGGAGGGCGTGGACCGCGGCCTGTTCGAGCACCTGCGCGCGGTGCGCGCCGAGATCGCGCAGGCCCGCAGCATCCCGGCCTACATCGTCTTCGGCGACGCGACGCTGCGCGACATGGCGCGCATCCGACCGGCGTCGCCGCGCAGCTTCCTCGTCGTGCGCGGCGTCGGCGAGAAGAAGCTGGCGGACCTCGGACCGCGCTTCCTCGAGGAGGTGGCGCAATACTGCGCGGCGCACGGGCTGGCGCGCGACGTCGGGATAGACGGGCACGGTCCGGCGCGCGGGGCACCGTCGGCGCCGCGCACCGCGGATGGCCCGGCCGGCGCGCCGGGACCGCCCGCCCGCCGGCCCAACCCCGCCCGCGACGCGGCCTTCGACCTCTTTGCCGCCGGCACACCCATCCCCGAGGTCGCCGCCGCTGTCGAGCGCGCGGAGAGCACGGCCTGGACCTACCTGTCCGACTTCGTGGTCGAGCGGCGGCCGGAGACCATCGGCGCGTGGGTGGACGACGCCTCCCGTGCGCGCGTTGCCGAGGTGTTCGCACGCACGGGGAAGCGGGACCTGCGCACGGTGTTCGACGAGCTGGACGGGGAGGTCTCGTACGATGTGCTGCGGGTGGTGCGGGCCCACATCGAGGCGGGCAAGCCGACGGAGGATTGAGCGGCGGGGCCCGTCGCCCGAATGTTCGGGGGAGGCGATGTCCCGATCCACCTCCCGAGCGTCCCGGCGATCTCCGCCGCCGCCCGCGCGTGGTTCTCGAGCAGCGCGGCCAACGCCGCGCGGGTCTCGCCGCCCATCCGCTCGCCCACACGCGCCAACATGACAGAGGTCGGTGATGCTCCCCCGTCTTGACCGCGAACCCGTGGCGTGGCTATCATGTGGCTACCAGGCGGCCGTGGACGCTTGCGGAGTGCCACATCGGCGGAGACATCGAGATGCCCCTTGAACCGATCGGCGTGCGCGATCTCAAGAACAAGGCGACTCAGGTCGTGCGTTCCGTGCGTGAGCACGGCACCGCCTACGTGATCACCGTGGCGGGGCAGCCGGTGGCCGTCCTGCGCCCCTTCACACCCGAGGACGAAGGAGCACAGCGGCGAGAAGCGCTGCTCCAAGATCTCGAGGCCTTGGACGCGCTGGCACTCGAGGCAGCCGAGGCCTGGTCTTCGCCGAAGACGGGGCTGGAGATCCTGAGCGCGGTCCGCGACGAGTCGTGGTGATTCGGTCATGGTGATCGATACCAGCGTCTTCGTCGCCGCATTCAAACCCGGCGAGCCAGGTCATCATGCAAGCCGCGCCTTCCTTGGCCGGGTCTCGGCGACAACCCAGCTGTTCGCGCCGGTGGTCATTGTGCCGGAAGCCGCAGCCGCCTTCAGCCGGGGTACCGGCAGCGCAGACATCGGGCGGCGTTTCGCCGAGCGTTTGTGCGCCGAGCGGGTTGTCACCCTCATGCCGATCACCAAGCCCCTCGCCGCCCGTGCGGCGGAGCTGGCTGCCGACCACGGTCTGCGGGGATGCGACGCGCTGTTCGTCGCCGTTGCCGAACACCTTGGTGCTGCGCTGGTCACGCTCGACGTGGACCAGCGACAGCGCGGCGCGGGCGTGGTGGCGACACAGGAGCCGTAGAGGGCGCTTGCGCAACCGGCCCGAAGGCCCGTGCGCCTGGCCTGCCCGCCTCCCTCACCCCCCGAGCGCAGGGATCCGACACTCGGCTCTCCGCGCACCCCCCGCGCTACCGCCGTTGCTGCGCCGACGGCAGGTACACCCGCACCCGCCCCGGCCCCGGCGTCCGCGTAGCAGTCGGCGTGCGCCGCGTGCCGGTCGGCGTCGGCTCGACCGTCCCGCGCGTGGCCGTCGGCGTCGGCGTCCGGCTCCCCGGCGTGGCCGTCGCGGTCGCCGGCCCCGGCGTCCCGGCGCGCGCCACCACGGCGACGTTGGCCGTCGCGATGTTGCAGAAGCCGTCCGTCACGTCGAGCATGAGGATCGTCGGCCCGTTGACGCCCGGCGGCAGGCGCCGCGCTGCGGCCGGAACCTGCACCTCGCCCGTCGCCGCGTCGTAGACCACCGCCACGTCCACTCCGCCGAGCGTGACCAGCACGCCCGTGCGGGCCTTGACGCCCGCCATGCGATCGGTGACGCGCGCCAGCACGGCGGGAAGCTCGGTGAGGATCGCGCCGGCGCTCAGCGTCGGCGTGATGACCGGCGGCGTGCGGTCGTGGCCGACCGTGTACAGCGTGATGGTGCCCGTGGCGCGCACGCCGGCGGGGGCGTCGGCCGCGGGCCGCGCCAGCAGGCCGGGGGCGGCGGCAAGGTGCCCGCCGGCCACGAACGACAGCGCGCCCGGCGGGGGATCGGTGATCACCGTGCCCGGCAACGGAACCCAGGCGGCCTCGTCGCCCGCCCACCCGGCGATGGTCGCGCCCGACGGCGCGGCCGGGCAGCTGCTGGACGGGTTGCCCGCGCTGTACGCTTCCACCGGCGCGGTGATCTCGATGGCCGGCCCGGGCACGGCACCGGTCAGATCGATGTGGTAGACGCCGCCGCCGTGCGCCAGGTTGGCATGCCACGCCCGCGGCCCTTCGACCAACGCCGCCGACGGGGGGGCCAGCGCGGCCGCGCCGAGGCCCTGTCCGCCGCCCTGCGCGAACGCGGCGCCGGCGAGCCAGCCGAGGAGCCGGTCGATCCAGCCGAGCCGCGCACCGACAGCGCGATCGGCACGCGTCGCCAGCGCCTGGCGCACCACGGCGCCCAGCCCCCGGCTGCCGAGGCCGCCGAGGTCGAGGAGCACGTCGCCCTCGAA
>QEVT01000220.1 GCA_003576755.1 bacterium | reverse complement strand
GCGACCGCCAGGCCGGGCAGCTTGGCCAGCGCCGCCAGCGCGGTCGCGCAGCCGGCCAGCAGCACGTGCCGCCGGTCGCCACGCCGGGCGAACGCGCCGGCCGCCAAGGCCGCGACGGTGCCGCACGTCATCTGCAGCGCGTCGACGTGCAGGACGCGCGACAACCCGACCGCGAACGGGTCGAGCGCGAGCAGCACGGCGAACACGGCGGCCGCCCCGGGCCCGACGAGTCGGGCGGCCAGCCGGTAGGCGAGGGCGATGCCGGCCGCGTGGAAGACCGCGACCGGCCACGTGAGCCCGGGCAGGATGGCGCCGAGCGCCTTGAGCGCGGCGTCGTCGGTGTCGCGCAAGCCCGGCAGGTCGGCGGCGACCTGCCACGCCTGCGCCACGGCCGCCGGCTGGCGCCAGCGCTCGACCGCCAGCCCCAGCCCGCCGAGCCACACCGTCAGCACGCCGGGGTGGGCCGAGGGGATCGTCTCGGCCCAGCGGCCGTCGAGCATCGCCTGCCAGAAGCGCAGCGTGCGCAGCGCCCAGGCCGGCTCGTCCCACGTGACGAACCGGCCGAGGTGCGCCAGGCGCGGGACGAGCGCGACGGCGAACACCACCGCCGTCGACAGCCGCATGCCGGGGGTCAGGCGGCGCGGCGGCCTGTCGCCGGCGGCGCCGGCAGCAGGCCGGTCGGTGGGCTCCCGACCGCGCGCGTGCGTCGAGGGGGCATCGGGCGTCGGCATCGGAGAGGGAGGATAACGGCTGACTGGCGTGTGGGCAATCTGTGGGTGGGTGGGGGGGTGGAAGTGGGAAGCAGGAAGCAGGAAGTAGGAAGTGGGAAGTGGGAAGTAGGAAGTGGGACGTTAGAAGTGGGAGGCAGCTCGCGTGGGCGGGGTGGATTCCGGCTGGAAGACGACGGCGTGCGCCATGACCCCTCAAGGCAGGCCGCGCGCGGGTGGATGGCCGCGGGTGGCCCCCCGCCCGCATGCCGTCGGCATGGTTCCGTCGCCGGCCTGCCGTGTCGCCTTCCGGCCGTAACCTGATATCATCGACCGCATCGGAGCCGTCGGCTGCCCGCCTGCGCAGGGCCGGCCCGTTGTCCGGCGGCCGGGGCAGGGCGGCTCGCCTGATCGGAGCGTGCCATGCAGATCCCAGACCTCATCCGCCGCCGCGTCCCCAGCCGCGGCGCACGTGTCGTCGCCGGGCTGGTCGTGGCGTCGGCCGCGGCCGTCGCCGTCGGGCTGGCGCTGCTGCTGGCCCGCTGACGCCCGTGCCGGACCAGGCCGCCGCCGGGGCGATCGAGGCGGACCTCGCGGCGTTCTTCGGCGGGCGCGACGCCGCCCGCGGCATCTTCGACGCCGTGCGCGCCGCCGTCGAGGCCGCCGGCCCGGCCGAGGTGCGCGTCACGCGCAGCCAGGTCGCGTTTCGCCGAAGGCGGCCCTTTGCGTGGGCATGGACGCCGGACCGCTACCTGGGACCCGGGCATGCGCCGCTGGTGCTGACGCTGTCGTTCGCGCAGCGCGACCCGTCGCCGCGGTGGAAGCAGGTCGTCGCGCCGACGCCCCGCCGCTTCACCCACCACCTCGAGCTGTGGTCCGCGGCCGACGTCGACGACGAGGTGCGGCGGTGGGTCCGCGACGCCTGGACGGCCGCGGCGTGACCGGCGGCACTATAATGTTCCGACAGCTGCTGCCTGCGCCTGCCCACCCTCGCCACCCGGCCCTCGCCCGCCGCACCGACCAAGGTTGCGGATCGCCACCACCCTCGGGAACCCAGCATGCCACCCATCATCGAAGTGCACGACCTCGTCAAGCGCTACCGCTTGGCCGAAACCAACGCCGTGGACGGCGTCTCGTTCGACGTCGCGCCCGGCAGCTTCTTCGCGCTCCTCGGCCCCAACGGGGCGGGCAAGACCACCACGATCTCCATCCTGACCACGACGCTCGCGCCCACGGGCGGCACGGTGCGCGTGGCCGGCCACGACGTCGTGGCCGAGGCGGCCGACGTCCGCGCCAGCGTCGGCATCATCTTCCAGAACCCGAGCCTCGACATGAACCTGACGGCCGAGGAGAACGTCCGCTTCCACGCCGTGCTCTACGGCCTCTACCCGTTCCGGCCGACCTATCGCCTCATGCCGGCGGACTACCGCCGCCGCATCGAGGAGCTCGCCACGGTCCTCGGCATCCAGGACGACATCTTCAAGCCGATCCGCACCTTCAGCGGCGGCATGAAGCGCAAGCTCGAGATCCTGCGCAGCCTGATTCACAAGCCGCAGGTGCTGTTCCTGGACGAGCCGACGGCGGGGCTCGACCCCGTCAGCCGGCGCAACCTCTGGGAGTACCTGGCCGAGGTGCGGCGGGAGTACGGGACCACCGTCTTCCTGACCACGCACTACCTCGAAGAAGCCGAGGACGTCGACCTGGTGTGCGTCATCAACCACGGCAAGATCGTCTCGCTCGGCACGCCCGCCGCCATCAAGGCCGAGCTGGCGCCGGCGTACCTGCTCGTCGACACCGCCGAGGGCGACCGCGCGCGGCTGCGGGCGGAGCTGGCGCGGCACGGCGTGGCGGTGGCGGCCGACGCGCCGGCACCCTATCGGATCCCGCTCGAGGGCCGCGACGTCCACGCCCTGCTCCGGGCCGTCGAAACGCCGCTGTCGCTCGTGCGCACGCACACCCCGTCGCTCGAGGACGCCTACCTGCACATCGTGGGGTACGAAGACTGATGCACACCGTCCATGCCATCACCACCATCGCGTATCGCGACTTCCTGAAGTTTGCCCGCGACCGCGGCCGGATCTTCGGGTCGCTGATCTTCCCGCTGATCTTCATCGGCATCCTCGGCGGCAGCATGAACAGCAGCCTCGGCGCCAAGATCGGCTACGACTTCCTGGTCTACGTGTTCGTTGGCATCATCGCGCAGACGATGTTCCAGTCGTCGGCGCTCGGGCTGATCTCGCTGATCGACGACCGCGAGAACGACTTCAGCCAGGAGATCTTCGTCGCGCCGATCTCGCGCTACGCCATCGTGTTCGGCAAGATCGTCGGCGAGTCGGCGGTCTCGCTGGCCCAGGGCCTCGGCGTGCTCTTGTTCGTCTCGCTGATGGGCATCCGCCTCACGGTGCCGTCGGCGATCGCCCTCCTGCCGGCCGCGATCGCCGGCTGCCTCCTCGGCGGGGCGTTCGGGCTGCTCATCCTCACCAACCTCAAGAGCCGCCGGGGCGCCGAGCAGATCTTCCCGCTCATCCTGCTCCCGCAGTTCTTCCTGGCCGGCGTGATGAACCCCATCCGCGAGCTCGACTTCCCGATCAACGTGCTGTCGTACATCTCGCCGATGCGCTACTCGGTGGACCTGGCGCGCGGCCTGTTCTACGGCGCCAGCGCGCCGTACCGGGCCGACTACCCCGAGGTCGTGCTCGCGTCGCCTGCCTTCAACCTGGTGGTGATGACCGCGATCTTCGCGCTGTGCCTGGTCGTCGGCACGGTGCGGTTCGTCCGCAGCGAGCGCAACCGGTAGGGGTGGGGTGAGGGGACGGCAGAGCCGTCGCGGGCCGCATCGCCGAAGCGACAGGACGTGCCCCCGGACGTCATGCCGGGTGTGCCGGCCGATCCCGGGCCGGCCGGCACACCCGATAATCACACCGGCCGGGCTCCCGTGAGGAGGACCCGGCCGGCTGCATCGCGATCGCGGCGAGGCGACGATGGACGTCAGCTCATTGGCTCGGCGCGCTGCCCGTCACGATCGGGTGGCCGCCCGACTGCCAGGCGCCCCAGCCGCCCCGGATGACCTTGACGTTCGTGAAGCCCTTGGTCGTCATGATGTGCGCCGCACGGGCGCTCGTGTGCTCGGCGTTTCAAGCACAGTAGAGGATGATCTCCTTGTCCTTGGGCAGCGTCTCGAGCGCGGCGTCCTGGGTGTACGCCGGCATCGACACCGCGCCCTGGATGTGGCCCTGCTGGTACTCGGCGTCGGTGCGGGTGTCGACGAACACCACGTCGGGCTGCCCGACCTTGGCGACGGCCTCGGCGACGTCCATGCGGGCGATCGCCGCGTCCTGCTCGGGGGTCAGCTCGCCGAAGGCCGGCGTGTTCATCGGCGGCGCGGCCGCCACGGCGGCCATCGTCGCCGCCAGCGCCGTCGGGTCCGCCGGAGCCATGCCCGGCGCCTCGACGGTGACCGCCAGCGGCTGCCCGCCGGAGACGCCCGCCGGCGCGGCGGGGTTCTCGGTCGTCGCGGCCGGGCTGCCGCCGCGGCCCAGCCAGATGCCGATGGCCAGGGCCCCCGACACGCCGACGACGGCCAGCAACATCAACAGCACGTTGCGGTTGACGCGAATCTCAACCACGTGGCTCTTCTCCTTTCCTTGCCAAAGCGTGCCATCATGCTAGCCGGTTTCGTGCCGGCGTCCAATCCCGCGCCGGTCACTTGACCTCGTCCCAGCTCGAGCCGACGCCGATGTCGACCTTGAGCGGCGGGTCGAGGGGGTAGGCGCCTTCCATGAGGTTCCTGACGAGCGCGACGACGGCTTCGACCTCGTCGTCGGGGGCCTCGAGGACCAGCTCGTCGTGCACCTGCAGGAGCAGCCGGGCGCGCAGGCCGCGCTCGGCCAGCGTGGCGTGGATGCGGATCATCGCCACCTTGATGATGTCGGCGGCCGAGCCCTGCATCGGGTGGTTGATGGCCTCGCGCTCGGCCGAGGCCTGCATGAGCCGCGTCCGGTTGTCGCGCGTCTGCACGCCGAGCACCGGGAAGTAGCGGCGCCGGCCGAGCAGCGTCTCGACATAACCTTGCTCGCGTGCCTGGCGCTTGGTGTCCTCGATGTAGCGCTTGATGTTGGGGAAGCCGGCGAAGTAGACCTCGATGAACGCCTGGGCCTCCTTCGTGGTCGAGCCGGTCTGCTGCGCCAGGGCCTGTGCGCCCATGCCGTAAAGGATCCCGAAGTTGACCACCTTGGCGAACCGCCGCTGGTCCGCCGTCACCGCCTCGGGCGGGATGCCCAGCACGGTGGCGGCGGTGGCGCGGTGGATGTCCGCGCCGGCGGCGAAGGCGGCGCGCAGGCCGGGGTCCTGGCAGATGTGCGCGGCGATGCGCAGCTCGACCTGGGAGTAGTCGGCGGAGACGAGCTTCCAGCCGGGCGGGGCGACGAACGCCCGGCGCACCTCGCGCCCGAGCTCGGTGCGGATGGGGATGTTCTGTAGGTTCGGGTCCTGGCTGGCCAGCCGCCCGCTGACGGCGCCGGTCTGGTTGAAGTTGGTGTGGACGCGGCCGGTGCGCGGGTTGACGAGCTTCGGCAACGCGTCGAGGTAGGTGCCCTTGAGCTTGGTGAGCTGGCGCTGCTCGAGGATGAGGTCGATGATGGGGTGGCTGCCGCGCAGCGTCTCGAGCACGTCGGCCGCGACGCTGGCCTGGCCGGTGGCGGTCTGGCGTCCGCCCGGCGCCTTGAGCTTGAGCTGGTCGAACAAGACCGCGCCGAGCTGCTGTGGCGAGTTGAGGTTGAACGGCGCGCCGACGAGCGCGTACACCTCGGCCTCGATCTCGGCCAGCCGCACCGCCAGGCGCTCCGACAGCCTGGCAAGGAGATCGGTGTCGACGAGCACGCCGGCCAGCTCCATGTCGAGCAGCACCGGGACGAGCGGCAGGTCGATCTCGTCGAGCAGGCGCCGCAGGCCGACGCGGTCGAGCTCAGGCGCCTGCAGCGCCATGAGGCGCAGCGGCATGTCGACGTCGGCGGCGGCGTAGGCGGCGGCGGCGGCGACCGGCACGCGGTCCATGGTGATCTGCTTGCGGCCGGTGCCGATCAGCGCGGTGATCTCGGTCATGTCGACGTCGAGGCGCGCCCGGGCCAGGGCCTTGAGCCCGAGGCGGGCGCTGGCGTCGAGGACGAACTCGGCCAGCATGGTGTCCCACGCGAGCCCCTTCACGTCGATGCCGGCCAGGCGCAGCACGGCCATGTCGTACTTGGCGTTGTGGCCGACCTTGGGCCGGGCGGGATCCTCGAGCACGGGCGCCAGCGCGGCGCGCACGGCCTCCCACGGCAGCTGCGGTGCGCCGCCGGCATGGCCCACCGGGATGTAATGCCCTTCGTGCGGTGCGACGGCGAGCGCGAGGCCGACGAGGTCGGCCGTCAGCGGGTCGGTGCCGGTGGTCTCGACGTCGAAGCTGATGATCTCGGCGGTGCGCAGCCGGGCCGCCAGGGCGTCGAGCGCGGCCGGGTCGTCGACGACGACGGCGCGCGTGTCGGGCGCGCGCTCCGACGGGGGCGGCGGGCGGGGGCGGGGGCGGCGGCCGGCAGGCCGAACAGGGCCATCTGGCCCTCGGGTGTCGCCGGAGGCGGGCC
>QEVT01000219.1 GCA_003576755.1 bacterium | reverse complement strand
CGCCCCTCGCGCCTCCATACGGTTATCTTACCCTGCTTCCCGTCCACTGGCCAGTCGCTTTACCCAGCCGCCAGCCTCCCCGGATTCCTGAGAAGATACACCGCGTCGGCCACCGGCCAGCGCACGATCGAGGCGACCTCGGCGGGGGCCAGCCGCGCCACTTCGTCGTCGCTGCGCACGGCCGCCAGGAGCGTCGCCAAGGCTCGGCGCGGGTCCACCTCCGCGGGTTCGGTCCCGTCGCGCGCGCTCACCGCGTCGGCGATGTGCACGCGGGCCCGGGGCGGCGCGCCCGGGTGCACCGCCACCTGCGCCGTGGCCGCCCGTTCCGCCTCGATGAGCGCGTCGGCCACCAGCGCGTGCCCGTGGGCGAGCCGCCGCGCCAGCGTCCGGTACACCACCCCCACGGCCGAAGCCACTTCCCGCATCTCGAGACGCGTCAGCACGAAGTAACGGAACCACACCGCGCTCCACGCCTCGAGGTCGGGCCGGTCGCGTCGGAAGTCCGCCTCGAGCTGTGCGAGCGCTGGCTCCGGCGCGTCGGAGGGCTCGCCGGGCGGCCCGCCGCGCGCCCGTGCCAGACCGTCGCGACAAAGGCGGCCGAGCAGGCGGCCCAGCATCCACGCCCGCGTCTCCGGGGTGTCGCCGGCGCCCGATTCCCGCAACGCAAGGGTCAGGGCGTCGAGCCCCAAGAGCGGGCTCGCTCCAAGCGGCTTGGCGAATCGCACGGCCCGCAAGGTCTCGCGGATCTCGTCGGGTGTGATGTCGCGTGCGTCCATTCAGTGCCCTGCAAGATCTGAGGGTGTGCTCGCGCGAGGTTGGGCCGATGGCCAGTGCACCAGGATTGTACCACGGTCTCGAACGTGTCACTCCCCCGTCACTCGGCTGTCCGAAGCCTGGCTCCCGGATCGCCCCGCGGCAGCCATACTGTCCGTGACGATGGATGTTTCGCAAGACCGCATCAAAAGGAGCAGCACGATGAGCCGTTCGACCATCGCCGTTACGACCTTCGCCGACTCGGAACCCAGCGAATGGAACCATGGCGCGACGACGTCGCCGGCCTCGAGCCGCCGAACGGTCCGTCGCGCTGCTGCCGCCATGCTGTTGCTGGCGGCAGTCTCCAGTCTCGACGTCGCCCATGCCGATTCGCCGGATGCCACCACCGCTGCCGGCAGCGCTGCCGTCGAGGCGCCCCCGATCGACAAGGCCGTCGGTCCCGCCGCGACGCCTGTGCCCACCGATGCCGTCGGGCCGGCGGCTGGCGCTGCGGTGCGGTCGGACACGTCGGTGGCGGACGGAGGGGAGATCGAGCTCTCCGCGGCCCACGCACCGGGCGCTGCGGCCGACAGCCCCAGCGCCACGTGCGGGTCCGGCAACGGTCGGATCGACCCGGCCAACGACGCGGAGTACTGGACGGTCGAGCTTCGAACCGGCTTCATGTACTCGCTCAGCGCCACCCGCACCAGCGGCAACCTCGACGGCTGGTTGAGCCTGTACGACCCCAACGGTCGAGAGGTCGCCTGGGACGACGACTCGGCCGGCGGAACGGACCCGCGCATCGACTACGCACCGGGCTCCAGCGGGCGGTGGACCATCCGCGTGACGAGCTACCAGGCGAGAAGCACGGGCGACTACCGCCTCGGCGTGTGCGAAGACCCCGCGGCCACGACCTGGCCCATGGCACCCGCCGCACCGTCGGATCTGCGAGCCGAAGGCCTGAGCAGCTCCGAGATCCGCCTGACGTGGCGCGACAACAGCAGCGATGAGACGGAGTTCCGGGTGTATGGACATGGCCTGAACGTGGGTGTGTCGGCCAACACGACGTCATACACCGTCCGCGGCCTCGCGCCGAACAGCGAGATCTGCTACCAGGTGATGGCGCGGAACGTCTGGGGCGACTCCGCCGGCAGCAACTGGAGCTGTGGCCGGACGCACGCCGCGACGGCCCAGTGCCGGGGCGAGCGGATGGCGTTCTCGACCCCCGTTCGGGCGTGGATCGACGCCACCAACCGTCGCGACTACTGCCTGGACGGCGACACGAGCGGCCCGCACACGGTCCGGGTCTACGCCGACGACGACAACCCATGGCTCGCGATCGAGGTGTACGACCGGAACGGGAGCCCGATCGCCAGCGCTCACGACCGGTTCCTGGTGTTCGACGGCAACGGCAGGCCGCCGTACAACATCGCCGTCACCCACGTCTCCGGCGATCCGACTACGTTCTCGATGCGCGCCGAGCGCGGGCGACAGGCCGGGATCACCGATGGCAACCGCGACTGCGTGGTCAACGCCGCGGATCGCGCGCTCATGCAGATGTCGCTGGGCGATGACGCCCCGAGCAGCTCCAGCAAGCGCCATCTCGACCTGAACATGGACGGGATCGTCAACATGTTCGATTGGGCAGGGTGGGATCCGACATGGTACGCGGAGGTGGGCACCGCGTGCCGGTGAGGTGGGCTGCCGATGCGCCGATGGCGACGCGGCGCAACAGGCGGGCCACTGCAGCGACGGAGCCGGGTTCATCGACCCGGCTCCGCCGCCGTGTTGGGACGACCGAACGATGCCTTTGGCCCTGTTGACCCCCGCCCCCGTCGCCGATATACTCCCCGCGGCCGACGTCGCCCGCCTCGCCCCGGCGGTCGTGGATGCGGACCGGACGACCAACCCTCAAGACGCAACGACGGAGGAAGAGACGACATGGCACAGAAGCGGAGACGCCAGAGCGGCATCTCGTGGGAGCTTATCGGCATCGTAGCCGTGCTGGGCGTGTTCGTGGTGGGCATCCTGTTCTGGGTGGCCCAGGGCGGATCGTCGAGCGCCGCGGTGGCGCCGCCCGAGGAGATCGCCCTCCAGCCCGCGCCCGACATCACCCTCGAGCACGGCATGACCGAAGACGGGCGCCCCTACGTCGGCAAGGCCGACGCGCCCGTGACCGTGATGGAGTTCGCCGACTTCCAGTGCCCGCACTGCCGCGACTTCTCGCAGATCGACGCCAAGGCCATCAAGACCGACTACGTGGCCAAGGGCATCGTCAAGCTCGTGTGGGTCAACTTCCCGTTCCTCGGCGACGAGTCGATCCAGGCCGCGCGCGCCGCCACGTGCGCCGGCGAGCAGGGCAAGTTCTGGGAGATGCACGACTGGCTGTTCGCCAACCAGGCCGCCGCCAGCAACTCCGGCGGCTTCGCGCGCGCGCGCCTCGAGGAGATGGCCACCGGCATCGGGCTCGACGCCGAGGCCTTCGGCGCGTGCCTCGACGACAGCGCCACCGCCGAGCGCGTCAAGGCCGACCGCCAGTTCGGCGACGAGAACGGCGTCGACAGCACCCCGTCGTTCATGATCGGCGACACCATGCTCAAGGGCGCCACCGTCCAGTCGCTCCGCGACGCGATCGACGCGGCAGCCCAGTCCGGCAGTTGACCCCACCGCCGGCCCGAGCCGGCGGGGACACCGTGCCGCGGGCGTGCGAGGTCGAGGCCGGCATCGCCCGCGGCCGCGTGCGCTTCAACCGCGGCGACTTCTGGGGCAGCCACGAAGACTGGGAAGCCGCGTGGCACGTGGCGCCCCCCGCCGATCGCACGATCCTCCAGGGCCTGATCCAGGCCGGGGCCGCGTTCCACAAGTACGTGGTGCACGACAACCCGGCCGGCGCGCGCCGCCTCTTGACCTGGGCCACCGACAAGCTCGACCCCGCGCCGGACGGCCACTTCGGCCTGGCGCTGGGGTCGTTCCGCGCCCACCTGCATCGGTGGGCCGACCGGCTTGCCGCGGCGACGCCCGCCGCCGGCACGCTGGCCGGCCTGCCCTACCTCGAGTGGGCGCCCGACGCCCCCGCCCGCATCCAGCTCGACGCCGTCCGCCTGTACGAGGTGTACCTCGGCGAGCGGCGGGCCGTCCTCGTCGCCGCCGAGGCCGGCGGCGACGTCGGCTGGGGCGAGTGCCGCCTGGCCTGGGAGACCCACGGCCTGTGGTCCAGCCTGGTCCACACGCTGGCCCCCGCGGTCCTCACCGAGCCCATCGCCGTGCCCAGCGAGCTGCGCGTCGTGTGGTCCGGCCTGGCCACCAACCCGTGCGCCGAGGCCGGGCTCGAGGCCGCGCTGTGGGACCTGTGGGCCCGGCGCCGCGGTGTGTCGCTCGCCGCCGCCCTCGGGATCGCCGCCCGGCCGGTCGTGCTCGCCGCCCAGGTGCGCGGCGGCACGCCCGAGGCGCTCCGCGCGTCGCGCGACCACCTCGTGGCCTATGGCTACCGGCACCTCGTCTACCCCGCGCGCCCCAACGCCGACCGGCGCGTGGTCCCCGAGCTCGCCGCGGGCGGCCCCGGCGGGTTCGCCGTCGACCTCGGCGGGGCGTACCGCCCGTCCGACTTCAAGGCCCTCCAGGCCCTCGACGGCCTGGGCGCCCTGTGGTTCGGCCAACCCGCCACGCCGGCCCGCCTGGCCGACGCCGTGACGCTGGCGCGCTGGCTGCGCACGCCCGTCGCGCTCGGCGGCTGGGGGACCGCGCCCGAGGCCGAATGCGCGTACGACCTCGACGCGCTCGACGGCCTGCTCGTCGACCCCGGGATCTGCGGCCTGACCGAGGCCGCGCACATCGCCGCATTCGCCGCCGGCCGCGGCGTGCCGGCCGCCGTCGTCGGCACGGCCGAGACCACCGTCGGCGCCGCGGCCGACCTGGCGCTGGCGGCGCACGCCGGCATCACCTGGCCCAGCGCCATCGCCCACGCGCAGCCCGTCGGCGACGGCCGCGCGGTCCGCCCGGGCGACGACGGCTGCGCGCGTCCCGGCGACGGCCCCGGCCTCGGCGTCCGGCCGACCGACGCCTGGCTCGCGTCGGTGGCCACCCGCCACGCCGTCCTGCGGGCGTGACGGGCCCCAACGCCGACGCTGGCGATCGTTGCTCCATGCACCCGTCGCCGTGGTCGCGCCGGTTCGGATTGCGCGCGTGAACGTGCCACGCGGCGGCCGGAGCGCGGCCGCGTTGGGCCTCGCCGCAGCCTTGGGCCTGGCCGCCGCCGTGGCGACAGCCGGTGCGCCGCCCGCGAAGGCGCAGGCCGGCGCCGCGCTCCCGACGGCCGCGTCGTCCCCTGCGGCGCAGGCCGGCGCCGCGCGGCCGACCGCGCCCGTGCTCGGCGTCAACGCCGATCTGGCCCGGCACGACCCGGTCGGGCTCGCCGCCATCGTCGACCGCCTGGCGCGCGCCGGCGTGCGGGCCGTGCGGCAGCCCGTGCGGTGGGCCGACTTCGAGCCGGCGCCCGGCGCTCTCGTCTGGGAGCCTCTCGACCGCGTGGTCGAGGCGCTCGACGCGGCCGGCATCGCCGTGCTCCTGACCCTCGAGACCAGCCCTGCCTGGGCGCGGCGCGATCCGCCGCCTCCGCCGCACTGGTTCCTGTGCGCCGACGCGGCCGCCATCGATCCCGCCGACGCCGCCCTCGCGCCGCCGACGGATCCCGCCGACCTCGCGCGCTTCGCCGGCGCCGTCGCCGGCCGCTACCGGGGCCGGGTGTGGGCCTACGAGGTCTGGCGCGAGCCCAACATCCTGCCGCGCTGGCGGCGCACCGGGCCCGATCCCGAGGCCTACGGCCGCTTGCTGGCCGCTGCCGCCGCCGCCGTTCGCGGCGCCGACCCCACCGCGCTCGTCGTCTCGGCCGGCCTCGCGCCGACGACCGACGTCGGGGTGTGCTACATGTCCGACGCCGTGTTCCTCGCCCGGCTGGCGCGGGGCGGCTTCCTCGATGCGGTCGATGCCGTCGGGATCGAGCCCTTCGGACTGAGGGAGGGTCCCCAGCCGGTCTCGCCCACGCGCGACACGCTCGGCTTCGCGCGCGCCGAGCTGCTGCATGCCACGCTCGCACGCTGGCACGTCGACCGCCCGCTGTGGGCGGTGGCGTGGGGCTGGCATGCGGCGGCGGCCTCGCCGCCTTCCTCGACGTCGCCGCCGCATGCCCCGGCCGAGTCGCCGTGGGGCACGCACCCGCCCGCCGTGGCCGCGCGCTGGCTCGGCGAGGGCTGGTCGCGGGCCCGCGCCGGGTGGCCGTGGATGGGGCCGATGTTCGTGTGGCACCTCCAGCCGCACGCGCCGCCCGACGACCCCGTGTGGGGGTTCGCGCTGCTCGACCCGTCCGGCGCCCCCACGGCCCTGTGGGACGCCGTCGCCGCCATCGCCGCCGGGGACGCACCGCCGGGGCCGCCGGCCGTCTCCGGCAGTACCGCCGAGCGTCTTCGCCGGGCATGGCCGTGGCTCGCCCTCGCGGCGCTGATCGCCGCCGCGGCCGCCGCCGTGGCCCCGATGCGGCGGCGCGCCGCGCTCGGGCGATCGCTGTGCCGTGTCCTCGCCCCGCCCG
>QEVT01000218.1 GCA_003576755.1 bacterium | reverse complement strand
GCTCGGCGCCGGCTGGCTGCTCCGGCACGTGCGCGGCGCGCCGGCGGCGGCGTGGCTGGCGGCGGCGGGCGTCGCGGCGTTCTTCCGCGACCCGATGCGGCCCGTCGCGCCCGACCCGGACGCGGCGTTCGCGGCGGCGGACGGCACGGTGCTGTCGGTCGAGACGCTCGAGGACGACCGCTTCGGCGCCGGGCGCTGGCTGCGCATCGCGGTGTTCCTGTCGATCGCCGACGTCCACATCAACCGGGCGCCGATCGCGGGGCAGATCGTCGACAGCATCGACTCGGCCGGTCACTACGCGCACGCCGGCACGCCCGCGGCCGAGCACAACCACGCGCGCTACACGGTGATCGACGGCGCGGCGGGCCGGTGCGTGGTCGCCCAGCGCGTGGGCGCGGTGGCGCGCCGCATCGTCACGTGGGCGCGGGTGGGGGAGCTCGTCAGCCAGGGCGAGCGCTACGGCCTCATCTGCTTCGGCTCGCGCACCGACGTGTACCTCGCGGCCGACGGCTGGGAGCCGTGCGTCGTGGTCGGGGCGCGCGTGGTCGGAGGGGTCAGCCGGCTCGCGCGCCGTACCGACGGCGGGCCGAGATCCACGGACCCGAGAAGAGGTACAGGCTGGTCGCCACCCACACCGTCCACGAGAGGTTGACGATGGCGATGGCGGCGAACAGCGGCACGCCCCAGCGCGGCACGTGCGGGGCCATGGCCGACAGCTTGGGGTACGGGAACACGCTGACCATGAGCACCGACAGCACGAGCACGAGGCCGACGACGCCCGAGCCGCTCATGGCCGGGTGCAAGAGGGCGTTGAGCGCGACGATGACCGCCACGATGGTCGACGGGACGCCCTGGAAGTAGCCGGGGTTGGCGGGCGCCGCGTTGAACCGCGCCAGGCGCACGGCGCCCGCCAGCACGTAGCAGCTGCAGACGGCGACGAGCCCGAGCACGGGCCGGTCGGTCTCGGGCGGGTACGTCCAGAAGTAGACCAGCGCGCCGCCGCCGACGATGAACGACGTCATGTCGGCCAGCGAGTCGAGCTGCGCGCCGAACGCGCTCGACACGTTCCAGCGGCGGGCGAGCGTGCCGTCGCACCCGTCGAACACGGCGCCGCCGAGCAGGCACCACGCGGCGAGGGCGAGCTGGTCGGTGCTGGCCAGGATGATGGCGAGGACGCCGAGGACCAGGTTGAGGCTGGTCATCGCGTTGACGACGACGAAGCGGAGGCGTGAGAAGCGCGTGGTCGTTGGGTTTCCAGTGGCCATGGGTGGTCTCGGCGGGCAGGGCGGCGCGGTGCGGCGTCACGAGCGAATATTAAGTATTGTACACGGATCGGCACGCGATGTCGAAGCGCGGCGGCGCGGTTGCCCGGGGCCGGGGCGTGTGATACGATGTCGAGGCAGGCGCCCAGCGGCGCCGCTTGCGCACCTGACACCGCACCACGCCGGGAGGCATCCATGTCGGACTCGCAGCACACCGAGCAGCGCACGCCGTTCGTCCTGGGCAAGCCGATCAAGAACCCGTCGGACTTCTACGGCCGTCAGAACGTCTTGGCCAGCCTGTTCCGCGCGATCCTCAACGTCGAGCTGGTGTCGGTCGTCGGCGAGCACCGCTGCGGCAACACGTCGGTGCTCTACATGCTGGCGGCCGAGGAGGAGCGGCAGCGGCACCTCTCGCGGGCGGACGACGCCGGGCTCGTGTTCGTGTTCCTGAGCTGCCAGCTCGCGACCGAGGGCCCGGACGCGTTCTACCGCCGGCTGGCGCTGGGCGCGCGGCGGGTCGACCCCGACGCGACGGTGGACTTCGGCGGCGTCATCGACCGGGTCTGGGTGGAGGGCTACCTCGAGGACCTGGCCCACCGCGGCCGGCGCCTGGTGCTGCTGCTCGACGAGCTCGAGGTGATCGCGGGCTTCGACGAGGCGTTCTGGGAGTGGCTGCAGGTGCTCGTGACGGAGTACGACATCCCGGTGGTCGCATCGACGCGCTTCGACCTCAGCCAGTACCGGACGGAGCGCGGCGGGCCGCCGTTCTTCAACCTGTTCCGCAGCATCTACATCGGCTCGTTCTCGCCCGAGACGGTGGAGCAGTTCCTGCGCGAGAAGTCGGAGATCACGGACTTCGACTTCTTCGCGGTGCGCGACACGCTCCAGGACCTCGCGGGGCGCTTCCCGTTCTACCTGCAGGTGGCGGCGGCGCTCTTCTACTTCCACGCGGGGGGCGAGAGCCACGTCTCGGAGGCGCAGCGGCAGGCGGTGATCAACGAGTTCAAGGCGCGCACGTGGACGCTCTTCGAGGATGCCTGGCCGAAGCTGCCGCCGATCGAGCGCGAGGCGCTGGTGTGGTTGGCGGGCGAGGGGCGGCCCCACGGCGAGGCCGAGATGCGCTTCCACAAGGCGCTGCTGTCGCTCGAGCGCCGGGGCTACGTGGTCGACGGCCGCATCTTCTCGTCGGCGTTCGCCGACTACGTGCGCGAGCACGCGGCCTCGATCTGAGGCGCGGGCGCCGGCGGGCACGGAGCGCGACGCCCGCCGGCGACGACGATCGACCGATCGACGGGCGCCTCAGCGCCTGGCGTGGGGGCGGCCGGCGCGCTGGCCCTCGCGGCGCTGCTCGCGGAACATCAGGCGCAAGGGGGTGCCCTCGAACCCGAAGCGCTCGCGGATCTGGTTCTCGACGTAGCGCTCGTAGCCGAAGTGCAGGAGCGACTGGTCGTTGACGAAGAACACGAAGGTCGGGGGCGCGACGGCGACCTGGGTCGCGTAGCGGACGCGCATGAGGCGCCCGCCGCGGCTGTGGCTGTGACGGGCCTGGATGTCCTCGACGAGGCGGTTGAGCTCGCTGGTGGCGATGCGGGTGTGGCGGGTGGCGTGGATCTGCATGGCCAGGTCGAGCACCTTGGTCACGCGCTGGCCCGTGTGGGCGGAGATGGTGAGGATGGGCGCGTAGTCGAGGAACTTCAGCGCGTGCCGGACCTGGCGCTCGTAGGCCTCGATGGTGTGGGTGTCCTTTTCGATGAGGTCCCACTTGTTGAGGGCGATGATGGCGCCGCGGCCGGCCTCGTGGATGAAGCCGGCGACGTGGGTGTCTTGGGCGGTCACGCCGGCGAAGGCGTCGATGAGCACGACGGCGACGTCGCAGGCCTCGATGGCGCGCATGGCGCGCAACACGGCGTACTTCTCGATGCCGGGCTCGACCTTGCCGCGGCGGCGGATGCCGGCGGTGTCGACGAGCACGATCTCTTCGCCGTGGTAGCGGAGGGTGGTGTCGACGGCGTCGCGGGTGGTGCCGGCCTCGGCGCTGACGATCATGCGGTCCTGCCCGACGAGGCGGTTGAGGAGGCTGGACTTGCCGACGTTGGGCCGGCCGACGATGGCGACGCGCAAGCGGGGGTCGTCCTCTTCGGCGTCCTGGGCGGGGAGCGCCTCGGTGACGCGGTCGAGGAGGTCGCCGGAGCCGCTGCCGTGGACGGCGGACACGGGGCACGGCTCGCCGAGGCCGAGGGCCCAAAACTCGGCGGCGTTGAGGCGGTTGGCCTGCTTCTCGCTCTTGTTGACGGCGAGCACGATGGGCTTCTGGCTCTTGCGCAGGAGGGCGGCGACCTCCTGGTCGGCGGCGGACACGCCGGCGAGGGCGTCGGTGACCATGACGACGACGTCGGCCTCGTCGATGGCGAGCTGGGCCTGGTTGGCGATGCGGGCGCCGATCTCGCCGGTGTCGGCGAGCTCGAGGCCGCCGGTGTCGACGACGTCGAACGACTTGCCGTTCCACTCGGCGGCGGCGTACAGCCGATCGCGGGTGGTGCCCGCGATGGACTCGACGATGGCGAGCCGCTCGCCGACGATCCGATTGAACAACGTGGACTTGCCCACGTTGGGCCGCCCCACCAGGGCCACGAGGGGCCGTCGTCGTGTCATGTCCACCGCCTGTGTTTGGGCTCGTTCGGCCGTGCGGGCGCGGTTTGGCCGGGTTGTCTATGCGCCCTGGTCATGCTATCATGATAAAGTTGCATTGATGGGGACGGCAAGTCATCCGTGAGGAAGAGAATCCGAAGCTATGGGACGTTACCGAGGCTCCAAGTACAAGCTGTCGCGCCGCGAGGGCATCGACCTGTTCGGGACGGGCGGCGCGCCGCTCCAAAACCGGGTCACGCAGCCGCCGGGCGACCACGGGCGCAAGCCGCAGCGCAACCGGCCGTCGGACTTCGCCAAGCAGCTGCGCGAGAAGCAGAAGGCGAAGCGGATCTACGGGATGCGCGAGAAGCCCTTCCGGCGCTTCGTCGACATGGCGCGGCGGCAGCCGGAGCAGACGGGCGTGGCGCTGTTCAAGCTGCTCGAGCGGCGCCTGGACAGCGTGGTGTTCCGGGGCGGGTTCGCGCGGTCGCGCCCGATGGCGCGGCAGCTCGTCAACCACGGGCACGTGCTGGTCAACGGCCGCAAGGTGGACATCCCTTCGTTCCTGGTCGAGCCGGGGATGACGATCTCGTTCGACCGCGTGGCGATGAAGATGCCGGACGTCGAGATCGCGCTGCGCGCGCCGACGACGCTCTGCCCGTCGTGGCTGAGCTCGGACGACGACGGCATCCGGATGATCGACTGGCCGACGCGTGAAGAGGTGGGCTTCCCGATCGAGGACAACCTGATCGTCGAGTTCTACTCGCGGTAGGCGGCCTGTGCGGCAAGCCCCCGACTGCTCCGGCGTGGCTGGAGCGCTCGGGGGTTTTTCGTTGGCGAGGGCTGGTGCGGGAGCGGGCGTTACCGTTTGCAGGACGAATCGGCGAATTCGGCATTGGATCTTGGGGTCAGTCCTACAGACATCTGGGGTTGAGCCCTATGGGGATCTTGGCACGAGATGTGGTCAGGACTTGGGGCAGGGGGCCGATGGGGCGGAATCAGGTCACGGGATCTCGCTCATCGCATCCTCCGGCGTCGTTACGCGCAGGCCGTCTGGCGCTCGGCCAAGCTGCTCGCGGTCGCGCGTGACCAACACAGTGCCATGGCGCAGCGCGACCGTGACGTAGACGCCGTCCGCTCCGCGCAGCCCCGAGCGCGAGACGACGCCAGCCGCCAAAGCCGCCAACCCCGGCGTCAACGCGACCCAGGTGATGTACGGCAGCGCGCGGAGCGTACCGGCGAATCGATCGGCCCGTTCCGAGGAGCCGGTCCGACGGGCGACGACCGCGGCGACTTCTGGCAACACGAGCGTCGGCAAAACCAGCGGTATGTCTGCCCTCTGGATGGCGGCCAACAGATCGCGGCTGGCGGCGTGCCCCGGCTCGTCCGCGAACGTGGCGTTCCCGAAGACGCTGGCATCGATGGTGAAGACGCTCATCGGCGCGATTCGGCCAAGATCACGTTCGACGGCCGTGGGTCCACCAGCGCGCCGCGTTCGATCTCGGCGACCGCGTTCCAAAAATCCGCCCACGCCTCGTCGGGGCCCGGCTCGGCGTCGGCTTCATCGATCGGCACAAGCATGCCCACCGGATGCCCGCGATGCGTGACGGTGAACCGCCCTCCACCGCGCACCTGCCGCATGATCTCGGCGACCCGCGTCTTGAGCTCATAGATGCCTATCACTTGCACGGTCTTCGCTCCTGCGTGACAACTGGTCTGACCCTTGACCAGTACGTGGTCGACCTATTGTAGGATGGTTCTGCTCCGTTACCAAGATCGTGGCGCCGCGGCGGCCGCTTGATGTGTCAGAGCCTCGGTGGGCGCGATACCGGGTAGCATGCCCAGAACGACGTCGCGCTCGTCGTAGACCAGCGCCGGCAGGTGGATCGGGTCGCCCGGCCGCTCTGCTTGCGGGTAACAGGTCGCGCGGCTGAAGGCGCCGCCGCCGCCCTCGCCGAACTGGTAGGTCGCGTGCGCGAGCGAGGAGACGCCGAGCACGTTGCCGACGACGTTGTCGTGGTACGACCAGCGGTTGAGCGAGATGGCGTTCCAGGCGATCTGGAAGCGTGGGTTCAGGCCCGTGAAGTGGTTTCGGAACAGCGTGCCGTGGCTCGCCGAGCCGAAGTAGCCGTCGGAGGTGAGCTGCTCGCCCGTGTTGCCCTCCCAGAGGTTCATCATGTCGTGGGGCCCGTGGTTGTCGTTGAACATGCCCGTGTTCCAGCCGACAGTTGTTGGGCCCGTAGGTCTGTGAGTCGAGCCTGTACGTGCCGGCTGGGATGGCGATCACGCCCGGGCCGGGGTCGGTCCCAGGCGCGCTGGTCGCGCAGTGGTCGACGGCGGCCTGGAGGGCCCGGGTGGCGTCGTTGACGCCGGCGGCATCTTGCCGGCTGGAAGCCGGCGCTCCCAGGATCTGCCACCCGCCCGGGCAGCCTCAGCGCCGAAACGGAACGAACGTTCTGTCACGCCGTCAGCGCCGGTGCCACAGGTGGCGGCGTCGAGGGCTGCGCAGATGCGGTTCCATTCGGGGATGCCGCCCGGCACGCCGCTCGTGTGTGCCCAGTCGACGCGGCGATCGGCGGGAACGATGGCGCCGATGTCGCCGGCGGCTCCGGATGCGTCGCTGTCCGCGGTCTCGCCGCTTGGCAGGGCAAGCGCCGACGCGATGCCGATGGCGGCGACGACGCGCACAACGGCGGAAGAAGGGCGCATGGCGTCGACCCTCACCGAGCCGCCGGGCCACGCGCGCGGGCCTGGATGGCGGGCCCGACGCACCGCGGGAAGCAGCCCTGCGTTGCGATCACGGCCGCGGATCGGCGATCCCGGAGCCTGCTTGTGCTCCTTGGCGGGCTTGCCGCTCACTGGATCACCCCTTCCTGGCTCCGGCCCGTTCTGCCGCTGCCGGGTGCCCGCCAATCCGGGGGAGGCGCGCCGTGAGCCGATGGCCGGGAACGATACATACGCAGGGTCGATTCCGCCAGCCTCGAAGAAGCGGTGGACGTCGACGTGGATCATGCGGGCGCCGGGGCGCGAAGCCGATCGAGGAGCAACACCGCGGGGGCGGCGGCGTTGTGGCAAGGGGCGCTTGACGTGTGTGGGGCCCGGGCTATCATGTCCACGCGACGCTCAAGCTGCAGTGGAGCACCGTCCAGGCGTTCGATGTTCGGGCCCGGGAGGCGGATGTCGGTGGGGCTACGCCTCCGTCGCGCTGCCGATCTGCGTGAACGCTCCCACACGCTGCCGGTGGCCGAGAACCGACCTGACCGGCGATTCAACGTCGCCCGTCAAACGGGGTGTGGACGGAGGAGAGGAAACATGGAGCCGAAGAGGCAGTCGTTGCTTGCGGACGCGTTCGGGCACCACGTCTGGGCGACGCTGAAGCTGATCGACGCGTGCTTGCCGCTCACGCCGGAGCAGCTCGCAACCGTCGTCCCCGGGACGTACGGCTCGATCGTCGACACGCTGCGCCACCTCGTCGCGGCCGACGCATCGTATCTGTTCGTCATGTCGGGCGGGCGCACGCCGCCCGTCGACGCAGAAGGCATGGACCTTGCGGACCTGCGCGCCGTCATGGAGCGCCACGGCGCCGCCTGGCCGGAGCTGTTGGCCGGGGACCTCGATCCCGTCGCCGTGCTGCGGCGTCGCCGCGACGACGGGTCGGAGTCTCATGCCCCGCTGGGCATCCGGCTGGCGCAGGCGGTGCACCACGGGACGGATCACCGCAGTCAGATCTGCACCGCCCTGACGGCGCTGGGCATCGCGCCGCCGGATATCGACGTGTGGGACTATGGCTGGGAGGACGGGCGGGTGGCGGAGGTGCCGCCGGCGTCTTGATGCCACGGGCGCCACGGATTCGAGGCCAGTAATCACCCTTGATCCTGGTGCATGCGGTGCAACCGTGGACGAGGTTATCGGCGTCGGCGGGTGACGTGGCCCGGATGGCGTGACAGCGCCCTGGTACCGCGCCTTCCAGCAACAACCGGGTTGCCGGCGCCAAGGACGGTCCGAACGACTCTCGGTGGCCCACTGCTCGGTCACCGAAGCCAATCTGTCAGCTTCAGTCCGGGAACGCGCTCGAAGTGCCGACGATTGTGCGTGGCCAGCGTGAGGCCATGGACCAGGGCGATGCTGGCGATCAGCAGGTCCGGCTCCCCAACGGGCTGCCCTTTGCGCCACAGGCCGTGTCTCAGCCGGCCGTGGCGGAGTGCAGCCGCCGTGTCGAACGGCAGCACGGTCAGGCCGGCCAAGAGGGTTCGTACGGCATCGAGGTTGCGTGCTTCGTCAGCAGAACGGCTGGCGCCGTGCGCAAGCTCGCCCACGGTGACGGTGGTGGTGAACAGCGGCATGTCGGCGGCCGGGTGTCTCCCGACGTCAAGTCGCGCGCGAAGAACGGCGACGCCGTGATCGGTGTCCAGAAGCACGCTCATCGGGGCAGATCGCGCCCACGTGCGACCGTCCGCTCAGCGCAGATGTCCGCGAGGAGTCGATCCCAGTCATCGCCGCCCGACCAGGCGCCAAATGCGGTCATGACGGGATGCCGCTCCGGTTTCGTACCGGTCGCTTGCTCGGCGTCCAGTGCCTCCAGCCGTCGCAGATCTCCAAGGCCAACCAGGGCTGCCACAGGTCGGCCCCGGCGCGCCACGACGACACGGTCTCCGCGAAGGAGAACAAGGCTGACGAGCTCCGACAGCCGAGCTTTGACTTCTGCGATGCTGGCAATGGTGCTCATGCGCTGCGCTCCATAAAATGGTCAAGATGACCACTTCGATTCTCGGCGGACTTGTCGCAGCGGGCAAGCGGCACATCGGACCGCGACCGGCTCGCCGCAGGGTGCGGCCACGATCCGCGCCGGCAACGGCGCCCAGTCTACCGCGCATTGGCGAACGGAGTGGCCGTCCCGCCCAGCTGCTGCCCCCAGATCGGCATCTCGTCCAAGAACGCCACAGACGGTTCACCCCCGCTCGCGCGGCGACCACGCCCATGCCTGCCCCCTGCCGGCTCACCAGATCCGGGCGCCTGCTACGGCGCCGGCAGACCCAGCACCGGCAGGAAGTCGCACCGGCCTCGGGACGATGACCATCGTCTCCTCGTGGCGTGCCGGCGTGCCTCCAGCACCGACGCCATCCAGCCGGTGGACCAAAGCCCCCGCGCCCGGCCGGTCGCGCAGCGTGCAACGCGCCCCGGCGGAGGATCCGCCGCGCACCGCGACGAGGGCACCGGTGACCGACGGCCAAGCTCCCCCGGCGGCGGGCCAGCGCAAGACCACGAAGCCGAGCACGTCGACCTCGGCCACGGTCTCCCGGCCCACCACCACGTCGCCGGTCGTCTCGACCTGGGCGGCGGCGGGGGCCTGGGGCGTCGGCGTCGGCGTCGCTGGGGCCGAACATGGCGGTCGTCGCGCCGGGCGGTGGCGCGACGGGGAAGAGCCGGCAGACAGGGGCGACTTCGGTGCCGACGGTTATGCAGCGGTGGCCGCTGCGCGAGCTGAACAGGCCACAGAAGACGTTGTCGGCAACGAGAGCTGGCCCGCCGCGGCCACTCCGGTCCCCCCGTCGCGGCAGTGGACGATCACGCCGCGGCCGGCGGCACGAAGCTCCAGATCGACTGCTTGTCGACCGATCGCCTTGACACGAGCCCATCAGGCTGCTTACCATCTGATGCTTGGGGTAGGGCTGCCTCCGGTGGCGACGACCGGAAGCGGACGGCGGGTCGATCCGGACACGTTCGCACCACCGAGATGGCTCCAAGTCGGCGACGGAGAGGTACTCATGACTGCCAGAGCCAAGAAGTCGGAGAGGCGCGTGAAGGTCATCGACGGCATCGTCGGATGCCTTCGCGATCCAAAGTGCATTGCGCAGATCGGCTTTCGCACGAAGCCGGAGGACGTGATCCAGCAGTCGCTTTTCCACCAATTGCTCAAGGAGCTGCGACGCATCTACCGGGAGCTGGAGCCCGGCCTCCTCCCTGAGACCTACGAGCGCAAAGCAGAGGAGTCACTGCTCTGGGAGGGGGACAACACCACCGTGATCAACATGATCCAGTTCCTCGGCACCCAGCACCGTCCGGACTTTGTGCTGACCCTCGACAGCACGCGCATCGCCATTGAGGTCAAGCGGGGTGACACGGGCGCGGCGATCCGCGAGGGCATTGGCCAGAGCCTTGTCTATGCCCACGAGTATGAGTTCGTGGTATACGCCTTCTACGACACGACGGCCGAAGGCAGGGTGAGCCGCTCGGTGGAGCACGCCGGCGAGCGCGCATTTGTCGATGACCTGTGGGAGCACCACAACGTGCGGTTCGAGGTGATCTGAGGTCGGAGGGCGGCATCGGTGCCTGTGGCTGACGGTGACAGGAAGGGGCGACCGCGGCGCACCCGCGTCCGAATACCCTGTGCTCCTGTCCCGGCCCCCGATCTCCCATCCCGCCGCACCGCCCCTGCCCTTGCCGCCTTCGCCCTCGCCGCCGCCGCCCTCGCGCTCTACCTCGCCACCCTCGCCCCCACCGTGCTGTGGGGCGACAGCGGCTACTTCCAGTGGTCCGCCGCCGCCGGCCACCTCAAGCGCGACGCCGGCGGCCACGCGCTGTGGCTCGCCCTCGCCCGTACGTTCATCCGCCTGCCGTGGGGCGACGTCGCCCACCGCGTCAACCTCCTGTCGGCCGCCGCCGCCGCCGCGACCCTCGTCGCCCTCTTCGGGGCCATGCGCGCCGCCGGGCTGCGAGCGCCCGCCGCAGGCGTCGGCTGCCTCGCCCTCATGGTGTCGCACACCTTCTGGATGCACGCCGTCCGCGCCGAGGTCTACACCGTCTTCACCGCCGCCATGGCCGTGCAGCTCTGGCTGTGGTTCGCCTGGCGGCCCGGGCGCCCGTGGCCCGTCGCCGCCGCCGCCGCCCTCGGCGGCGCCACCGTGCTCGCCCACCAGATGGCCGTCCTCCTCGTGCCCGCCGCCGCGTTCCTGGTCTGGCGCCAGCGCGCCTGGCTCACCCCACGCGCCCGCCTCGCCTGCGCCGGCCTCCTGGCCGCCGGCCTCGCGCCCTTTGCCGCCGTCGTCGCCTGGCAGGCCGCCGGCGGCAGCTTCGCCGACGCCCTGTGGGCCCACTTCACCCGCGTCGACACCGACTTCACCGCCGCGCTCTTCGACGTCCACCCGGCCGCCCTGCCCCGCGACGCCGCGCTGTGGCTGGCACTCCTCGCCCTGCAGTTCCCCGGCCCCGCCGGCTGGTGGGCCCTGCGCGGGCTTCGGGACCTGCCGCGCCCGGGGCTGCCGGCAACGCCGTGGCGCGTGCTCGCCATCGCCTACGCCACCACCGCCGCCTTCGCGCTGAGCTACCGCGTCAACGACCGCTTCGCGTTCTTCCTCCCGAGTTATGTCATCTTCGCGTTCTTCGTCGCGCGCGGATGGGAGCACGCCGCCGCGCACAGGGCCGGGTCCAGGATCGACGCGAACCCAGGCGCAGCGTCTCCGTCGAACAGCGAGCCGCGCCGCGAGGTCCATGCGCCGGCGCCGTCAGGCCCGGGCGCCACGGATCTTCCGCAA
>QEVT01000217.1 GCA_003576755.1 bacterium | reverse complement strand
GAAGAGGAGCGGCGGGGGCCCGAAAGGCATCGCGGCCGCCGACGCGGCGCCCGCGGCGGGGGGGCCGCCGTCCCACGGCCTGCCCGCCGCCGTCGCGAGGATCGCCGTGAGGCCGGCCGAGGCCGCCAGCACTGCCGCCGCGGCCGGCCACGCCCGCTCACTGGGCCGGTCGCCGGGCCTTCTGGACGGAGCGCGGGTGATGGTGCTCATGGTGGTTCCAGGCGGTTCGCCGCGGCCGAGGGATCGCGGGACGGGTGACTCAGCCTGCCGAAGCATACCCTCCCGGCACGCACGCGGTCAATCGGCCTGGCGCATCGGCCGGCCGCACCCGAGGAGGACCGCCTCGCCGCCCTCCCGACCGTCAAGCCACGTTCACCATCCACCGCGAGAAGGCGTCGAGGAAGCGCCGGAAGCCCTCGACGTGCTCTGCCGGGAAGCCGTGCCGCTCCGGCGCGCGCGCGAGGGCGCGGTCGAAGCACGCCAGCCACTCCAGGCGCGCGGCCTCGTCGATCGGGAACGGCAGGTGCCGGGCGCGCATCATCGGCGGACCGTACCGCTCGTGGTACCGCGGCGGCCCGCCCAGCAGCCCGACGAAGAACGCCGCCGAGCGCTCGGCCGAGGCCGCCATGTCCGCCGCGAACATCCCCCGGATCGCCGAGCGCTCGAGCTCGGCGTAGAGGTCGTGGATCATCGCCGCGATGCCGGCCTCGCCCATGGCCGCGAAGATCTCCGGGCTCGGCGCCGGGGCGCGCGGCGGCCCCTCGAGCGGGACGTGGACCGGCCGGGTGCGCCGATCGGGCGGCTCGACAGCGTGGTCGGGTGGACGGGATGGCGTCGACATCGTGCGCTCCGGGCGAGGGGGAGGATCCGTCGGCGTCGCGGCGCCGCGGGCGTCAAGCATAGCCCGCTGCGATGTGGCGGTCATCCCGGCCGCCTCGCGCTGATCCACGCGCACCGGCGGCGTCCCTGCGCCGTGCCCCGTCTTCGCTGCCCGATCGGCCGATCACCGCCCGCCGGCGCCGTCGCCCTCCAGCACCTGCGCCAGCGCGCACAGCCACTCCAGCGCCTCGCGCAGCGTCGCCGCATCCTCGGTCACGCGGGACGACGACGCGCGCATGAGCACCAGGTCGCCGGTGCTGGACTGCGCGAGGATGGTCCGGGCGCCCCGGAGGAAGTCGGCGCCCGCCGCAAGCCTCGTCTCGATCGCGGCCAGGGTCGCGTCGTCGACAGGTCCGCCGTCGTCGCGCCACGCCTTGAAGCGCACGATGCCGTTCCGCCGGTCGCCGATCGCCACGTTTCGCGCGATCGCCATCGTCTCGCGCGGCAGCTTGACGCCCGGCTGGCCACCGGCCACGTGATACACGGCGAACGGCGCGGCCGCCGCGATGCGCAGCACGTAGCCGGTCAGCGCCTTGCCCTCGGCGGCCAGGAGGCTGAAGGCGGACACGTACGTGCTGGTCACCGTGCAGGCCCGGCCGTGGAGGCTGCCGCGGGCGGCATGCGCGGGGGAGCCCGGCGCGGGCTCGACGTAGCGCCATCCCGCTTGCTGCCCGAGCTCGCGAACGGCCTGCAGATGGCCGTGGCGCCCGAGCAGGGCCAGGCGTGCCAGCGGCGACGAGAGCGGCACGCCTTCGTGGCCGCTGCCCACCATGCCGGCGAACACGTAGCACAGGCTGCCGACGATCGTCATGTACTGCCCGGCGCCGGGCTGGGCGCCATCGAGCATCATGGCGGCGGCGATTCCGGCCAGGATCATCGGGCCGCCGAGGAGCACCATGCTCGCATAGATGCCGCGCTCGCGGCGCAGGATGAAGGGCAGGAGCCCCAACGCCAGCACCACCGGCAGCAGCCCCCAAATCGGAGCCCCCTGGCGCACCGCTTCGAACGCGTGGCGGGTGCCGGTCGGCGTCTCCGTCCATGTGAACAACGCGCTGACCAGGGCCGCCGTCAGCATGACCGCCACCCACCGGACGAGGCGCAGGCGCAGCGGCTCGGCGGCGGGCGCGGCGGCCGAGTCTGCGGCCGGAGCGGTGTCGGTCGTGCTCTCCGCCACGTCCGTCTCTCCAGCGACGGCGATGCCGGCGCCGGCCGCGGTCGGGACCGCGGCCGATAGGCTCGCTTCAGCGTCGCCCTCCTCGACATGGCCGAGGTCGAGGTCCGCGATGCCCAACGCCGCGCAGCGCGCGGCCCAGGCCGCGGCGTCCAGCGCGCCCGTGCGCAGCGCGTGCAAGACATCGAACGGCTCGACGGCGGCGTCGCCCTTGCGCAGCGTGACCGACGCGACCTCGGGCGTGGCGTCGACGTGCCAACCCTCGCGCCCGAGCGCGGCGCCCAGGGCCATCGCGAGCACCTGGGCCGCGATCTCCGGCGCGGCCGAGACGGGCACGGGCTGCGCGACGCTCGTGAGCCGGCGGGCGAACGGCGCGGCGTCGGCCAGAAGCGCCGGCAAGGCCGCCGGCGTGACCCCGGCCAGCACGGCGGCCTCGCGCCGCACCAGCGCCTGCCAGCCTGGCAGGATGCGCCGCCGGCCGACGTCGTCCCAGGCCAGCGCTTCGAGCACGGCCTCTCCTCGGCCGGCCGCCGGCGCGACCATCGACGCGACGAGCGCGCGCTCGATGGCCTCGACGTCGTCGAGCAGCGCGAGGGCGGGCGCGTCGATGGCCAGCGGGTCGGGCGCGGGTGTACCGGTGGCGGTGTCGACGGGCGGCGTGGGGGCGACGGGGGGAGCGCCCGGAGTGGCGCCGGCACCGGAGGCTTGCTCCGGCTCTGCCACGGCCCGGATGCGGTCGGGGATGGAGGGGTGCGAGTCGAACGGGTCGGTGGCGCCGGTCTCGAGCTCGGCCGCGATGCGCCGGGCGATCGCCGCCCGGACGTCGCCGCGCCCGAGGAACCGGTTGAAGCCTTCGAGGAGCGGGGGATGCACGCCGCCCTCGAGCGCGGGGCCGAAGTCGGTCCGCCAATAGGTGTCGTAGGCCGGGGCGAGGCCGGGCATCTTGCGCAGGCCGGAGATGAGCGGCGCGGCGCCGACCGTGGTCGCGGCCAGGCGGTCGGCGGTGTACTCCTGGTGGCGCGAGATGGCCTGGGTGATGCGCATGAAGTGGCCGGCGTAGAACCGGAACGGTGCCTGGAACACGCTGTCCTCGAGCCCGGCCAGGGTGCGCCCGATGGCGGCGCGGGTCTTGTAGACGAGCGGCCCGAGCCGGGTGTCGCCGGCGTGGAAGTGCCCGAGCTCGTGGGCGATCGTGGCCTCGAGCTCGGGCTGGCTGAAGGTCTGCATCAGCGGCAGCCCGAGGCCCATCACGCGGCGGCCGCCGATGCCCATGACGCCGCCGCGCTGGGCGACCCAGGCGTTGACGTCGGGGAGGGCGTACACCTCGGCGGGCATGGCCTGGCCGGTCTGCCGCGCGAGGTCTTCGAGCCGTGCGAACAGGCGGGGCTGCGCGGCCGGCGTCAGCCGCGGGAAGGGCGGGTCGAAGCGGTCGATGCGGGGCAGGATCGACCAGGCGATGGTCGCGGCGGCGGCCCACAGGGCGAAGTAGACTTGCCCGGGGAGCCGCAGGCCTCTGTCGGCCAGCACCAGCGGCACGGCGAACAGCAGCACGGCCATGCCGATGGCCAGGATGTAGAAGCCGACGAGCAGGCCGATGGAGGCGAGGGCGCGGGCGCGGAACGAGGTTGCGCGATCGATCACGGGGCACCTCGGTGGAAGGGATGGTCGGATGGGTCCACGTCGCCTGGGCGGCAGTCTACCACAGGCGTCACGCGCCGGCGTCTCATCGGCGTCTCCGGGTGCGTCGCGCGGTGGACGGGACCTGGTGGTGCACCTGGCGCTGCGGGCGCGGCGGTACGATGGGTATGCGCGGGGGTTCGCGGAGCGGCACCCGGGGTGCTGTGTGGTGAACCTGGGGTGTGGGCTGGACACGCGGTTTTGGCGGGTTGACGACGGGGCGATGCGTTTCTACGCTTTGGACTCGCCGGAGATGGCGGGGCTGAAGCGGGCGTTGCTGGGCGAGGGGCTCTCGGAGCGCTCTACTGCGACCTCCCAAACCGAGGGTGTCAAGGGTCAGATCACGATACCCAAGGCTGTGCGCGACCGGTTGTGACCGATCCCGGGCGACGCGTCGGAGCTCAACGAAGTGGACGGTCAACGCGTGATCCAGCGCCGACAGGCGGGATCCCACCTTATGAAGCGCTGCGGCCTCTTGGCTCACCGGCGTGGCCAATAGCCCGATGATCTCGCGGCGGACCTACGCGGCTCGCCATGCGCACCGCGCTGGATGCCGTCCCGCCTCCTCACCGCTCCCCCATCCACGGCAGGAACGCTCGCAGCGCCTCCACCCGCGCCCGCACCGGCCCGTGGCGCGCCGACCTCCGGCCGGTGTGAGGTCAACGGACCGCTCAGCGGGGCGCCACCGGCGGCGCCGCGCATCCCCGCCGACTCCCGGGCGATCTCCGGCGTGGGCACGGCGCCGGCGCGCTCGACGCCCGCGCGGTCCTTCTTGTCGCCCTTTTGTGGCTCAAAAGCTGAACACGCACTAGACAAACACTAAACACCGTGCTACAATGACTCTATCGCGGTCCGCAAGGCCGTCGCGCGGAGCACAGAGGGGGATCCATTGGCACAACGCATCGTCATCATCGGGGCCGGGTTCGGCGGGCTGTCCGCCGCCGGGCTCCTGGCCAAGCAGGGGCACGCCGTCACCGTCGTCGAGCAGCTCGACCACGCCGGCGGCCGCGCCACCGTGTGGGAGCACGACGGCTTCCGCTTCGACCTCGGTCCGTCGTGGTACCTCATGCCCGACGTGTACCAGCGCTGGTTCCACCAGATGGGCACGTCGGCGGAGGCCGAGCTCGACCTCCGACGCCTGTCGCCCTCGTACCGCGTCTACTTCGGCGCGCGCGACGTCGTCGACGTGCCGGCCGACCTGCCCGCCACCCTCGACCTCTTCGACACCTTCGAGCCCGGCGGCGGCAAGAAGCTCGAGCGCTACCTCGAGCGCGCCGCCTACCAGTACGGCGTGGCGATGAACGAGTTCGTGTACCGCGACTACCAGCGCATCACCGACTTCTTCAACCGGCGGATGCTGGTCGAGGGCGCCCGGCTGAACGTGTTCACCAACCTCGACCGCTACGTGCGCGGCTTCTTCGACTCCGACCGGGCGCGCAAGGTGCTCGAGTACAGCATGGTGTTCCTCGGCGGCGCGCCCGACAACACCCCGGCGCTGTACAACATCATGTCGCACGTCGACCTCGCCATGGGCGTGTGGTACCCCATGGGCGGCATGGGGGCCGTGGTGACCAGCATGCAGCGCCTGGCCGAGGCGGCGGGCGCACGCTTCGCGTTCAACCAGCCGGTGCGGCGGATCGTCGTGCACGACGGGCGCGCGGTGGGGGTCGAGACCGACGCCGGCATCATCGACGCCGACATCGTGATCGCCAACGCCGACTACCACCACGTCGAGACGCGCCTGCTCGAGCCGCGCTACCGCCAGTACTCCGACCGCTACTGGGATTCGCGCGTCATCGCACCGTCGGCCTTCATCCTCTACCTCGGCCTCGACCGGCCGGTCGAGGGCCTGGCGCACCACACCTTGTTCCTCCAGCACGACTGGATGGACCACTTCAACACCATCTTCCGGCGCCCGGCCTGGCCCGATCGCCCGTCGTACTACGTCTGCGCCGCGTCCAAGACCGATCCCGGCGTGGCGCCGGCCGGCGCCGAGAACATCTTCGTGCTGGTGCCCGTGGCCGCCGGGCTCGAGGACACCGATGCGGGCCGCGCCCGTTTCGAGGCCATGATCCTCGACGACCTCGAGCACCAGCTCGGCGAGCCCATCCGCGACCGCATCGTGGTGCGGCGGTCGTTCGCCCACCGCGACTTCACGGCGCGCTACAACGCGTACCGCGGCACCGCGCTCGGCCTGGCGCACACCCTGCGCCAGACGGCGCTCTTCCGCCCCCGCCACCGCAGCAAGACCGTGCGGGGCCTGTACTTCACCGGGCACTACACCCATCCCGGGGTCGGCGTGCCCATGACCCTCATCTCGTCGCAGCTCGTCGCACAGGAGATCGGCGCATGATCGCTTCACGCCTCGTTCGTATCTTCCACAAGGGCAGCCGGACGTACTTCTACTCCAGCCTGTTCTTCAGCGGCGCGGTCAAGCGCGACGTGTTCGCGCTCTATGCCTTCGTGCGCACCGCCGACGACTTCGTCGACGAGGTGCCGCAAGACGCCGCCGGCTTCGAGGACTTCGTCGCGCGCTACCGGGCGGCGCTGGCCGGACGCCTGTCCGGCGACGCGGTCATCGACGGGTTCGTCGAGCTGGCCGCGCGCAAGCGCTTCGACCCCGCGTGGACCGAGAGCTTCCTCGACGCCATGCGCCAGGACCTGACGCAGCAGACGTACGACACCCTCGACGACGTCGAGCGCTACATGTACGGCTCGGCCGAGGTCATCGGGCTGTTCATGGCGCGCGTGCTCGACCTGCCGGACGCCGCGCTCCCGGCCGCGCGCCGGCTCGGCAAGGCCATGCAGTACGCCAACTTCCTGCGCGACGTGGCGCACGACCGCACCCTCGGGCGCACCTACCTTCCACGCACGGTGCTCGACCGCCACGGCCTGCCGTCGCTCGCGCCCGAGGCGATCGCCGCCCACCCCGAGCGGTTCGAGGCCCTGATGCGCGACGAGATCGCGCGCTACCGCCGCTGGCAGGCCCAGGCCGAGCTGGGCTACGCCCACCTGCCGCCGCGGGCGCGCATCCCCATCCGGACGGCGGCCGACATGTACGTGTGGGCGACGGGCGAGATCGCGCGGCGCCCGGCGGTCGTCTTCGAGCGGCAGGTCAAGCCGTCGGTCGGCCGCATCCTGGCGCGGATCGTGCGCAACGCGGCCGCCAGCATGGGGCCGTCGTCCGGCGCGCTGACGGCGTCGCTCGCGCGGCTGGTCTCGTGGCGCTAGCATGACGCGCCTGCTGCTCGCGATCAGCCGGCCGCGCTTCTGGCTGTACCTGGCGGGGACGTACCTCGTCGGCTACACGGCCGGCGCGGCGTCGCCGGCAGCCTTCGCCGCGCCCGGCTTCTGGCTGCACTTGCTGTACTTCACGCTGCCCGCCAACATCTTCCTGTACGGCGTCAACGACCTGTTCGACGCCGACACCGACCAGCACAACGCCAAGAAGGGCACGCGCGAGCACCGGCTGGCCCGCCCGGAGCGGCGGGCGGTGGCGGCCGCGGTCGCCGCCGCCGCCGCCCTGGGCCTCGCGCTGGCCGCCGCGGCGCCGTCGTGGCCCGCGCAGGCGTTCATGCTGGCGTTCCTGGTGCTCGGCGCCGGCTACAGCGTGCCGCCGCTGCGCTTCAAGGCGCGGCCGGGGTTGGACGTCGCGTCCAACGTGCTGTACGCCATGCCCGGCGCCCTCGGGTTCGTCCAGGCCGCGGGCGCGTGGCCGCCGCCCGCCGCGCTGGCCGGCGCGGCCGCCTGGACGGGCGCCATGCACCTGTTCTCGGCGGTCCCCGACATCGACGCCGACCGCGCGGCGGGCCTCTCGACCGCCGCGACGGTCCTCGGCGCCCGCGCCGCGCTGCTGGCTTGCGCCGCGCTCTGGATGGCGGCCTGCGCCGCCGCGTGGGCGGTCGCCGGCCCGCCCCTGGCGCTCGTCGGCGCCGTCTACCCCGCGGCAGCCGTGGCGCTCGCCGCGCGGCCGTCGCAGGTGGGCCGGGCGTACTGGGCGTTCCCCGCGCTGAACGCGGCGGTCGGGTTCGTGCTGTTCCTGGCGGCCGTGAGGGGCTGACGCGATGGGCAACGGGCGGGTCGAGGCGCCTGCGATGGCGCGGGGCTGGGTGGCCGTCGCGCTCGCGCTCTTCGGCGCGGGGCTCTTCGTCCGGGCCTTCCCGGACCACCCGGCCGGCGTGCCGATGGCGGTGGCCGGCAACCTCGTCATGGCCGCGCCGGCATGGCGCGCCCTGCGGGCCTGGCGCGGCACGCGGTCCGCCGCAAGCCTCGCGCTCCTCCTCGGCGCGTACGCCTACGCCATCGAGACCGTCGGCGTGACGACCGGCGTGCCATACGGCGCCTTCCGCTACGGCGAGGGGCTGGGCCCGCTCGCGCTGGGCGGCGTGCCGGTGCTGCTGCCTTTGGCCTACGTCCCGCTCGTCCTGGGCGCCGTGGCCGTGGCCGGGCGCGTGGCGGGCGGCGACGCCGCCGGAGCGGGCGCGGGCCACGCCGGGCGCCCGGCCCCCTGGCGCCCGGCGGCGGTCGGCGCGCTGGTGCTGGTGGCGTGCGACCTGGTGCTCGACCCGGGCGCGGTGCGGCTGGGCTACTGGCAGTACGCGTCCGGTGGGCGCTACCACGGCGTGCCGGCCTCGAACTTCGCGGGCTGGCTGGTCACCGGCGCCGCCGCCGTGGCCCTGGCACGGGCGTGGCTGGCGCGCGACGGCGCCCCGGGTGCGGCGCCCGTGCCGCCGCCCGCGCTCGCCACGAGCGCCTTCCTGATGATGGCCTTCTGGACGGGCATCGCCGTCTGGCACGGGCTGGCGGTGCCTGCGCTGCTCGGCGTCGTCGTGACCGCCGCGCTGGGCGCGGCGGTCTTGGCGCGGGTCGCGATGCCCGTTCCCGTGTCCCCGACATCCCGAGGAGCAACCCCATGAGCGATCCCGCCGTCATCCCGGCCGCCGCGGCCGAGACCGTGCCCGACTTCACGCTGGCCGACACCGCCGGGCGCGGCGTGCGCCTGTCGGACTTCCGCGGCCGGCGGCACGTGGTGCTGGTCTTCAACCGCGGCTTCACCTGACCGTTCTGCCGCCGGCACATGGCGCAGTTGCGCCAGGACCATGCCCAGATCACCGCGCACGGCGCCGAAGTCGTGGTGGTCGGCCCCGAGGACGGGCCGACGTTCGCCGCCTATTGGGCGCGCGAGGCCATGCCGTTCGTCGGCCTGGCCGATCCCGACCACCGCGTCGCCGCCGCCTTCGGGCAGCGCGTCAGCCTGCTGCGCCTCGGGCGCCTGCCGACGCTGGTGATCGTCGACCGCCAGGGCCGTTTGCGCTACCGCCACGATGGCGTGGGGATGCACGACATCCCGGCCACCGCGACGGTGCTGGCCGTGCTGCGGGCGCTCGCGGCGGAGTCGGCCGAGGTGTCTGATCCGGCCGACGGGGCGGCCCTTGTCGGCGACGCCGCTCCGCCCGTCCAGGCCGCGCCGGCCGGCCCCGACGCCGAGGCGCCACCGGAGCGGCCTGCGCCGGGCGAGGCACCCATCGACGATCGTCTCCACCGCGCCGCCGGGCGCGGTGCCACCCTGACCCCGTCGGAGGCGGGCACCCGATGATCTTCCGGCACCGGTTCCGGGTCCGCGCGCCGCTCGAGCGCGTGGCCGACTTTCACCGTCGCTCGGCCAGCATGGCCGCCATCACGCCGCCGCCGATCGTCGTGCGCGTCCACGCGGCGCCCGAGGCGCTCGGCGAGGGCGACGAGATGGCCTTCACGCTGTGGCTCGGCCCGCTGCCCGTGCGGTGGAGGGCGCGGATCGAGGCTGTCGGCCCGGACGGCTTCCTCGACCGCCAGGTGGCCGGTCCGTTCGCCCGTTGGGAGCACCGCCATCGCTTCGAGGCCGTCGACGCGGCCACCACCGACGTCTTCGACGAGATCCGCTGGTCGCCGCGCCGGCACGTGCTGTGGGGGCCGGTCGGCCTGGCGATGGCCGCCGGCCTGCCGCTGTTGTTCGCGTTCCGCGGCTGGCGGACACGCCGGCGGTTGGAGACCGGCGGCTGACCGTGCGTGTCGTGGTCATCGGCGCCGGCGTGGGGGGGCTCGCGACGGCGGCCGCGCTGGCGCGGGCGGGGGCGGACGTCGAGGTGCTCGAGGCCCACGTGTATCCCGGCGGCTGCGCCGGCACGTTCTACCACCAGGGCTACCGCTTCGACGCCGGCGCCACGCTGGCCGGCGGCTTCTACCCTGGCGGGCCGATGGACCTCGTCGCCCGCGGCACCGGGGTGGCCGGGTGGCCGGCGCGGCCCGTTGACCCGGCCATGGTCGTCCACCTGCCCGGCGGCGCGCCGATCCCGCGCTGGGCGGGCGAGCGGCGGAACGCCGAGCACCGCGCGGCCTTCGGCCCGGGCGCCGCGCGCTTCTGGCGCTGGCAGGAGACGACGGCGGACGCGCTGTGGGACCTCGCGCTGGCGCTCCCGCCGTGGCCGCCGCAGTCGCCGGCCGACGTG
>QEVT01000216.1 GCA_003576755.1 bacterium | reverse complement strand
GCCGGCCGCGCCGCCGACCGCCGCGCCGGGATCGCCGCCGGCGGCCTGCCCGCTGCCGACGTCGACGACCACCAGCCGCGGGCCGATCGCCACGTACGCACGGCCATCCGCCACCGCCACCGCCCGTGCCGCGCCGCCGAGCTGGTCCGTGGGCGGGCCGGCCGGAAGCGCCGCGCCCGGGGGAGCCACGGGCGCGCTGGGCATCCGGTCGGCCGCCGGCGCCGTCGGCGATGGCGCGAGACAGGCCGCCAACACGACGGCCGGGGCGATCGGGGCCCAAGCGCCGAGCGGCCGATGCCGGCGGGAGCGGGCCCGGCCCTCGGCCCCATGTCGTGCCGCGCCGGCGGTCACCGGGGCCGCTCCTCGGCGCCGTCCCCGCGATCTTCTCCCTCGCCCCGGTCCAGCAGGTCCGGCCACAGCGCCAGGCTGGCGATGCCCAGCGCCACGCCGAACCACAGCGTGGCCAGCCGGATCAACAACGCCGCCGCCGTCGCCGCGGCCGCCGGCAGCCCCAGCAGCCGCGTCGAGAGCGCCACCAGCGAGCCCTCGGTGCCCCCGAGGCCGCCCGGCGTGGCCACCAGCGCCCCGAAGACCGAGCTCAGGCTGAAGATGAACACGGCCGTCAGCGTCGTGTGCACGTCGGCCGCGACGCCGACGCCGTGCAGGACCAGCGCGAACGCCAGCCCCTCGCAGGCCCAGCTCACCACGCCGATGGCCACGGCCACCGCCAGGTTGGCCGGCCGCAGGAGCAGGTAGCTGCTCTCGTAGAACGCGCCGAGCGACGCGGCGTGGCGCCCCACCACCGGCAGCCGGGCGCCGACGCCGAGCGCCCACGCCGCCAACGGGCGGAACTGGACGGCGCCGATCACGATGGCCACGGCCAGCATCAGCGCCGCCGCCGTCCACCGCAGCCGGGGGTCGTCGAACCCCGCCAACCCCACCCCGGCCAGGATCAGCATCGCCACACCGTCGGTCAGCCGCTCCGCGAGCACGATCGGCGACGTGACGCGCATCGGCGCGCCGCTGATGTTGCGAACCATGTAGCTCTTGAGCAGCTCGCCCGCCTTGCCCGGCGTCATCACCATGCTCATGCCCACGCCGAACACCCGCGTCCCGTCCCACCACGACACGCCCGCACCCACGAGGCGCAGGTACCACAGCCACTTGAGCAGGCGGCCCAGGTAGTTGACGAGCGTCAGCCCGAAGACCAGCGGCATCACGCGCCACGGGAACGCTGCCAGCGTGGCCCGCAGCGTCGACACGTCGCTGTAGACCGCCAGCCCGACGTACAGCGCCAGCGCCGCGGCGGCGAACACGACGAAGCGCCGGCGCAGGTTGCCGGCGGGAGTGCGCGCGTCGACGGGGCTGGGGGAAGGCACTGGGGTGGTCATCGGGAGGGCTCGGGGCGCCGGCGAGAGTTTACCATACGCCGTCCCACCCGGTCCCACCCGCCGCTGCCGCCGGGGGCGGCCGTCGCGCGGTCTCGCCCCCCGCATTCGCCCGCCCGCCGCAACCGCATTTGCGCCGGGGTGTTATAATTTCGGGTTTGTCGCACCTGACCCGCGCCCGCATCACCAGCTCTCGAGCCCATGCAACCCATCCGCGTCGTCGTCACCGGCCTTGGCGCCGTCACCCCGGTGGGGGTGGATCAACCGTCCACGTGGGAGGCCCTCGTCGCCGGCCGGTCCGGCATCGGGCCGATCACCCATTTCGACGCCGCCGGCCTTGGGTTCGAGGTCCGCGTGGCCGCCGAGGTCAACGCCTTCGACCCGGCCGTGGCCATCGACGCCAAGAGCGCACGCCGGATGGACCGTGTCACGCAGCTCGCCGTCGTGGCCAGCCGCGAGGCCCTGGCGGACGCCGGCCTGCTCGACGGCGCCAGCGGACGGATCGACCGCGCGTGGCACGCGCCCGAGCGCGTCGGCGCGTTCATCGGGTCGGGCATGGGCGGCATCGTCTCGTTCCTCGGCGAGCACGACGTGCTCACCGGCCGCGGCGCGCGGCGCGTCAGCCCCTTCACCATCCCGATGGTGCTCATCGACTCCATCCCCGGCACCGTCGCCATCCAATTCGGCCTCAAGGGGCCGAACATGGCGCACGTCTCGGCGTGCGCGTCGGGCGCCAACGCCATCGGCGAGGCCTTCGAGGCGATTCGGCGCGGCGCGGCCGACGTCATGGTCGCCGGCGGCAGCGAGGCCGCGATCACCCCGCTGGTCGTCGCGGGCTTCCAGAACATGGGCGCGCTCTCGAAGTGGCAGGGCGAGCCGCGGCTGGCCAGCCGGCCGTTCGACGCGGCCCGCGACGGCTTCGTGATGGGCGAGGGCGCCGGCATGCTGGTGCTCGAGCGCCTCGACCGGGCGCTGGCCCGCGGGGCCCGCGTGTACGCCGAGCTCGTGGGCTACGGCAGCACCGCCGACGCCGTGCATGCCACCGCGCCCGCCGAGGACGGCGAGGGCATGCTCCGCGCCATCCACATGGCGCTGGCCGAGGGCGGCCTGACGGCCGGCGACGTCGAGTACGTCAACGCCCACGGCACGAGCACGCCGCTCAACGATGCCGTCGAGACCCGCGTGCTGCGGTCGTTGTTCGGCGAGCGCGCCGGGGCCGTGCCGGTCAGCTCGATCAAGAGCATGGTCGGCCACCTCCTCGGCGCCGGGGGCGCCGTCGAGGCCGTGGCCACCGTGCGCACGCTCGAGACCGGCGTCGTCCCGCCGACCATCAACCTGCACACGCCCGACCCGGCCTGCGACCTCGACTACGTGCCGCACACCGCGCGCCGCCCGGCCGGCGGGGTGCGCGTGGCCCTGTCGAACGCGCTCGGCTTCGGCGGCCACAACGCCGCCCTGATCTTCAGCCGCGTCTGAGCCGCCCGACCGCCTCTGGGTCGTCGCGGTCGTCCGCGCGCGGGGGTCGCCCCGCGCCAGCGCCGGGAGCGGGACGTCCGCGCCCGACGGCATCCCGGCCGCCCCGGCCATCGCGAGAGGAGTCATGACCGTGTCGCGTTATGCCCATATCACCGGCTGGGGCGCCTACGCGCCGCCGCGGGTGGTCACCAACGACGACCTGTCGCACCTCGTGCCGACCACCGACGAGTGGATCCGTGATCGGACCGGCATCGTCGAGCGCCATATCGCCGACGAGGGCGAGTACACCAGCACGCTCGGCATCCGGGCAGGCCAGCGGGCGCTCGAGGTCGCCGGCCTCGATCCCGCCAAGCTCGACCTCGTGATCTGCGCGACGTCGACGCCCGACTACCTCATGCCCAACACCGCCAGCCTGATCCAGGATGGCCTCGGCGCCTCGCGGGCCGCGGCGTTCGACCTCAACGCCGCGTGCTCCGGCTTCGTCTACGCGCTGTCGGTCGGCGCCGGCATGATCCGCTCCGGCACCTACGACAGCGTGCTGGTGGTTGGCGCCGAGTCGATGTCGCGCGTCATGGACTGGACCGACCGCTCGACGTGCGTGCTCTTCGGCGACGGCGCCGGCGCCGTGGTGCTGCAGGGCAGCGACCGGCCCGGCGGCGTCCTGGCCTGCGAGATGGGCTCCGACGGCTCGGGGGGCGACCTCCTCACGGTCGGCCTCGGCACGCGCAACCCCATGACCCAGGACACGCTGGCGGCCGGCGACACGTTCCTCAAGATGAACGGCCAGCAGGTGTTCCGCTTCGCCACCCGCATCCTGGCCGAGTCGACGCGCAACGTCGTCGGCAAGGCCGGGCTCGAGCTGGCGGACATCGACCTCATCATCCCGCACCAGGCCAACACCCGCATCATCGAGGCGGCGGCCCGCAAGATGGACGTGCCGGCGGAGCGGCTCTTCTGCAACCTCGACCGCTACGGCAACACGTCGGCCGCCAGCGTGCCGCTCGCGCTCGTCGACGCCATCGATGCCGGCCGTGTGCGGGCCGGCGACCACATCGTGATGGTCGGCTTCGGCGGCGGCCTGACGTGGGGCGCGTGCCTCGTCGAGTGGAGCATCAGCCCGCGCGACCGTGCGTGGCCGCTGTGGTGGCGGGGTGTCCAGTGGACCCGCTACCGGCTGGCCGGGGCCAAGAGCTTCTTGCACCGGGCGGACCGGCGGCTGGCCACCATCGGCAGCCGGGTGCGCCGGCGCGAGCACGAGCGCGACAACGGCACGCCCGACGCGCACGCGCCGCGCGCCGAGCGCAACGGGCCGGCCAACGGCCGGGTGAACGGGCGCCTGTGACGTGAAACCTGCGTGCCGTTCTCCGGTCTGACTGTGCACAGACCGTCGTCAAGGAGAATGGCATGCAACGCAAGACGCTGATCACCCTCGCCCTGGCCGGCGCCCTGCTGGGCGTGTGCGGGCTGTCGGCGCTGGCGGCGTACAGCACCGTCGGCGCCCTGCGCGCGACCAACGTCCGCCTGCGGTGGTTCGAAGACGCCGCCACGTCGGCCCGCCTCACCGAGACCCTGCGCCTGGACGTCGGCCCCGGCGTGATGCTGGCCATCGACGGGTGCGGCGGCGACATCGACGTGCGCGCGGGCGGCGACGGCGTGGTCGAAGGCGAGCAGGTCGTGACCGGCTGGGGAGCCGACGCGGTCGCCGCGCTGGCCGCGGCCAAGGCGGTCGCCGTCCGCGTCGAGCACGACGCCTCGTCCGTGCGGATCACGTGCGACGTGCCCGACGAGGTCGTCCTGGTCGGCACGCGGCGCGGGCACGACGCGGCGAGCTTCACGCTGCGCGTGCCCGCGGCGGCCGGCCTCGAGCTGCGCACCGGCGCCGGGTCGGTGCGCGCCCACGGCACCGCCGGAGCGGCCGTGCTGCGGTCGGGCTTCGGGGACGTCCACGCGTCCGGCATGCGCGGCGCCGTCGAGGCCCAGAGCGGCGCCGGCGCCGTCACGGCCGAGGACGTCGACGCCGGCGCGGGCGACGTCGCCCTCGCGAGCGACTTCGGCGCCGTGGCCGCGACCGCGGTGCGCGGGCGTGCGCTGCGCCTGAGCTCGCGCAACGGCGCGCTGACCGCCACGGGCCTCACGGCCACCGGGCCGGTCGAGGCCGAGACGGCGTTCGGCGATATCGACATCGCCGACGCCCGCGCGGCGGAGCTGACGGCGACCACGCAGAACGGCGCGGTGGACCTGCGCGGCGGCGAGGTGGCCGGCATGGTGGCGATCGACGATGCGTTCGGCGACGTCACGGTCGCCGACCTCGCCGCCGCGGCGCTGCGCGTCGCGGCCGGCCGGGGCAAGGTGACGCTCGACCGGCCGCGCGGCGCCATCACCGTCGACGGCGGGTTCGGCGACATCGAGATCACCGGGGCGGTGGGCGTGCGGTTGGACGTGGCCGCCTCCAACGGCGCCATCGCGTTCGACGGCTCGCTGGATCCGGCGGCCGTCCATCGTGTAAAGACCGACTTCGGGTCGGTGACGCTGGCGCTGCCGGCCGACAGCCGGCTCGACGTCCGCCTGCGCTCGGACTTCGGCGCCGTCACGTCCGACCTGCCGATCACCGTCACGGGCGCTGTCGACGGCGAGGCCCGAACCGGCACCGTCAACGGCGGGGGCGCCCACCTGGAGGTGACCACGCGCAACGGCGACATCGCCTTGCGTGTGCTGCCGGCCCCTGCCCGACTTCCCGATCCGACTTGAACCCAGGAGAGACCAACCATGCCCGACGAGATCATGGCCATGCTGTGTGCCGTGCCGATCATCGCCCTGCCGTTCGTGTTCTTCGGCTTCCTGCGCTACATGCGCTACAAGGAAACCGTCGCCCTGGCCGACCGCGGGCTGGTGGCGCCGATCAACGGCCAATCCAACGGCCAATCGATGCTGCGGTGGGGCATCGTCACGACCGCCCTCGGCCTGGCGTTGACGTGTGGGCTGTACCCCATCGGTTGGGCGATCAACGAGGGCTTCCTGTTCGGCTTCGGGCCGTGGATGCTCGTCGGCCTCTTGCCCACGGCCCTGGGCCTGGCGCTGCTGCTCATCGCGTGGCTGACCCGCAAGGGCCAGGACGCCGAGTCGGGGTGGCCGGGGCCGGGCGGCCGGGGGATCGGCCTTGCGCCGGCGGCCGGCGCGCCCGGGGCCGATGACCTCACGTCCGACGCGCCCGAGGCGGACATGCCGCCGACGGATGTCCCGGCGGGCAGCGCGGCCGCCGACCGCGAGCCGAGCGCGGAGGATCGGACGGCCTTCTGACCCGTGCCGGGCGCGCGAGGCGCCGGCGTGTCCCGCGGCGGCGCGGATCGGGCAGCCTGTCCGGTCCGCGCCGCGCGCTACCCCAGCCCCGGGACGATGAACCGCGTCAGGCTGACCCACGCCAGCCCGGCCAGCGCCGCGCTGAAGCCGACGACCGCGGCGCCCTCGGCCCACCGGGCGCGGCGGCCGGACAGGCGCAGCGCGGCGCCGGCCCACCGCCCGACCTCGCGGTAGCCCGTCGCGAACACGATGGCGATGGGCACGAGCGCCCCGAAAAGGTAGCGCCCTTG
>QEVT01000215.1 GCA_003576755.1 bacterium | reverse complement strand
GGCGTGAACGGCGTGCCGTCGGTCCCGCCGCCGATTCCAGGTCGCGGTCCGGGCCCCGCCGTGGCCACCGCCGGGCCCGGCATTCGACCCCCAACCCCGGCCGCGGGCAGGGCCACGGCGCCCACCGCCCCGGGCGCGGGCGCCGCGGCGCGTCGTGTGCTGCCCGCCGACCTGTACTACCTGGCCGGCGAGCCGCGGCAGATCTGGCGCCTGCCGGTGACCGGCGAGCGGCCCACCCGGCTGACCGACGTGCCGCGCGCCGTCGATGCCTTTGCCGTGTCGCAGACCGGGGCCGTGGCGTTCACCAGCGGGGGCGGGCTGTACCTGCTGGCGCCCGAAACCGGCGCCGTCACGCCCCTCGACCCGATGGGCGACGCGCCGGTGTGGTCGCGCGGCGGCTACCAGCTCGCCTACGCGGCCGACGGCCTGCAGGTCTACGACGTCGTCCGCCGGCAGCTCTTCACGGTGGCGCGCGACGGCGTGCCGCTGGCGTGGTCGCGCGACGGAGCCCGTCTGCTCGCCCGGCGGGCCGACGGCGGCCTGGCGCTGATCGCGGTGGCCACGCAGTCCGCCGTCGACCTGCCGGTGTTCGGCGTGACGGCGGCCGGCTGGCTGCCGGACCGCGACGTCGCGTGGCTGGTCGACGGGCAGGGGCTGGCGCTGCTGTCGGCCGGTGCGGCGCTGATGACCAACCGTGTCGCCGGGCTCCCGCCCGAGCCGGCGCTCGGCGACGACGTCATGGTGCGGCCGGACGGCCGCCTGCTCGTCGCCGCCCGCTCGCCCGCCGGGCTGACCGTGTTCGGCGTGGACCTCGCGGCCGGCAGCCTCTCGGCGGTGCCGTCGGGGCCCGCGACGCCGCTGCCCGACGCCGACTTCGACTGGGCCCCGGACGGCCGACACGCCGCGCTGGCCGGTCCCGAAGGCGTCGCGCTGTTCGACCCGCTGGCCGGCGCCCAAGTGCCGATCGTCGCAGGGCCGGCGCGGCAGCCGCGCTGGGTGTTGACACGGTGAGCGAGGGTCCGACGGCCGTGCCGGAACCCCTCGCGACGAGCGCGGCAGGCTGCCCGTCCGGCCCGCTGCGGCGCCACGCGCGCACGTTGACAGCGCCAAGGGCGCTCTCTACAATGCCGGCGCACCGGATCGGCCATCGGCGCGCCGCGGCGCCCGCCGCCGCGCACCGCACGCCACCGTACACGTGCCCGGGCAGGCCCATCGCGACACCGACGCCCGGACCGGTGCGCCACGAAGGAAGGTGAAGGCGACATGACCGCACGCATTGCCATCAACGGCTTCGGAAGGATCGGGCGGCAGCTGGTCAAGGCCGTCCACGAGCGCTACTGGGACGCGATCGAGATCGCGGCGATCGGCATCACCGACTCGCACCTCACCGAGAACCGGGCCCTCCTGCTCAAGCACGACTCGGTGTACGGCACCTTCGGCGCCGACGTCGAGGCCGTCGTCAAGGGCCGCGTCAACGCGATCCGGGTCGACGGCCGCCAGATCGACATCGTCGGCCGCAACCTGTACGGCCCGGTGCCGGAGTGGCGGCGCTGGGGCATCGACCTCGTGGTCGAGGCCACGGGCTACTTCAAGGATGGGCCGGCTGCCAGCAAGCACCGCACCGCCGGCGCCGAACGGGTGCTGATCACCGCCCCGGCCAAGGGCGTCGACGTGACGATGGTCCTCGGGGTCAACGAGTCCGACTTCGACCCCGCCACGCACCGGATCATGTCCAACGCGAGCTGCACCACCAACTGCCTCGCCCCGGCCGCCAAGGTCATCGCCGACACGTACGGCATCCGCCAGGGCCTCTTGTCGACGATCCACGCGTACACGTCGTCGCAGGTTCTGCTCGACCACGCCACCAAGGAGGCGCGGCGGTCGCGCGCGGCGGCGCTCAACATCGCCCCGACGACGACCGGCGCGGCCAAGGCGGTCGGCGAGGTCATCCCGGCGCTGAAGGGACGCTTCCACGGCGACGCGTTGCGGGTGCCGACCCCCACGGTGTCGCTGTCGGACTTCACGGCGCTCGTCGAACGGCCGCCGGACTCGGCCGAGGCCGTCAACGCCGCGCTGCGCGCCGCCGCCGAGGGGTCGATGCGCAACGTCCTCAGCGTCGTCGACGTCCCGCTCGTCAGCATCGACTTCCGCGGCGACCCGCACTCGAGCATCGTCGACGCCCCGGCCACCATGGTTCAGGGCGAGCTGGTCAAGCTGATGCTGTGGTACGACAACGAATGGGCGTACGCCTGCCGCGTCGCCGACATGGTCTTCTACATCAGCCAGCGGAGCCTCGGCCGGCCCCACGCCGACGTGCGCGCCGACATCGACGCCCGCGCCGCGGCAGCCGAGGCCGAGGAGGTGCTCGCATGACGCCCATCCGCGTGGCGATCCACGGCTTCGGCCGCACCGGCCGGCAGGCGTTCAAGGCCATCTGGGCGCAGTACCGCGACCGGATCGAGGTGGCCGCCATCGGCCTGCGCAACCCGTCGCTGGCCGCGTCGGCCGCCCACCTCCTCAAGTACGACTCGACCTATGGGCGTTTCGCCCCGGCCGTCGGGGTGTCCGACGGCAGCCTCCGCGTCGGCGACACGGTCATCCCGCTGGTGTCGGCCGAGCGCCTCTCGGGGTTGCCGTGGGCCGCGCTCGGCATCGATGTCGTCATCGAGTCCAGCGGCGCCTACACCACCGATCGGATGGCCGCCGGGCATCTCGAGGCGGGCGCCGGCAAGGTGATTCTCACCGACCCCAGCGACGACGCCGACTTCACGCTGATCTACGGCGTGAACGAGGGTGGCTACGACCCCGCCCGTCACCACCTGCTCTCGGCCGGGTCCGACACCACCAACGCGTTGGCGCCGATGGTCCAGGCGCTGCGCGACCGCTTCGAGATCAAGACGGCGCTGATGACGGCGGTGCACGCCTACACCAACGAGCAGAAGCTCCTGGACTTCAGCGACACCGACCTCCGGCGCGCCCGCTCGGCGCCGACCAGCATCGTCCCGACGTCGACGCGGGCGGCCACGACCATCGGCCGGGTGTTCCCGGACATGGCCGGCCGGCTCGGCGGCTACGCGGTGCGGGTGCCGGTGCCGACGGTCAGCATCCTGCAGCTCACGGCCCATTTCGACGCGGCGCCCACGGTCGACGAGATCAACACCGCCTTCCGCCAGGCCGCGGCCGGCCCGCTCGGGCGCGTGATGACGGTGTCGGACCGGCCGCTGGTGTCGAGCGACTACCGCGGCTCGACGTACTCGGCCATCGTCGACGCGCCGTCGACGATCACCATCGGCCCGCTGGCCAAGGTGGCCGCGTGGTACGACAACGAGTGGGGCTACTCGTGCCGGGTGGCCGACATCGCGGCGTTCATCGGGGCCCGCGGCTCGAACGGGCGGTCGCCGGCGTGACGGCGCCCGCCCCGCCGGACCTGGCCCGCATCCGAGGTCTCGACGCCCTCGACCCTGCCGGGAAGCGGGTGCTGGTGCGGGTGGACTTCAACGTCCCGCTCCAGGACGGCCGTGTGGCCGACGACACGCGGCTGCGCGCCAGCGTGCCGACGATCCGCGACTTGCTGGAGCGCGGTGCGGCCGTGATCCTGATGAGCCACCTCGGCCGCCCCAAGGCCGTCGACGACGCCTTCCGGATGGCGCCGGTCGGCGCGGCGCTGGCGGCGCTGCTCGGACGGCCGGTGACCACGCTTGACGCCGTCGTCGGGCCGGCCGTGGCCGCGGCGGTGGCGGCGATGCGTCCGGGCGACGTCGTGCTCCTCGAGAACCTGCGCTTCGAGCCCGGCGAGAAGCTCGACGACCCGGCGTTCGCCCACGCGCTGGCGGGCTTGGCCGACGCCTACGTCAACGACGCGTTCGGCACCGCACATCGGGCCTCGGCGTCGGTCGTCGGCGTGGCCCGCCTGCTTCCGGCCTTCGCGGGCCGGCTGATGCAGCGCGAGCTCGAGGTCCTCGGCGTGGCCCTCGCCGCGCCTGCCCGGCCGTTTGCGGTGGTGCTCGGTGGCGCCAAGATCGCCGACAAGATCGGCGTGATCGATGCCCTCCTGCCGCGCTGCGACCGGTTCCTCATCGGCGGCGGCATGGCCAACACGTTCCTGGCCGCCGCGGGCATCGCCATGGGCGACTCGCTGGTCGAGGCCGACAGCCTCGACGTCGCGCGCCGCGTCCGGGCCGACGCCGGCGCCCGGCTGGTGCTGCCGGTCGATCTCGTGGTCGCCGACGCGTTCGACGCCGCGGCGCACACCCGCGTGGTGGCGGCGGCCGAAGGCGTGCCCGCCGGCTGGCGCGCGCTCGACATCGGACCGGCCAGCGTCGCCGCGTTCGCCGCGGCGCTGGCGGACGCCCGGACGGTGTTGTGGAACGGCCCGATGGGTGTGTTCGAGCTCGCGCCGTTCGCCCGCGGGACGTTCGGCGTGGCCGAGGCGCTGGCGAGCCTGTCCGGGGCGCTCACGATCGTCGGGGGCGGCGACTCCGCCGCCGCCGTCAAGGCCGCGGGGCTCACAGACCGCGTCGGCTGGGTGTCGACGGGCGGCGGGGCGACGCTCGAGCTGCTCGAGGGGCGGACGCTGCCGGCGGTGGCGGCGCTGGCGGAAGCGGGCGGGGCGCGCTGACGGCGGCGGTCTAGTCGGTGGCGCGCCCCGCCGCCACGAGCCACAGCATCCCGGCCAGGAGGACCAGCGCGCCCGACGCGAGGGTCGGCGCCGGCCCGACCCGCATGCTGAGCGCCAGCCACCACTGCCGCCACGCGGGCTGGCTGTCCCACGGGCCGCCGTAGACGGCGTCGAGCGGGCCGGCCTCGTGGTTGCCCGACACGTGCATCCACACGCCGAGGACACCGATGGCCGCCACCACGGCGGCGATGCGCACGATGCGCCGACGGGGACCGGCGGCGGCGTCCGCGGTGCTTCGCAACAGGCGGCGCGCGGATACCCACCCCCAGGCCAGCAAGACGACGGCGACCCAGACGATCGCCTGCGACGGGTCCTGCCAATGCCGGGTCAGCGCCAGCTCGGCGGCGGTGCCGGCGATGCCGAAGCCGCACAGCCACAAGAGACCGTCGGCCAGGCCGGGGGCGCCGACGCGGGGCGAGGGAAGGGGGGATGTGCTCATCGAGGGGCTCTCCTCGGCTGTGGCAGGGTCGGGCACGGCGCGCAGCCGGCGGACCAGGCGCGGCCTTCTCCGCCGCTGTCCAGGGCCGTCGGCTGCGCGCGACGCCGCGCCGGATGCGCCTTACGGCTCGAGGACCGCGACGATCTGGTCGATCACGCCCGGTGCCGGGTTGTACTTGGCGAGCTCCTCGCGGAGCACGGTGAAGTTCGGGTCGTCGGCCGCGTACGGGCGGTACTCGACCACCTCGTCGGCCCACTGCTCGGCGTTGTCGATGCCTGCGGCCGTGAAGGCGGCGATGAGCTCCTCCTCCGTCGCGTCGTTGGCCGATACCTTGGCCATCGCCGGGGCGGCGTCGGCGGTGGGCTCGACGGCCATCTCGGCCGTCGGCGCGGCCATCTCGGCGGTGGGCTCGACGGCCGCGGGCGGGGCCGTGTCGCCGGACGTGCCCTCGGGGGCCTCGGCCGTCGACGAGCAGCCGGCCGCCACCAGGCAGCCGGCGACGGCGATCAGGGCGATGCGTCTCATGGATGTTCTCCTTTGTGGTCTTGGCTGGATGCGGCGCGGTGGGGCGAGGTGGCCCGCCGGATCGCCCGCGCCGGCGCCGCCGCGGCGCCGGACAAGCGCGGCACGTCGCGGCTTGCGGCGGCACAAGCGCGACATGATAGCGGAGACGGCGTCGAAACCGGCCCGCCGGCGGCCTGGCCGATCCGCAGCCGAAACGTCGCGGCACGCGACGGCGCCGTTCCAGGCGGTGTCACGGGCTCGCGTCGAAGTCGCCGTCGCAGGTCTCGGGCGCCCACAGCCCGCGGCCTGCTGCGCGCGCCTCGCGCGCGGCCGCGCGGAACCGTGCGCGGTGGTGGTAGGGCCGGTCGAACGTGTACTCGTTGGCGAACCCGTCGCTGAGCATCGCCAGGTTGACGAACAGCCCGTCGTCGCGCCAGACGTAGGCCAGCAGCCGTCCGTACCGGTCGCGGGTGTCGGCGGCCGGGTCGGTGGCCAGGTAGACGCGGCGTCCGTCCAGCAGCGCGCGCATCCGCGACCGCGCTTCGCGGCCGAAGCACTGCACGTCCCGACGCCCATCGCCCGTCTCGGGTGCGTTGATGCCGAGCAGGCGCACCTTGTCGTCACGCCCGTCCCGCCGCACGTGGAGGGTGTCGCCGTCGACGACGTACGCCACGTCGTGCAGGGTGGCGTCGAACGTGAGGCCGGCGGTCTCGGCGGGGTCGACCGGCAGCCCGGCGGCCGCCGTATCGACGGCGGTTCCGGGCAGGGCGGCGTCCCTGTCGGCGGCCGGGCCCGCGGGCGGTGCCTGGGCGGGGCGGCACCCGCCGAGCGCCAGCGCC
>QEVT01000214.1 GCA_003576755.1 bacterium | reverse complement strand
GCTCGGCCGCCGGGTCCGGCGGCGCGGGGAGCGCGGAGGCGTCCGATGCGCCGCGCAGCGCCGCGAGCCGCGCGGCGGCCAGCGCGGCCAGGCAGCGCCCGAGCGCCCATTCGCGGCCCCGGCGCGTGTCGGCCAGCCCCTCTGCCCGCAGCTCGGCCGTCACCCACGCCATGTCGAGGAGCGGGCTCGCCGGCTGCGGGCGGTCGTAGCGGATGGCCGCCAGCGCATGGCGGACCGTGGCGGCATCGAAGAGCGGGGTGGAGGTCATACGCCCTAACGGTACGGCGTCTGTGGAGTCGGGGCAAGGTAGGGGCGAAGCATCCGCCGAGACCCCATTCGCAAATCGCCGCGCTGCCCGTCGGCGGATGCTTCGCCCCTACGTGCATGATGCATGCGCCCCCACCGGCCCAACCGTCACCGCGCGTCCACCGCAGCAGCGAGGCGCGTTGCCGAGCGCCCTCACCCGCTCGATGGTCGAATCAGGGGTGAGGGCAGGTCAGCCCGGCGTCGAACGTATCGCGCACGGAGGGCGGAGGCGGAGACACGCTGGCGCGGCCGCTCCCGCGCTTCAGCGTGCGACGACCGGCAGGTAGAGCCGCGGTCCGTCCCAGCGCACCGACATCGATCCGACGACATCCGGCGGACCGTCGCGGTTGACGACCTCCAGTCGATAGAAGTAGGTCCCCACGGCCGGCGGCACATCGCCGAGGTGGTAGAGTCCGCCCGCCGCGGCCCCACCGGTGGCTGGGACGATCGCCGTGTTGACGCGGTCGCCCTGCGCGTCGGCCGCGGTAGACCGGTAGACGTTGAAGCCGATGGCCTCGGCCTCGGTCGCAGTCTCCCATCTCAGCATCACCCGGTCCCCGGCGCCGACGACGCGGAAGTAGCGCAGGTCGACGGACGTCGGCGCCATGGCGGTCGGCGCGCTTGTGGGCGTGTTGGTCGGTGTGTTGGTCGGCGTGGGCGTGTCGGTCGGCGTGTTCGTCGGCGTGGGCGTGTCGGTCGGCGTGTTCGTCGGTGTGTTGGTCGGTGTGTTGGTCGGTGTGTTCGTCGGCGTGTTGGTCGGTGTGTTCGTCGGCGTGTTGGTCGGCGTGTTGGTCGGCGTGTTCGTCGGTGTGTTCGTCGGTGTGTTCGTCGGCGTGTTCGTCGGTGTGTCGGTCGCCGTGGGCGTGTTGGGCGGCGTGTCGGTCGGCGTGTTCGTCGGTGTGTTGGTCGGTGTGTTCGTCGGCGTGTTCGTGGGCGTGTTGGTCGGTGTGTCGGTCGGTGTGCTGGTCGGTGTCGCGGTCGGCGCCGGGATGTCCAACATCGTCCCGCCCGCGCTGCTCTGCGTGTTGGCGGTGTAGGCCATCGCGAGCGGCAGGTCGTTCGGGGCGTCCTCGGCCGTGCTGCTGGCCTCGGTGATGTGGGTGACGCGGATCTCGGTCACGCCGTTGCGCGCGGGGTCGGTCGGGTAGGTCGCGGTGAGATCCAGCACGACGAAGTAGGTGCGCGTGCCGGTGGCGTGCGGAAGCTGGACGTTGGCGTCGTTGTCCGTGAACGTGACGATCTGGTCGCCGTTCCCGTCCAGCGCCAGCGTGCCGACGGTGGTGACCAGGGTGTCCGAGCCACCCTCGTAGGCTCCGCTGCCGTCGTCGCGATAGACCTTGAGGTCCTGGATGATCGCATTGGCCTCGGCGGTGGTCAGCGCATCCGGCGTGCCGGTGGTGTCCTCGAAGCGCAGGTGCAGCGTCACCAGCTCCGCGGCGTTGTCGCCGCTGCGGCCGTTGTGGGTGAACACGACCTTCAGAAAGTCGTCCGAGCCGCTGGGGCTCATGCTGGCCGGCGCGGTGCCGGTGGTGGGCAGGGTGAACTGGCCGCCCTTGTTCTGCCACCACGCGATGTCGTCGGCGGTCAGCGCCGCGCCGAGCACGTCGAGGTCACCGTCGCGGTCCAGGTCGGCGACACCGATGCCGGCCGGCCCACTGAAATTGGTGGCGATGGTGTGGGTGATCCAACCGCCGTCGGTCGGGCTGCCATCGCTTTCCCACCACGTGATGTCGTTGAGGCCAAACGCCACGCCGAGGACGTCGAGGTCGCCGTCGCCGTCCAGGTCGGCGGCGACGACATCGGTCGCCTCGTCGAAGGCGGCGTCGATGGTGCGCGTGGTCCAGCCGCCGTCGGCCGGGTCGCCGTCGTTCTCCCACCACAGGATGGCGTCGGTGACACCGACCGCGCCGAGGACGTCGAGGTCGCCGTCGGCATCCAGGTCGGCGGCCGTCGCATCCGAGATCCCGTCGACCGCGGCGTCGATGGTGTGGGTCACCCAGCCGCCATCGGCAGGCGTCCCGTCGTTCGCCCACCATATGACGTCGTCGGCAACGCTGACGGCGCCAAGGACGTCGAGGTCGCCATCGCCATCCAGGTCGGCCGCCGATGCGCTGGTGATCCCGTTGACGGCGGCGTCGATGGTGTGGGTGGTCCAGCCGCCGTCGGCCGGACTGCCGTCATTCGCCCACCACGTGATGTCATTGGTCGGCGAGCCGGCCGTGCCGAGGACGTCGAGGTCGCCGTCGCCGTCGAGGTCCGCGGCGGCGACATCGTTCGCCCCGTCGAAGGCGGCCTCGATGGTGTGGGTGGTCCAGCCGCCGTCCGCCGGCGTCCCGTCGTTTTCCCACCACGTGATGTCGCCGGCCACGTTGGCCGCGCCGAGTACGTCGAGGTATCCATCGCGGTCCAGGTCCGCGACGGCGACGCTGAAGGCGCCGTCGAAGGCGGCGTCGATGGTGTGGGTGGTCCAGCCGCCATTCGCCGGCGTCCCGTCGCTCTCCCACCACGTGATGTCGTCGCCACTCGTGGCCGCGCCGAGGACGTCGAGGTCGCCGTCGCCGTCCAGGTCGGCATGGGTGACGCTGCGGGCGCCGTCGAAGGCGCCGTCGATCGTGTGCGTGAACGGGATCGTCCCCCCGAGCAGCGCGTTGCGGTGGATCGCGCGGTTTTCCCACCAGGCGATGTCGTTGGCGTTGAGGCCCGCGCCGAGGACGTCGAGGTCGCCGTCGCCGTCCAGGTCCGCGGCGACGGCGTCCGCGGCGGCGGAGAACGAGCCGGTGACGGTATGCGTCACCCAGCCCCCGTCGACCGGGCTCCCGTCGTTCTCCCACCACGTGATGTCGCCGGCGGTGATGGCCGCGCCGAGCACGTCGAGGTCGCCGTCCGCGTCGACATCCGCCGCGCCCACTTCCCACGCTCCGTCGAAGACGGCGTCGATGGTGTGGGTGACCCAGCCGCCGTCGGCCGGCGTCCCGTCGTTCTCCCACCAGGTGATGCTGTCGCCGTTGAAAGCCGCACCGACGACGTCGAGGTCGCCGTCGCCGTCCAGGTCGGCGGCGACGGCGGCAGACGCACCGTCGAAGGCCGCGTCGATCGTGTGCGTGGCCCATCCGCCGTCGGCCGGCGTCCCGTCGTTCGCCCACCAAGTGATGCTGTCGCCGGTAAAAGCCGCGCCGACGACGTCGAGGTCGCCGTCGCGGTCCAGATCGGCCGCGGCGACGCTTGTCGCGGCGGCGAAGGTGCCTGAGATCGTGTGCGTGACCCAGCCGCCGTCGGCAGGCGACCCGTCGCTTTCCCACCAGACGATGTCACTGGCGCCGCCGACAGCGCCGAGCACGTCGAGATCGCCGTCGCGGTCCAGGTCGGCCACGGCGACGGCCTCGGCGAGCGAGGCGATGCCGCTGATGGTCTGGGTCGTCCAGCCGCCATCTGCCGGTGTCCCGTCGTTCTCCCACCACAAGACGTCAGAGGCGATCTTGGCGGCGCCGATGACATCGAGGTCGCCGTCGCCGTCCAGGTCGGCGGTGACGACGTCGATGGCCCCGTCGACGGCCGCGTCGATGGTGTGGGTGGTCCAGCCGCCGTCGGCAGGCGTCCCGTCGTTCTGCCACCACGTGACGGCATCGGCGGTGTACGCCGCGCCGACGACGTCGAGGTCGCCGTCGCCGTCCAGGTCGGCGTAGCTGACGCTGATTGCCCCGTTGAAGGCGCCGTCGATCGTGGCGCCGGTGAACGGGATCGCCGCCGCCTGCACCGGCCAGGCCTCGCCGAAGCCGCCGATCCCCCGCACGATCCCGCCGAACACCAGCAGCAGCCCCGCCGCCGCGGACGCCAGCCGCCGCCAGCGGTTGCGCCGCTGGCCGGGCAGCGAGCGCCGGACCGATCGCAGCCGGCGCCACTCCTCGATCAGCCCCGTGCAGCGCGCCAGCACCTGCCGGGCGACGACCAGGCGCAGCCAGGCCTGCGGCGGCCGTTGGGGGCCGCCGTCGCCAGGCGGCGTGGCGAGATGCTGGAGCCGGAGATCGGGAGCGAGGGACGTGGGGCCAGTCGTTTGCGGCTCGAGCGGCATCGGGCTCTCCGTGTTGGGGCGACCAGGTGCAAGACAATGGGCACGGCAGCAGCCACGCGATCACCGTGGGGCGCGTGGCTGGTCCAAGGGAACCCGATGGGTTGGGCTTGTTAACGTATGGGGCGTGGGCAAAGATACGGGTGCGGCTGCAGGGCGGGGCTGGCGACGCCGAAGGCCCGGCGAATCCGCTCAGGTCACGTCCCCGCCCTCCTCCGCCAGGAACCGCTCCGCCTCGAGCGCCGCCATGCAGCCCGTGCCCGCGGCCGTGATCGCCTGCCGCCACTGCTTGTCCTGGACGTCGCCGGCCGCGAACACCCCCGGCACGCTCGTCCGCGTCGTGCCCGGCTGCGTCACGATGTAGCCCGTGTCGTCGAGCGCGAGCTGGCCGCCGAGGAAGCCCGTGTTGGGCACGTGCCCGATGGCGAAGAACAGGCCCGCCGCCGACAGCTCGCGCACCGCGCCCGAGCGCACGTCGCGGATCCGCACCGCCTCGAGCACCGGGTCGCCCAGCGCCGCCTCGACCACGTGGTTGGCCACCAGCTCGATCTTCGGGTTCTCGGTCGCCCGCCGCTGCATGATCTTGCTCGCCCTGAGCGTGTCGCCCCGGTAGACCACCAGCACCCGCGAGCCGAACTTGGTCAGGAACGACGCCTCCTCCATCGCCGAGTCGCCGCCGCCCACCACCACCAGCGGCCGATTGCGGAACAGCGGCAGCGCCCCGTCGCACACCGCGCAGGCCGAGATGCCGCGCTGCCACAGCTCGCCGTCGCGCGCGCCCGGGATGTCGAGCCGCCGCGCCGTGGCGCCCGTGGCCACGATGACCGTGGCCGCCCGCATCTCCCGGCTGTCGCTCGTCACCTTGAACGGCCGCGCCGAGACGTCCACCGCCTCCACCGTCTCGGTGTAGATCCGCGTCCCGAAGCGCACCGACTGCGCGCGCATGCGGTCCATCAGGTCCTGGCCCAGGACCCCCTCCGGGAAGCCCGGGAAGTTCTCGACGTCCGTCGTCGTCGTGAGCTGCCCGCCCGCCGCCACACCGCCCGCGAACATCCCCTCGAACAGCACCGGCCGCAACTCCGCCCGCGCCGCGTAGATCGCCGCCGTGTGCGCCGCCGGCCCGCTGCCGATGATGACCACCTTCTCTACCGTCACGCGCTTGCTCCTCGCTTGGGTTTGACCTTATGATAGCAACCGAATCCCACCCTCCAGGATGACCGCCGATGACCGATCCTTACGCCGCCTACCAGCACCTCCAGTTCGACCGCCCCGCGCCGCGCATCCTGCGCATCACCATGGACCGGCCCGGCAAGCTCAACGCCGCCGGGCACGGCATGCACACCGAGCTGGCGCGCGTGTGGCGCACCGTCGACGAAGACCGAGACGTCAGCGTGGCCATCCTGCGCGGGGCCGGCCGCGGCTTCTCGTCCGGCGGCGACCTCGACCTCGTCGAGGACATGGCCGACGACTTCCAGGTGCGCGCCCGGCTGTGGAAGGAGGCGCGCGACCTCGTCTACAACGTCATCGACTGCTCGAAGCCCATCGTCAGCGCCATGCACGGGCCCGCCGTCGGCGCCGGGCTGGTCGCCGGCCTCCTTGCCGACGTCAGCATCGCCGCCGAGTCCGCCCGCATCATCGACGGCCACACCCGCCTGGGCGTCGCCGCCGGCGACCACGCCGCCATCGTGTGGCCGCTCTTGTGCGGGATGGCCAAGGCCAAGTACCACCTCCTGTTGTGCGAGCCGCTCTCCGGCCGCGAGGCCGAGCGGATCGGCCTGGTGTCGCTGTGCGTGCCCGACGACGAGCTGCACGACCGCGCCCTGGCCGTCGCCGAGCGCCTCGCGGCCGGCGCGCCGAGCGCCATCCGCTGGACCAAGTACGCCCTCAACAACTGGCTCCGCGCGGCCGGGCCGACCTTCGACACGTCGCTGGCCCTCGAGTTCCTCGGCTTCACCGGGCCCGAGGTGCGCGAGGGGCTGGCGAGCCTGCGCGCCAAGCGCGACCCGGCGTTCGACCCGGCCTCGCCGCTCTAGCCGCGCACACCGCATGGGGATGCCGATGGAAGCCTCGACACCGCGCGGCCGCGGCGCCG
>QEVT01000010.1 GCA_003576755.1 bacterium | reverse complement strand
GCCGTCGCCGGCGGGACCGTCGCTGTCGGCGTGCGGGTCGCCGTCGCCGGCGGGACCGTCGCTGTCGGCGTGCGGGTCGCCGTCGCCGGCGGGAACGTCGCCGTCGGCGTCGTGGTCCTGGTAGGCGTACGTGTCGGCGTGAAGGTGGGCGTCGGTGTCGCCGTCGGCGTGAAGGTGGGCGTCGGTGTAGCCGTCGGCGTGTATGTTGGCGTCGGCGTGGCCGTCGGCGTGAACGTCGGCGTGAACGTCGGCGTGAACGTCGGCGTGGCCGTCGGCGTGAACGTGGGCGTCGGCGTGGGCGGAACCTCGACCACGAGCTCCGGGGCGGTGCTACCGCCACCTTCCTTCGTGGCGTACTGGACCTCGTCGGTGGACGTGCTGACCACGACCAGGCTGAACGTGCCGTTGCCGGTGATCGCCTCCGTAACGTCCCACTCCACCCAGGTCTTCCTGGTGACGCTGCCGCGCGTGTCGAGCACCGTGCCCGAGGGGGGCGGGGCGTTGTTCCACGTCAGCGTGCGCTCGGTCCACGGCGTGCCGGTGCCGTCGAGGTTGTTGGAGGTGACGTACGCCGCGCCGCCGTACACGCTGTCGTCCAGCGCGTACAGCCGCAGGCGGGCGCTCCCGATCTCGCCTTGGATCCCGCTCACCGAGAACTTCACGTACGTGCGATAGGTGCTGTTCGGATCCCCGAGGACGCGGGCGTTCCCCAGCGTGCCGTAGTTCGAACCGGGGTTGGCGCTCGAGATGTGGGTGTCGTGGGTCGGGGCGAACGACTGCTGGGATTGGGGGACCGCCCCGGCGACCGACACCCCTAGCCAACCGACGGTCGCCGCCGTGCCAACGAACAGATACCGAAGACCACGCATGACGATCGCTCCCAAGGTCTTGAAAAACGGGCTGATCGGGGTTGCCCGCGGACGCGGCGGCCGGCGGAATCCCCCGTGGGAGCCGGGGCAGGGCGGCTCGCCGGGAATGCGGCAAAGTCAATATCGACGATGAACCATCCGGCGTGTGGGGGCTCCCATCTTAACATTTGCACGGCCGTTTGTCAACCCCGCACGCGCGCGCACCGGGTCGGCACGCGCTGCGGGCCTCGGGCAGGCCGTCGCCCGCGCGTCCCGAACCGTGATAGAATTGCCGATCATGATGCGCCGCGCCGGCTCGCTCGATCTTCCCCTGGCGTCGCCTCGGCGTCCCACCACCGCATGGGCCGTGCTTGCGGTGCTCGCCGCCGCCGGCGCCGGCATCGCGGCGCGTCCGGCCGCGCGCACGACCGCCACCCCCGACGCCGCGCCGGCGCTCGCCGGGGTGTTGCAGCGCCCGGTGAGCCTCGACGTCGCACCGGATGGCCGGGTGTACCTCAGCGACCCCGGGCCCGGGCTGGTACAGGTGATGTGGCCGTGGGGCGAGTTCGCCGCGCCCATCGGGGCGACCGGCCCCGAGGAGGCGCGGCTCGAGGAGCCGGCCCAGCTCGCGGTCGGCCGCGACCCCTCCAGCGGCCACGACCGGCTGTACGTGGTCGACGCCGGCGCGAAACGCGTCGTCGTCTACGACCTCGACGGGGGCTTCGTCGCCGAGTGGCCCAAGATCAAGGGCAGCGGCATCGCGGTGGCCCCGGACGGCCGGGTGTTCGTCGCCGACCGCACCGACTACACCATCCGCGTGTTCACGCCCGAGGGGATCGAGCTGTTCCGGTTCGGCGAGAAGGGTGAGGAGCGCGGCCAGTTCGCGAACTTCACCGACATCGGGATCAGCCCCGACGGCCGGGCGCTCGCCGTCGGCGACCGCAAGGGCAAGCGCGTCCAGATCTTCGACCTGCCGGCCGACCCGTCCAGCGACGACGTCCGGGTGCGGCGGGCGTACGACCTCGAGCAGGGGCGCTACACCAGCGGTGACCTGACGTGCCGCGCCACGGTCGTCAACGCGCTCGGCGGCGAAGAGGCGTGGATCGGCGAGGGCAACGGCGCGTGCCGCCTGACGGCCGACCCGCCGACCTTCCCGATCGCCAGCAGCACCCTCGAAGGCTTGATCTGCAAGCCGACGGTCCGGCTGCCGCGCATCCGCCGCGGGACGGGCCAGTTCTATGCCCTGGGGGTGTACGACCCCAACCTCGGCGCGTGCGGCAACAAGCAGACAGCGCTGCCGGCGGCGCCGGTGGTGCTGCGCTACCTCGACATCGACCTCAAGCGCGTGCACACGCTGTGGCCCGTGCCGGGGTCGGCGTATGTCGCGCGCGCCAGCGACGACGCCATGGTGCGCGACACCGAGCCCGACAAGAGCTTCGGCAACGGCAGCGAGATCCAGGTCCGCAAGGCAGCCGACCAGGTGATGCGCGGCTACTGGCGCTTCGAGGTCGAGGGTTCCGCGGCCGTCGTCGGCCACCGCCGCGCCGCGCGGCTGCACCTGTTCGCCAACAACGGCAGCGACGACGCGGGCGACCTCTACGCGGTCGCCAACCAGTACCCCACGACCACGCCGGACACGACCCCGACGCCGTGGACCGAGGACAACGTGACGTGGAACAACGCCCCGCCGCTCATCGGCACGCCGGTGGCGCGCGGCGGCGCCGTCGCGGACAACGCGTGGGCCGTGTTCGACGTGTCGACGGCCGTCCCCGGCGACGGCACCTACAGCTTCGCCCTGGCCAACGCGTCGGCCGACCGCGTCGACTACAACAGCCGCGAGGCCGACCTCGCCCCGCCGCTCCTGATCTTCGACATGCGGATCGCGGCGGCGCCCACGCCGGCCAACGTCGTCCGGCCGAGCGCGACGCCGACGCCGCTGCCGACCGACGTGGCCACGCCCACCGACGGGCCGCCCCCGCCGCCGTCGGACACGCCGACCCCGTCGGCCACGCCGACGGCCAGCCCCACCCGCACGCCGTTGCCGACGTTCACGCCGTCGCCGACGTTCGAGCCGGGCAGCGGCCTCGTGTTCGCGCCGCTCCACGACACCCGGGTCCAGAGCAGCTCGCCGAACAAGGGCTACGGCGACTCGGCGCAGCTGCGGGTCCGGACCGGTGTGACGACGACGATCCACACCAGCTACCTCAAGTTCGAGGTCAGCGGGATCCCGGATCCGGCGGCGATCCTGACCGCGACGCTCCGGCTGTACGCGTACGACGGCGGGCCGGACCTCACCGTCTGGCGGGTGGCCGACACGCTCGCCGACGGCAGCGCCCCGTGGACCGAGGCGACGCTGACGTGGGGCAACGCCCCCCCGATCGCCGGCGCGCCGCTGGCGGTCGCCGCGCCGGTGATGGACGAGGCCTACGTCGAGCTCGGCGTCACGGCCGTCATCACCGGCAACGGCCCGGTCAGCTTCGGGCTGACCACGAGCAGCGAGAACAGCCTCTACTTCCACAGCAAGGAGGCGCCGGACCGCCGCCCGGAGCTGGTGGTCCGCGTTCGCCCGGACCCGTCGAACCCCGTGACGCCGCCGACGGTCGTCCCACCGACGGCGACGGCGACGCCGGTCACGCCCACCGACACGCCGGCGCCGGTCACACCGACGGATACGCCGGGCGCCGGCACACCGGCCACGGCGACGCGCACGCCGTCGCCGACGCGGGCGGCGACCTCGACGCCGCCCGTCGATCAAGCCTACCTGCCCTGGACGTACCGGACCGGCCCGCGGCCGACGCCGAGCGCCACGCGGACGACGGCGCCGACGCTCACCCCGAGCATCACGCCGACGTTCACGCCGTCGCCGACGTTCGCGCCCGGCAGCGCGCTGGTGTTCGAGCCGGCCCACGACGCGCGCGTCCAGAGCACGGCGCCGGACCGCAGCTTCGGCGACGCGCCGCAGCTGCGGCTGCGCGCCGGCATCACGACGACGGTCTACACCAGCTACCTCAAGTTCGAGGTCGACGGCCTCGACGACCCGCGCCGCGTCCTCACCGCGACGCTGCGCCTGTACGCCTACGACGGCGGCACCGGCGTGGCGGTCCGACGCGTGGCCGACACGTTCGCGGACGGCAGCGGCCCGTGGACCGAGCTCGAGGTCACGTGGAACAACGCGCCGCCGCTGAGCGGCCCGCCGCTGGCCACGGCAGCGCCGGTGCGGACCGACGCCTACCTCGAGCTCGACGTGTCGGCGGCCGTCACGGGCAACGGCCCCGTGAGCTTCGGGCTGGCCACCGATAGCGAGAACAGCATCTACTTCCACAGCAAGGAGGCCCCCGTGCGCCACCCCGAGCTGGTGCTGCGGCTGCGACCGGCGGCGCCGAACCCGTTCGCGCTCCACGGCATCCTCCCGCCGCGGGCCTTCCGACCGCACGCTGACCGCCGGGGCGGGCCGTGACGCGCGGCCGAGACGCCGCGACGGCCGCCACGCCGCGCCCGCCGGTGGCGGCCGTCGTCCCGGCGACGTCGGTGGTCCACGGCGAGGTCCGGGTCGACCCCTACGCCTGGCTGCGCGACAAGGACGACCCGGCGGTGCTCGGCAACCTGCACGCCGAGAACGCCTACACCGAGGCGATGATGGTCGACACCGAGGGGCTGCAGGAGACGCTCTACCACGAGATCCTCGGGCGCATCCAGGAGACCGACCTGTCGGTGCCGGAGCGCAAGGACGACTGGTGGTACTACACGCGCACCGAGGCGGGCAAGGCCTACCCGATCTACTGCCGCAAGCGCGGGTCGCTCGAGGCACCGGAGGAGGTGCTGCTCGACGTCAACGCGCTGGCCGCGGGCCGGTCGTTCATGGAGGTCGGCCCCTTGGCGGTGAGCCCGGACCATCGGCTGCTGGCCTACGGGGTCGACGTCAGCGGCTACGAGCGCTACACGGTCCGGATCCGCGACCTGGCCACCGGCGAGCACCTGCCGGACGCACTGGACGACGTCGACGCCAGCCTGGCCTGGGCCGACGACAACGCGACGCTCTTCTACACCACGCACGACGCGGCGCACCGTCCCTACCGGCTGTACCGCCACCGGCTGGGCGAGGCGCAGGCGGCCGACGACCTCGTTCTCGAGGAGCGCGACGCGCGGTTCCGGGTGTACGCCCGCCGCACGCGCAGCGGGGCGTTCGTGCTCGTGACGGTGAACAGCACGCGGACGTCGGAGTGCCACGTGCTCGACACGCGCGACCCGGCGGCGGCGCCGCGGGTGATCCAGCCGCGCGAAGAGGGCGTGGAGTACGCGGTGGAGCACCACGGCGCGCGGTTCTACGTCACGACCAATGCCGACGGCGCGGTGAACTTCAAGCTGATGGCCGCCGACGTCGATCGCCCGGGCCGCGCGCACTGGGAGACCGTCATCGCGCACCGGCCGGACGTCAAGCTCGACGGGGTCGAGGCGTTCGCGGGGCATCTGGTGATCCGCGAGCGGGCGGCGGGGCTGCCGCGGCTGCGGGTGCGCGACATGGCGACGGGCGCGGAGCACGTCGTCGAGCACCCCGAGCCGGCCTACGGCGTTTGGGTGCAGGGCAACCGGGAGTTCGCGACGACGACGCTGCGCTTCCTCTACAGCTCGCTCGTCACGCCGATGTCGGTGTTCGACTACGACATGGCCAGCCGCGCCCGGGTGCTGCGCAAGGAGACGGTGGTTCCCAGCGGCTACGACCGGACGCGCTACGCGTGCGCGCGGCTGACGGCGCCGGCGCCGGACGGGGTGGCGGTCCCGATCTCGATCGTGTACCGCACGGACTTCGTGCGCGACGGCTCGCGGCCGCTGTGGCTGTACGGCTATGGGTCATACGGCGTGGCGGTGGACCCGACCTTCAACCCGGCGCGCCTGAGCCTTTTGGACCGGGGGTTCGCGTTCGCCATCGCGCACGTCCGCGGCGGGGGCGAGCTGGGCCGGCCGTGGTACGACGACGGCCGGTTCCTGCGCAAGCACAACACGTTCACGGACTTCATCGCGTGCGCCGAGCACTTGATCCGGGAGGGCTACACGGCCCCGGAGCGGCTGGTGATCAGCGGCGGCAGCGCGGGCGGGCTGCTGATGGGCGCGGTGGTCAACCTGCGGCCGGACCTGTTCCGCTGCGTCGTGGCCAAGGTGCCGTTCGTCGACGTCGTCAACACGATGCTCGACGCGTCGATCCCGCTGACGGTCGGCGAGTACGAGGAGTGGGGCGATCCGGCGGATCCGGCATACTACGCGTGCATGCGGTCGTACGCGCCGTACGACAACGTGCGGGCGGCAGACTACCCGGCGATGCTGGTGACGGCGGGGCTCAACGACCCGCGGGTGCACTTCTGGGAGCCGGCGAAGTGGGTGGCGCGGCTGCGGGCGACCAAGACCGACGACCGGCGGCTGCTGCTCCGCACGCAGATGACGGCGGGGCACGGAGGGCCATCGGGCCGCTACGACGTGCTGCGCGAGATGGCGTTCGAGTATGCGTTCGTGCTCGAGGAGCTGGGGCTGGGAGACGGGTAGAGCGAGCCGCCGGGCGCCTGGGCCCCGAGCGCGCGGCCTTCGGGCCGGCCCGGTCGCCAGCCACGACCGGCACTGCCGGGCCGACGGCCGCCACCGCCGGCGACGGCGGCGCCGGGCCTGCCCCCTTGACGCCCACCCCGCGCTCCCGTAGACTCCCGCCCTCCCGCCGCACGGCGGCGCCGCCCCAAGCCCGAGGTCCGCGATGAGCCACCCCAAGCCGCCCCCCGCCCCCATCCCCCCCGACTTCCCGCGCGGCGTGCGCCTGCTGCACGACCCCGTTCGCAACAAGGGCATGGCCTTCTCCGCCGCCGAGCGCGAGGCCCTCGGCCTCCGGGGGCTCCTGCCGCCGCGCGTGCTGACCGAGGACCTCCAGGTCCGGCGCGCCATGGAGAACCTCGCCCGCAAGCCCGACGACCTCGAGAAGTACATCTTCCTCAACGGCCTGCAGGACCGCAACGAGACCCTGTTCTACCGCGTGCTCACGTCGCACCTCCCCGCGCTCATGCCCATCGTCTACACCCCTACCGTCGGCCAGGTGTGCCAGGCGTACGGGCACATCTTCCGCCGCCCCCGCGGCATGTTCGTCTCCGCCGACGACCGCGGAAGCGTCGCCGACGTGCTCGCCAACTGGCCGCACCGAGACGTCCGCATCATCGTCGTCACCGACGGCGAGCGCATCCTCGGCCTCGGCGACCTCGGCGCGCACGGCATGGGCATCCCCGTCGGCAAGCTCGCCCTGTACACGGCCTGCGCCGGCATCCCCCCCACCCAATGCCTGCCCATCACCCTCGACGTCGGCACCGAGAACCCCGCGCTGCTCGACGACCCGCTGTACGTCGGCCTGGCGCGCCGGCGCCTGCGCGGCGCGCCGTACGACGACCTCGTCGACGAGCTCATGCAAGCCGCCACCGCCCGCTGGCCCCGCGTCGTCGTCCAGCTCGAGGACTTCGGGAACCGCAACGCGTTCGACCTGCTCGAGCGCTACCGCGACCGCTACTGCGTGTTCAACGACGACATCCAGGGCACCGGCAGCGTCGTCCTCGCCGGGCTCCTCGCCGCCGAGCGGCTGACCGGCGTGCCGCTGCCCCGCCAGCGCTTCCTGTTCCTGGGCGCCGGCGAGGCCGGCATCGGCATCGCCCACATGATCGGCGCCGCGCTGGTCGAGCGCGGCGTGCCTGCGGCCGACGCCGACGGCCAGTGCTGGTTCTTCGACTCCCGCGGCCTCGTGGTGCGCGTCCGCGACGACCTCACCGCGCACAAGCGCCGCTATGCCCAGGACCACCCGCCCGTGCGCGACTTCCTCGCCGCCGTCCAGGCCCTGCGCCCGACCGCGATCATCGGCGTGTCGGGCGCGGCGCGGGCGTTCGGGCAGGCCGTGGTCGAGGCCATGGCCGCCGCCCACGACCGGCCGCTCGTCCTGGCGCTGTCCAACCCCACGTCGCGCTCCGAGTGCACCGCCGCCGAGGCGTACGGCTGGAGCGGCGGCCGCGCCGTCTTCGCCAGCGGCAGCCCGTTCGACCCCGTCGTCACCGCCGACGGCCGCCGCCTGGAGCCCGGCCAGGGAAACAACGCCTACATCTTCCCCGGCGTCGGCCTCGGCGTCATCGCCAGCCGTGCCCGCCACGTCACCGACGAGATGTTCCTCGTGGCCGCCAAGATCCTGGCCGGCGAGGTCACCGACGCCGACCTTGCCGCAGGGCGCCTGTACCCCCCGCTCGACCGCATCCGCGACGTCTCCGCCCGCATCGCCGTCGGCGTGGCCGAGGTGGCCTTCACGCGCGGCCTGGCCGCCGCACCCCGCCCGGCCGACGTCCCGGCCGCCATCCGCGCCGCGATGTTCGAGCCGATCTACCCGCGCTACGCCTGAGTCGCCCGGGCGCCGCCGCAGCCAGGGCCCGCGCTCAACCCGCCGGCAACCCCGCGCCGTCGCGGCCGCGGTCGGCCTCGATCTCGGCCTCGCGCGCCGCCACCGTGGCCGCGGCGCACGCCATGCCGATGATGCACCAGTAGAACCGCTCGTAGGCCATGTGCAGGAACACGCCCGTGGCCAGGTAGGCGACGACCATCATGAGGTAGCCCGCCACCAGCATCGCCAGCGCGGGCCGGCGACGCAGCCAGCGCGACCGCTCGCGGTGCAGCGCCGCCAGCGTGACCGCCAGCACGCCCCCGAACGTCACCAGCCCCAGCGTGCCGGTGTCGGCCGCGATGCCGAGGAACAGGTTGTGGGCTTCGCGCGGCTTGAGCTGGGCCTTGTAGCCGGCATCTTCGGCGTAGTCGAGGAACACCAGCCGGAACATCCCCGGACCCACCCCGATGATCGGGTGGTCGCCGTAGGCCATGGCCGCCGAGATCATCTCGTTCAGCCGCCCGCGCGTGGCGCCGTCGGCCGACTGGAGCCCCGCCGTGTCGTCGTCGCCGGCCGAGGTCAACACCGCCAACGACAGCAGCCGTTGCGAGAACTGCGGCAGGGCCGCAAGCAAGAGCCCGGCGCCCAGGACGACCACGATCAGGTGGCGCACCTGGATGTAGCGCAGGAGCACCATGACCCCCAGCGCCAGCACGAACGACACCGCCGCCCCTCGCGAGAACGTCAGCGCCGCGCCGGCGGCCGAGAACCCCGCCCCGGCCAGCGCCAACAGGCGCAGCGGCATCCGCCGCTCCGACCACGCCAGGAACAGCGCCAGGAACGCCACGACGAGCTCGTTCTGGGCGTAGCGGTTCTGGTCGCCCAGCGGGCCGCCGAGCCGCACCTGGCGCAGCTCGGTGCCGAGCGTCTCCTCGCCGGTGCCGAACGTCGCGGCGGTCACCTTGGCGAACCCCCCGTAGTCGTTGTCGAACGTCCCGGTCGCCTGTTGGAACGACGACAGCAAGCCGAGGAACATGCCGCCCAGCACGATCCCCCAGGTGGCGGCGCGCAGGACCCGCGGCCCGCGCACCGCGTTGGTGACGAGGAAGACCAGGAGGAGCCCTTCGGTCACGAACACCACGATCTCGCGCTGCGCCAGGTCGATCCGCCGTGCGAAGAGCGTGCCGACGGCCAGGACGCCGAGGTAGCCGACCATCCACTTCAGGACCGGGTGGAAGACCAGGCGATCGCGCTGGAAGACGAGGCGATGCGCGATCGGGACGACGAGCAGCGCCGGCAGCCCCATCCCGACGACGGCCGGCACGCCGTGGGAGCCGATCGCCACCGATGCCGCGTCGCTCCAGATCACGAACATCACCAAGGGCACGCACATGTCCGGCCAGCCCAGGAGCACGAACCCGGCGGCCAGCGCCGCGAGCACCACCAACACCGCCTCGGGCGACGACGGGATCAGCGCGCCGATGGCGGCCGCACCGGCCAGCGCCGCCAGCGGCGCGCGCATGTCCTGCAGCATCCGCTCGCGCTCGCGGCGGTCGTGCCAGCGGGCCCGCCACACGGCCAGCGGCGCGATCACGTCGCCCCGCCCGCCGCGGCGAAGCGCGCCGCCAGCCGGGCCGCGTTGCGGCCGACGTCGTATTCCGTGAGCACCCGTTCGCGCCCCGCGCGGGCCAGGCGGCGCCGGAACGCCGCGTCGCCGGCCAGCCGCGCCAGCGCGTCGGCCAGCGCCCCGGCGTCGCGTGGCGGCGCCAGCAGCCCGGTCTCGCCGTCGACGACGAGCTCGGGAATGCCCGAGAGGTCGCTGGCGACCACCGCCACGCCGCTGGCCATCGCTTCCATCAGCACCACCGGTATCCCTTCGCGCCGGCCGTCGGCCGTCGGCACGCTCGGCACCGCCAAGGCATCGGCCTGACGCAGAAGGTCCGCGATCTCGGCGCGCGTGCGCCGGCCGAGCAGGTGCACACGGCCGGACAGCCCGGCGGCCGCGATCTGCGCCGCCAGCCGGTCGCGGTAGAGCCCCTCGCCCACCAGCCAGGCGCGCACGTCGATGCCGCGCTCGACGAGGCGCCGGCATGCCTCGACGAGGTACGTGTGCCCCTTCACCTCGTAGAGCGTCCCGATGCACAGCACCGTGAAGGGAGGGCGGTCGACCGTCTCGCCGGCCGCGGCCGGCGGGCTGAACACCGCCGTGTCGACCCCGCAGCGCACGACGTGGACCTTGTCGCGCACCGCCGCGCCGAGGCGCGGGCCGCAGGTGTCGGCGATGAGCCGTCGGTTGTACTCCGACACCGTGGCGACGAACGCCGCCTCGGCCACCTTCTCGACCAACATGTGCCGGTCGACGTGCAGATCGGAGCCGTGCGCGGTGAAGCTGTAGGGGATGCCCGTCAAGCGATGGATGGCCCATGCCATCGCCGCCGGGTGCGTGGCGAAATGGGCGTGGACGTGCGTCACGCCGTCCGCCCGCATCCGCCGCGCGTTGTGCGCCGCCTGGGGGAAGAACGCCAGCGCCCCCCCGAGCAGCCGACGGCTGCCGAGGTTGGCCCGCACGAGCGTGCCGAGCGCCGCCGCGTAGGCCGCCGGCCGCCGCACCAGCCAGTAGAGCTGGGACGCCAGGATCGCCGGCGACATGAGCGGCTGGTAGCGGGCGCGCCGGACGAGATCCGCCGCCTCGGCGTGCATCACCGCGTCGGCCCGCGCCGGCTTGAAGCGCTCCGCGAGCTTGGTCCGCACCGTGGCGCCCTCGGTGTGCACCCCGGTGTCGCGCGCCCGCAGGAGCGGGTACACGTCCACCGCCACGCCCGCCGACTCGACCGCCAGCATCTCGTACAGCACGAACGTCTCGGTCAGCTTCGGGAAGCGCGACATGAGGTAGGCCACGCGCGGCGTGGCGGTCGGCAGGGTCATGGCGTGCCCACCGCGCCGCCTTCGGCCACGGCGTCGGCGGCGCACGCGTCGTCGCGGGGGCCCGCGCCGCGGTCCACGACGTGCCGCCAGATCAGGGCGATCACGTCGCGCCGCACGCGGTCCGCCGGGCGGGTGGCGTCGACCACCGTCATGCGCGGCAGCACCGCGCGCAGCGCCAGGTAACGCTGCCGCGCGGCCTCGAGCGCCGCCGGATCGTGCTCGCCCTTGCGGGCATAGAGCACCGCACCCGGCGCATCGAGCAGCACGACCATGTCGGGCGCCGGGCACGCGCGGGCGAGCAGCCAGCGGCGGGCGCGGCGCAGGGCGCCCTCGCGCCGCGCCGCGGGCAGGTAGGCATCGTACGGATAGCGGTCGAACACCACCAGCCGGTCGCGGCCCTGCTGCGCGCGGGCGACGGCATAGCGCGCCCACTGCGTCGCGAGATGCCCGGCGAGGCCCAGCCCCTTGACATGCGACCACGCCCGCCGGCGCGAGCCCTGCTGGTAGAGGCCCATGTAGGCCATGTGCACCGGGAAGGGAAACGACCGCGCCAACCCCTCGGCCAGGCTGGACTTGCCGGCGCCGTCCGGGGCCAAGAGCGCCACCATCGGGAGGTGCGGGCGCAGGCAGCGCCGGGCGCGGTCGGCCTTGCGCAGCACCCGGTCGCGCCACCGTCGGGCGGGCGTCCGCAGGGGGGCGCGGCGACCCAGCTCGGCACCGATGGCGGCCCGCTCGGCCAGCAGCGCCGACCACCGTTCGTCGGCCACCGCCGCGGCGACGTCGGCGGCCGACCACATCGTCGCGCCGCCGGCGCGGAGCAGGTCGGTCACGCGGCCGGGATCGCGCACCGCGGCCACCAGCGCCCGCACGCGCGCACGATCGGTCTCGGGGAACGCATGCTTGTCGAGCACGCAGTGCAACAGCAGCGTGACGAGCCCGTCCTCGGGGGCCGGGCCGACAGCCCCGGCGGCGCGGCGGCGATGGGCGAGGCACGGCCCCGCGAGCGACGTCCGCCACGCGTGCGACGGGCGCCCGTAGGCGATCGCGGTGACAACGTCGAGCTTGAGCCAGGCGTCGGCCGCCGCGTCGTAGGCCACGAAGAAGTGGTGCGGCGCATGCCCCCAGCGCGGCAGCTCGGCGAACCCGGCGCACGCGGCGCAGCGACGGAGCGCATCGAGGTGCCCGGGCGCCACCAGCACGTCGACCTCGCCGCCGCCGGCCAGGTCCGCCAGGCGGTCGGCATCCCGCAAGACGCAGTACTCCAGGCCGGCCCGGTCGAACGCCCGCAGCGTGCGCGCCAGAAGATCGCTCATGCCGCCTCAGGTCGCCGGGGGATCGGAGGCCACGCGCGGCGACGCCAGCGGCAGCATGAGCTCGCCCCGCGCCAGGCGCGTCGGGTCGGCGGCCGGCATCGGCACGGGCACGCCCGCGGCGGGCCGCGGCGACGCCGTGCCCGGGCGCCGCGCCTGTGTCAGCACGACGCCGAACAGCGTCGCCTGCACGGCGTGGACCTGCTCGGTGGCCTGCGCCATCACGGTGCGGTCGACCCGCCCGCTGCGGGCGACGAACAGCACGCCGTCGGTGTGCGGCGCCACCGCGAGGCTCTCGGCGGAGGCCAGGACCGGCGCCGTCACGACGACGACGATGTCGGCATCGGTGGAGAGCCCGCCGATGACCTCGGCAAGGCGCGGCGATGCGAGCCGCCGCATGGCCTCGGGCGCAGCCCCTCCAGCCGGCAAGGCCCGCAGCCCGGGCGCCCACGGGATGGCCGTCGGCGACACCCGGCCGTCCTTGGCCAGCAGGGCCTCGGCCAGTCCGCCGCGATCCGCGATGCCCAGCATCTCGGCCAGCGACGGCTGCGCGAGGTTCGCGTCGACCAGCACCACGCGGTAGCCGGATTCGGCCAGGATCACGGCCAGGTTGGCCGCCGCCTCGGCGCTGTCGTCGACCCCGGCCGCGGCCGGGCCGCAGCACATCATCGTGCGCGGCGCCTGCCCGTCGCGGGCGAACAGCAGGCGGGCGGCCAGCATGCGGTAGCCTTCGGCGGCCTTGGCATCCGGTCGGGCCTTGACGACCAGCCGATCGACGCCGGTGCCGCCCAGCGCCGCGTGGCGCTTGACCGCCAGCATCAACGGCGCCGCCGACAGCGCGGCGAGCTGGTCGGTGGTCTTGACCCGCGTGTCGAGGAACTCGACCACGAGCGCGACGATCACCGACAACACCAGGCCGGCGAGGGCCGCCACCATGACGTTGAGCCGCACCTTCGACTCCTCCTGCACGGCCTCGACCGCCGGCTCGACCAGCTTGACCTGATTGGTCACGGTCTGCTGCAGCGACTCGTACAGCGAGGCCAGGGTCTTGTGAGAATCGGTGAGGTGGCTGCGCTCGTCCTTGATCTGGTCCTGGAGCAGCTTCTGCTGGGCGAGGTCGGTCGATGCCTGGCGCTCGGCCTCCAGTCGGTCGATGGTGGTCGTCGTCCGCTGGATCTCGGATTCGATCTCCGCCACCTGCTGGCGCACACCCTCGATGATCTCCTCCATCGACGTCTGCGGCAGGTCGACCACCGCCTGGGCCATGGCGTTGGCGATGGCCACGGCGCTCTCGGGGTCGTTGTCGCTCGCCTGGATGGTCAGGATCAGCGTCTCGGTGTTGGCCTTGACCTCGACCTTCTTCGACAGCTTGGATGCACCGACGTCGCCGCCGAGGCCGGAAGCCACGCGCTCGAGCAGCGGCCGCGTCAGCGCCAGCTCGGCGTAGGTCTGCATGAGGGCGCCGCTCGTGCGCAGGTCGTTGATGTTCGGCTTGGAGCTGTCCACGCCGGGCCCAACGATCAGGCGCGCCTTGGCCACGTACGCGACGGTCTCCTGGCTGCTGAAGTAGTAGCTCACGCCCGCGGCCACGGCCGAGGCCAGCGCGATCAACCAGAGCCACCGAACGATGAGGTCCAAATACCGACGGTCGAAGTTGAGGTCCATGACTCACCCAATCCAATCCCAATGAAGGTCGACCGGCAACGAGGTCCGGCGCGCACGCCGCGCGGCGGCGCGCGCACACGTTACGACGTCGGACGGCCCGGATTCGTAACGCCCCGGCGCAACCCGAGGGCGACGACGTGCCCGATATCGGCCCAGAACGGGACCGGGTCCGCGGCGTCCCACAAGGCGTGCGCCTTGCGCCCGCGCCACGACCGCCACCACTCGCCGAGGGTCAGTCGGCCGCCGCGCCACTCGTGCAGCGCGGACTGCGCGTCGCGGCGCAGGTGGAGCCACTTCACGCCGGTGTAGCGCTGCGTGCGGCCGGCCGGCAGCGGCAGGCCGACGGCGTCGCAGTACATGGTGTAGAGCAGCTCGACGCCGCCGGCCTCGGCGATCGCCGAACGGCCGGTGGGGCGGCCGACGTTGGGCTCGATGATGAAGTGCGCGCCGGTCCGCCGGTCGCGCTTGAGCTCGACGTAGCCCAGGCCGGTGAAGCCGATGGCTCGGAAGAGGCGCTCGGCGACGTCGCGCACGGTGTCGTTGCGGCACTCCTCGCCCAGGCAGCTTGTGCCGGTCACCGGCGGCCACTGGCGCAGCTTGCGCGCGACGAAGCCGGCCAGCGGCTCGGAGCCGGCCCCGAAGTAGCCGTTGTAGGAGTACAGGTCGGCGTCGGTGCCCTCGACCCAGGCCTGGACCACCAGCGCGTCGGCCCAGGCCTGGCAGCGGTCGTATGTGGCCAGGAAGTCGGCGGGGTCCTCGACCCGGAAGACCTTGGCCTTGGTGTGCGCCTGCCACGTAGCCGTCTTGACCGGCGGCTTGAGCACGGCCGGGTACGTCAGTCGCGCGGCCGCCGCGACGGCGTCGGCCCGGCTGCCGAGCACAAACGCGGGCGGAACCGGCAGCCCGGCCGCCTCGGCATACGCGTGGAAGCGCAGCTTGTCGAGCAGCGTCTCGATGACCTCGGGCGCCGGCAGCACGACGCGATACCACGGCGCCAACGCGTCGCGGCCGCGCGAGAGCGTCAGCACGGCCGCGTCGGTGCACGGGTACAGCACGGCCCGGCCGGCCGCGGCGAGCCCCGGCCCGAGCCCGGCCAGCGTGCCGAGCAGCCCGTCGCCGTCGATCGGACCCTCGACGATCTGGCGGCAGACCCGCGTGCGGGCGCACGGATGGCGCGCGTCGGCCGCCAGCCCGACGACCGGCACGCCGCGCCGGGCCAGGATCCGCGCCGTCTGGAGGCCCGTCATGCAGTCCAGGCCGATGACCACCGCCGCCGGCAGTGCCGCCGCCGTCACGACCGGTCGGCGGGCCCCGGGCCCGCCGCGGGCGGCCGCGCCGCGCGCCAGCGCAGCACGAGGAACCACGCGATGCCGAGGGCGAAGATCAGCTCGACGACCTCGTTGAACTCGGTGACGAGAAAGTTGAACCGCGCCGGATCGGGGAACACGTTGCGGTAGATGCGCCAGACGAACATCGGCGCGAAGTAGAGCGCGAGCGGCGGCGCCGGCACGATCCACGCCAGGTCGGCGCGCCGTGCGGCGAAGCGCGACCCGCGGCCGACGGCGAACGGGAGGATGCTGCCGTAGGCACCGGCCAGCATCTGGATCCACTTGAACGTGTCGCCGACGCCGTAGATGTTGTGGAGGTTGGTCTCGGCCTGCTTGTTGGCGCTGGCCAGGGTATCGGGCGTGCCCCACCCGACGATCCGCTGCCCCCAGCTCAGCTCCTCGCCGATCATGAACACCAAGCCCGCCACCAACAACGCGTAGAGCGTGACCAGCCAGCGCGCGGCGCCGGTGGCCCGCAGCCGCAGCGTCAACCGGACGGCGGCGACGAGCGCCACGGCGTATGCCGCGACCTGCAGGGTCTCAACGACGCCGTCCTCGCCGGTGTAGGTCCGGTAGGCATCCCGCCCGAGAAGCGCGGCCGCCGCGGCCCCGGCGACGAACACCGCCGGCAGCAGCGCCCACAGCCACACGCCCGCCGGCGGCAAGCCCAGGCTCCGGCCGATCGACCCGATCCAGCCGGCGCCGGCCCGCGGGGCGTCGGGCGCCGCGGTCGCGGCCGCGCCGGGGGTCGACGTGCTCGCCTGCCGCCCGGTCATGCCGCATGCTCCGCGACCGCCGTCTGGCACATCGCCTCGAGGCGGGCGGCGCTGCGGCTCCAGTCGAAGCGGTCGGCGACGAAGCGCGGGCCGGCGCTCTCGAGCGTGTCGCGCAGCATCGCGTCGCGGATGACCCGGACGACGGCGTCCGCGGTGCCCGCGTCGTCGTCGGCCACCAGCACCGGCGGCGCGGCGCTGTCGACTCGCAGGCCCTCGGCGGCCACGGCGGTCGTGATCACCGGCAGCCCCATGGCCATCGCCTCGAGCAGCTTGTTCTGCGTCCCCGACGCGTAGCGCAGCGGCGCGACCAGCACGGTCGACTGCTCGAGGAGCGGGCGCATGTCGTCGACGAAGCCCGTGACGGTGACGCCCGGCACCTCGCGCGCCCGCGCCACGAGCGCCGGTGCCGGGTCGCGCCCGATGATCACCACCTCGGCATCGGGCACGTGCACCCGGACCCGGGGCAGCACGCGATCGACGAGGGCGACGGCCGCGTCGGCATTCGGCTGGTAGTCCATGACGCCGGTCAGCGCCAGGCGAGGCCGGCCGCGCCAGGCCGGTGCGGACCGCCGCCAGTATGCGAGGTCGACGCCGTTGGGCACGATCGGCGAGGCGTCGGCGTCGCCGAGCACCGCCGCGCGGTCGCGTGGCGAGATGAACGCCCGGTGGGGGGTGAGGGCCACGAGCCGCCGCTCGAGCCGCCGCACCTGGGCGTACCGGACCGCGTACAGCCAGCGCCGCGCGGGCCCGGCGCCGGCGATCCGCTGCCGGATACGCATCGACGTGGCGTCGCAGAAGTCGACCACGACCGGCACGTCGCGGCAGCCGGCGATGACCGGGAACACCGACTTGCCGTGGAACAGGACGACGTCGTAGCGCCCGCTGGCGACCAGCCGGCGGTACGTGGCGCGCATCTGGCGCAGGCCGCCCCGGACCCGCAGGTGTCGTGCGAGGCGCTGCCCGATGCCCGGCAGGCGGTCGGCCCAATCGAGGCCCGGCAGTGGTGCCGAATGGCCGACGTCGTAGGCGAACATGCCGTCGGCGTGCGCGCCGACGTCGCGCAGCGCGCCGGCATCGACGGCGCCGCGGATGAGCGTGAGGCCGGTGATGGCGTGCCGCGGCGAAAGCTCGCGCAAGAAGTGGAAGTGCCGGTGCGGCCCCCGGACGGTGGGGTGCTGCAGCGCCGGCGTGATGTGCAAGATCCGCATCTGGTGTTCGATCCCCCGGAGTTCCCAAGAAGTGGGGCACGCCGCGGCCGGGCCGCCGGCGTGTCCGTCGTATTACGACGTTGGGGATCGGCTCAAGGATGCGACGGGTCGGTGTATCCCAAGGTGTTGCGCAGCACGATGGCCGTCGCCATGGCGTCGGCCTCGGCCGCCACGCGGCCGCCGCGGCGGTCGAGCACGGTGTTGTCGAACACGTCGAGCGCGAGGTCGCCGCTGAGATCGATGCCCTCGTCGCCGCAGTCGACGAAACGGTTGTCGCGCAGCACGCCGCGGCCGCCGTCGAAGTCGATGCCGTCGATGAACGCGTCGCGCACCTCGTTGTCGTGGATCCGCAGGGTGCCGCCCCGCACGTAGATGGCGTCCTTGCCGAACATCGGCCCAAACGTGCTGTGCGCGATCTCGGCGTCGGTGCCGACGAGCGACAGGCCGCCGGTCAGATCGACGCCGTCGACCCGTGCCTGACGGGCATGCTCGAAGCGCACGTGCGCGAAGACCGACGGCGGGGCGTCGATCACGGCCACGCTGCCCCACTTGAGGGCGCGGTGGCGCGCCGTGAACACGATGGGCCGATCGGCGGTGCCGCGGGCCTCGACGGCGCCGTACGCGATGAGCGACCGTCCCGCGCCGAAGCGCAGCTCGGCCCCGGGCTCGATGACCAGCGACACGCCGCGGGGCACCACGACCGTGCGGGCGAACCCGTGCGGGCCGGCCGGGAGGCGCACGACCGTCGCGTCGCTGGGGTCCGCCACGAACGCCGGCCAGCGATCGACGAACGCGGCGCGCGACAGGTCGGCGGCCGATGCGGCCGACTCGGCCGGCGTGAGGTTGTAGCCCGTCAGGCGGTACCAAAGCCAGCCGGCGCCGTCGACCTGCCAGGCCAGACCCAACACCACGGCCACCATCAGCGCCCACGGCGCCAGCCAGCCGGCCACCCGGGCGTAGACCGTCGCGCCGCGCGCCCCGACGACACCCCAGTAGACGAGGCTCCACACCGCGAACAGCACGCCCGTCCAGGCCACCAGCACCGTCGGCACGCCGAGCCCCTCGCGCACGCCCATGAGGGCCAGACCGACTGCGGCTCCGACCGGCACTGCGAGCGGCCAGTCCACCCCACGGGCGCGCGCCCGTGGGAGCCGCGCCGGCGGGGTGGCCGCCGTGGGCGTGGGTCTGGCGCTCATGGCCGTCGTCCGTGCATCATCGGATGAGATGACGCATGGCACCGCCGGGGCGTTACCGCCTCAACCCCACGCCCGACCGTCGGCGGCCCCGTGTCCGGCGTCGGCAAAGACCCGCTCGACGATCTCGCAGACCGCGTGGCCGGCGGCGAGGTGGCATTCCTGGATGCGCGGCGTGTGGCGCGACGGCACGCGGAAGCAGACGTCGACGCGCTCGGCGAGCCCCTCTCCGCCGGCGCCGGTGAAGCCCACCGTGGCCAGGCCGAGGGCGCGCGCCGCGTCGATGCCGGCCAGGACGTTGGGCGAGCGGCCGCTCGTGCTGATGCCCACCGCCACGTCGCCCGGCCGCCCCAACGCCTCGACCTGGCGCGCAAAGACCCGGTCGAAGCCGTAGTCGTTGCCGATGGCCGTGAGGATCGAGGTGTCGGTGGTCAAGGCAACGGCGGCCAACGCCCGGCGCTCGACGAGGAAGCGGCTGACGAGCTCGCCCGCCAGGTGCTGCGCGTCGGCCGCGCTGCCGCCGTTGCCGAAGAGCAGGATCTGCCCGCCGCGCGCCAGGGCGTCCGCCCACAGGCGGGCGATCGCGGCCAGCACGGGGAGCTGCTGGTCCACCACGGCGCGCTTGACGGCGATGCTGTCGTCGAAGATCCGCCGGAGGTCGGCCTCGAACGCCGCGGTGTCGGCGGGTCCCGCCGCCGCCGACGCCACCGCGTGGGTCCCGTTCGTCCCGCCCGTCGTCGTGTCGTTCATGTCCTGACCTCCCAGGTCTGCAGGCCGTGGGGCTCGAACGTGAACTCCACGACCTGCCCCCCGAGCTTCTCGAGCTCGGCGGCCACGATGTGCTTCTTGTCGAAGGCGCAGTACAGCAGCAGGTAGCCCCCGCCGCCGGCGCCGGTGATCTTGCCGCCCAGCGCGCCATGGGCGCGCGCCGTGGCGTACAGCTCGTCGATGACAGGGTTGGTGATCTGGCTCGCCAGCCGCTGCTTGTTGAGCCATGCGTCGTGGAGCAGCGCCCCGAAGTCGTCGAGCCGGCCCTGGAGCAGCGCGTTCTTGAGCTCGACGGTGATGTGCTTGAGCTCCGTCATGGCCGCCAGCACGTCGGCCTCCTGCCGCACGTAGTTGTCGACCTGCGTCCGGATGATGTTGGCCGACATCCGGGTGCGCCCGGTGTAGCACAGCAGCAGGTGGTACTCGAGCTCGTTGACGACGTCGGGATCGATGCGCAGCGGGTTGACGACCACCGCCGATGCGCCGAACTCGATGAAGTTGAAGCCCCCGAACGTGGCGGCGTACTGGTCCTGCATGCCGCCCCGGATCCCGAGCTCCTCGCGCTCGATGTGGTAGGCCAGCTTGGCGATGTCGTAGCTCGTCAGCGGACGCCGCTGCCATTGCCGGAAGAGGCCGATGAGCGCCACCACCATCGTCGACGACGACCCGAGCCCCGAGCCGGGAGGGGCGTCGCTGTGCAGGAAGAAGTCCAGCCCCTGGTCGAGGCCGTTGGCCGGGAACATCGTGCGGATGGTGGCCTTGACGAGGTCGAGCTCGCCGTCGTAGCGCATCTCGTCGTCGAGGTCGTACTTGGCCACGATGTCGTAGTCGAGCGACTGGACGGTGACGCTGCGGTCGGCGCGCGTGCGGAGCGTGCCGAAGGCGAACTTGTCGATGGTGGCGCTGAGGACGATCCCCCCCTGCTCGGCCGCGTACGGCAGCACGTCGGTGCCGCCGCCGCAAAAGCTAAGCCGAAGCGGCGCCTTGCTCCGGATGATCATGCGAATGGGCTCCCTGGGCCCGGATATGGGCGATGAAGGCGGCATAGCCGTCGGGCGTGCCGATGTCGACGAAGAAGCCGGTGGCCGGGAACGCGTACATCCCGCGCCGATCCGCCACGAGGTCCGGGAAGACGTCGCGCTCCAGCGACGCCGCCCGTCCCGACGGGATGTAGTTCATAACGTCTTTTTCGAGCCAATAGATACCCGCGTTGATGAAACCCGGCTCCGGCGCCGCCGACTTCTCGCGGAACGCCTCGATGCGGCCGTCCGCCCGCAGCGCCACCGACCCGTAGGCCCGGGCATCCGCCACCTCGACCACGGCGACGGTGCCCAGCGGGCCGGCGCCGGCCCCCTCAGCCGGGTGGTTTGCCTGGGCGTTGCCCCCGCCCGGCGCCGCGCGGCGGCGGTGCGCCCGCGCCATGGCGCGCAGGTCGATGTCGAAGTACGTGTCGCCGTTGAGCACCAGGAACGGCCCGCGCACGAAACGCTCGGCCCACTTGACGGCGCCCCCGGTGCCCAACGGGTGGTCCTCGACCGAGTAGTCGATGCGCACGCCCAGCGCGGCGCCGTCGCCGAAGTGGGCCGAGACGTGCTCGTGCAGGTAGCCGACGCACAGGACGACGTGGTCGACCCCCCACCGCTTCAGGCAGGCGATCTGGTAGGCGAGGAACGGGCGGTCGTCGACCGCGGCCATCGACTTGGGGCGGTCGGCCACCACCGACCGCAGCCGGGTGCCGAGCCCGCCCGCGAGGATGAGGGCTTGCATGGGGTCGCGTGCCTTGAAGGCTCTGGTCGAGGCGGCGGGCCAGGGCGCCGGGCTAGCGCGGCGCGCCGGCCTGGCCGACGGCGCCGGCCAGGCTGTAGACACCGGGCCCGGACGCCGCTCCGGCGGCGTCGACGGCCCACTCGACGGCCTCGGTGCCGACGTCGAGCCGGCGCAGCGCCTCGGGCGCCAGGCGCCAGTCGCCGTTGGCGGCGTCGCGGAACGGCACGGCGTCGACCACCCGGCATGTGGCGCAGCGCGCGATCTCGGCGTCGGTGAGGGCGTGCCGGACCTGCACCTGGCCGCGAGAGAAGTAGTCCTCCTCGAGCATCACGCCGTTCTCGGCGAACACGTTGTTGACGAACGTGCCGGCGCCCCCACCGAACATCGCCTTCTTGCGCTTGGCCTCGAGCGCCAGCCGGTTGCCGACAAACGTGTTGTAAGCCACGCGCGGGTCCGACAGGTCCTTCGTCGAGAGGCCGATGTTGCAGCCCATGAGCACGTTGTTGACGATCGTCGGCGTCGACGCCTCGCCCACGCTGATGCACTTGTCGCCGGCGCGCGCCACACGGGTGCGGGTGACCGTCACGGTGCTGCCCGAGAAGTCGATGCCGTCGCCCGTGATGTCCTCGAACAGGCTGTCGCGGATCTCGCCCGTCCCGAAGTCGACGTCGATGCCGTCGCTGGCCGTGCGTGCCACCAGGCTCTCGACCATCTGCAGGTGGCCGTTCTTGATGTTGATCGCGTCCTCGCTCTGCATGTCGGTGAAGCGCGCGTCGACGAGCGTCAGGTCGCCGTTGTGCACCGCGAAGCCACCGGTGAACAGCATGCCGTTGACCTGTCCTTGCCCGCCGTCCGAGATATCGGTATGGCGCAGCTCGACCGGCCGCGGCGGGCGCACGACCGCGAACACGTCCCACGGCCGCCCGCTGCCGTCGCCGTGGATGCGGATGCGCTGCTCGGGGGTGCCGACCGCCTCGAGGCCGCCGTACATCAGCACGCTCGTGGCCGGCGCGAGCGTGATGTCGGCGCCGGGCTGGATGACGAGCCGCGACCCTTCGGGCACGATGACGGTGCGCGTGATGACCGCCGAACCGCCCAAGGTGACCGCGCCGGGGTCGCCGGCCAGCGGCCGGAACTGCGGGTGGCGTGCCAGGAACGCCTCGCGCGTCATGAAGCGGGCCTCGGGGTCGAACGGGTCGGAGGCGTCGTAGGCGACGATGCCGACCGTGCCGTCCACCGGGGGCGGATCGGACGGGTCGACGACCGCCCCGACCATGGGCGCGCCGGTGACGGCGTTGACGGCCGCGACGTCCAAGGCCGGCAGCGGCGTCACCAGCGGGTCGCGCTCGGCGGGCGCCAGGTGTCCGCGCACGAGGTAGTGCCGCCGGCCCTGGAGGGTGTCCATGAACTCCCAGTAGCGCGCGCCGATGACCTCGCCCTTGTAGGCCACCTCCGGGAGGATCCAGCGGTCGACCGCGAACGTCACGCGCCCGTCCGCAGCCACGGCGTGGGCCACCACCGGCTCGCCGGGATCGATCGCCCCGTCCTCGTTGACGTCCTCGACCAGCAGGTAGCGGCCCGCGAAGCGCAGCGTCAGCGTCGGGCTGTCGGTGACCGCGATCGGGCTCCCCTCGGGCGCCGTGGTGCTGTCGTGGAACGTGAGGGTCCGGAGGTGCATCCCGCTGAAGTTCAGCGTCGAGACGTCGATGGCCGCCAGGTCCGGGCCGAGCTGGCGATAGACGAGGTTGGCGCTCGAGAGGCCCAGCACCTTGTGCACGCGCTCGACGTTGTGCTTGAGGTCGCGGCGCAGGACATCCATCTTGTAGCCCTGCCCGAGGCTGCCGAGCACGTCGGCCCAAGCCAAGAGCCGGATGCGGTCGTGGATGGCGTCGTAGCGCCGCATGAGCGACGCGCCGCCGTCGCCGACCCACTTCCACAGGAGCCGGTTGCGCTCGAGGCGCAGGGCCGGGTCCTCGAGCGTCGAGCGCTGCAGCGCGTCCGGTCCCTTCTCGTTCCAGAAGTCGATGGTGCCCGGCTCGACCGGCATCCGCACGAGGTGCGCGTCCCACGGCACCGGCTCGAGGAGGCCGCGGCTGGCATCGAAGTAGAGCTTGAGGTTGTCGGACCCGAACCGCACGTGGTTGGTGTTGAGCAGCGTCGTGACGGCGCGGAAGGCGAGGTACTTGTCCCAGTCCAGCGCCGCCCGGGCGCGCCGGAACGTCGCCGGCGAGGGCTGCCGCTCGTGCGCGTTGAGCAGCGCGACCAACGGCATGCCGAGGTCGTAGGCCGGGTCGACGGTCTCGCGCACCGATCCCATGTCGAACCGGGCGTCGCTGGCGACCCCGGTGCCGAGGCTCGTGTACTGCTCGAAGTGCTGGGCGCGGCCGTTTTGCCCGAAGATCGTCGTCTCGGGGCGGTCGTAGGCCGCCATGAGCGGCTTGTCGAACTGCTCGACCTCGTAGTACAGGCCCTGCAGGCGGCCGTTGATGCGCAGGACGACGAACTGGCCGCGCGGGGCCACGAGCCCTTCGTCCGCCATCAGGTCCGCCACGAACGGCGACACGGCGTAGTCGCGGTCGATGGGGATGATCAGGTTGATCTGGCGCCGGCCGTGGAAGTAGATGTCCTCCTCGATGGTCGTGCCGTTGTCGTCGAGCTTCTGGCTGTCGAACTTGATGCGGTAGGACTTCTTGGCGCCCTCCCAGTGCGGCGGCAGGTCGCCGCGCAGCCGGACGTCGACCCGGTAGCGCGTGCCCTCGGCGATGAACGTGCCGGGCACCCAGTCGCGCAAGCCCTCGCTCATCACGCCGACCTCGCGCGCCCGCTCGGCGCTGTGCTCGAGCCCTGCGATGCTCTCGGGCGAGAGCTTGAGGTCGTAGATCGGCAGGCCCGACTCGACGAGCAGGTGCGTCCCGCGAAAGGGGTTGAGCATGCCGTCGGCGAAGGCCAGGTAGCGGTTGCCGGTCACCAGCCGGCTGGCGCGCTCGGCGACGCCGGCCGAGTGCGTCAAGGCCGCGAACGCGACGATGCCGACCGCCGCGATGCCGAGCATGGCCTCGGGCAGCCGCGGCCAGATCCGCTGGAAGGGGCGTACCGCGCGCCGCACGAGGGCGGCCACGCGCCGCGGCCCCCGAGGGCGGGTCTCGTTCTCCATGTCTACGCCAACCCTTTCATCGCATCCAAGCTTGCAGCAGGCCCCGTCGGCACCATCCCGGTGGGGATCACGTCCAGAGGTCGTCGGCGCGGCTGTGGGCCGAGAGGCGGGCCATGGCCCGGACGGCGATGCAGTACTTGCTGATCGCCTGATGCCGCAGGTCGTACTTGAAGATGAGCCCGTGGAAGAGACGGGTCATCACGCCGTCGGCCTTGAGCTCGGCGATGGCGGCGCCGTACGGCATGAGCCGCTGACCGCCGACGAGCGGCCCGCAGAGGTCGAGGTGGCGACTGGCCAGCACCTCGTCGTCGAAGCTGACGCGGACGCGGCGGGCCTCGGGTCGCTCGTAGGCCGCGCGCCGGTACTGCACGACGACCTTGGGCTCCATGTTGAGCTGACGCTGCAGCCGGAAGAACGCCCGCACGGCCGGGTCGGCCATCAGGCCCGCCGGCGGCAGGCGCCGGTGCTCGATCGCGTGCATCAGGTCGGGGTAGTCCGCCCACTCGACCCTCGCCGTGGTCTTGTGGATGAAGTCGAACACCCGCGACTTGATCTCGAGCCGCACGAACGGCGACTCGCGCTCGGGGTCCGCACCGTACACGCGCACCCGCAGCTTGTGCCGCAGGGCGGCGCCGGCCATCTTCTCGTGGTAGGCCAGGTAGTCCGGCGTGTCGAGGTACAGGCTCCGCACCACGTAGCCGCCGTCGCGCCGGCTGTGCGCGTCGAGCTGCATGAACGCGCGCACGTCGCGTTCGAGGGCCGTCCGGCGGGTCCGCTCGAGGCGGTACTTGACCTCCAACCGGTCGAGCATCACCCCGAGGTCGCGCGCCTGGCGGGTCGCGGCCCCGGGGGCCACGGCCACCGCGTCAGAGCTCAAGGTGGTTCTCCGGCGTGATCAGCGTCACCTCGCGGGCGACGTCGCCGCGCAGGGCGGTGACGACACGCTCGGGCGCGACCTTGGGCGCGAGCCGGATGCTGTAGGTGTACTCGAAGTCGTCGCCGATGTCCGTGGCGCCGCGGAGCTGCTTCCACGCCACGAGGTCGCGCGCCTCCTGGGACAGCCTGGCCCACGGGTCGGCCTCGCGCGAGCGGAAGACGAGCACGTAGTCGGCCGACCCCAGCGCGCCGTAGCCGATGGCGTGCAGCGCCACGACGACGGCCGCCACGAGACCGGTGCCGATGAGCGCGATGATCCACGCCCCCGCGCCGGCGCACAGGCCGATGGCCACCGACTGGAACAGGAACGTCATGTCCTTGGTGTCCTTGATGACCGTGCGGAAGCGGATGATCGAGAGCGCACCGACGAGGCCCAGCGAGAGCGCGACGTTGCTCTGGATGGTCATCATGATCATCGCCACGATCGGGGCGATGATGATCAGCGTCGAGTAGAAGCCGCGGGTGTATGCCACGCCGGTATGCGTGCGGCGGTACACCGTGGCCCACAGGAACGCCAGGCCAAACGCCAGCCCGAGGCTGACGAGGATCATGGCGGGCGTCAGCTCCGGGCGCGTCACGTTGTCGAGAATCGTCTGGTCCACGCAAGTCGCTCCTGAGGAAATGCTTCCCGAAATGGTCTGAAAACAACACGCGGCGGGCGCCCGCTCGGTATCAAGACGTCGGGCCGCCCGCCGCGGATACGCGCGTGGAGACTTGCGGCGTCAGGCCTGCTCCTCGAGGGCGATGCCCGCCGCGGTGTCGACGAGCTCGAACACGTGGTTGACCGGCGCGATGTGGGGGTCGACCGCGGCGGCCTTGCGCTCGGCCGCCAGCACGCCGAGCGTGTCCTCCATGGCCTTCACCGACGCCCGCATCAGCTGGTTGGCCCAGATGATCACCTGGAAGCCCTTGGCGTGCAGCTGCTCGGCCGTGAAGTCCGGGAACAGCGTCGGCACGGCGACGAGCGGCGTCTGCCCGCGGCCGGACCATTGCGCGAGGAAGCCCTCGATCTCGGCCAGGGTCTTGTCCTTGGAGTGGATGAGGATGGCGTCGGCGCCCGCCGCGGCGTAGGCGTCGGCGCGCTCGCACGCTGCGGCGACGCCGTGGCCGGCGATGAGCGCCTCGACGCGCGCGATGAACACGAAGTCGGCGGTGGTCTGGGCGGCCTTGGCCGCGCGGATGCGGCGGACCTGCTCGTCGACGGGGATGAGCTCGCGCATCGTCTGGCCGAGGTACAGGCTGTTGCGCTTCGGGAAGAGGTTGTCCTCGACGCAGATCGCCGCGATCCCGGCGCGCTCGTAGGCCACGGCGGTACGGACCACGTTGATCAGGCCGCCGTAGCCGTTGTCGCAGTCGGCGATGACCGGCAGGCGGGTGGCGGCGTCGATCCGGCAGGCCGCGTCCAGGGCCTCGGTCATCGTGATGAGGTTGAGGTCCGGCAGGGCGTGCCCCATGGTCGACACGCCGAAGCCGCTGACCCAGACGGCGTCGAAGCCCGCGCCCTCCACCAGGCTGGCGCTCATGGCGTCGTGCGCGCCGATGGCGACGACCGGCGTAGGGCCGGTGAGCCCGGCGCGCAGGCGCGCGCGTTTGTCCGCGGCCGAGGGGCGCGGCTGGGTGATGTAGGTCATGGTGTTACCTCAAGGGTGGATGACGGTCGGGCCGAAGCAGGAATGGGCTCCACCGCAGCGCGTAGCCGCCGGATGTCTCGACGACGAGCTCCGGCCGGTTGGGCGGGCTGGACCCGCTCTCCTTGGACCGGAAGTAGACGCTGTTGCCGTCGGTCGTGGCGAGCCCGAAGCTGTAGGTGCCGTTGCCGGTCACCGCGGACGTGACATTGTACTCGGCCCACGTCCCGTCGGGCACGTTGCCGACGGTCGCCAGCGCACCGCCCGTGAAGGCGGGCTTGTTGCCCCATGTGATCGTCCCCTCGGACCAGCCGTTGTCGGCGACCCGATACATCGACCCGCCGCTCGGCCCGCCGTCGTAGGCGAACAGGCGGAGCTTCGCGCTGACGACCGTGCCGGAAAGCCCGCTGACCGTGAACTTCAGATAGCTCTGGAACTCCTGGCTGGTGGCGAGCCGGAGGCGCAGGTACGTGGCGGAGCCATAGTTCGAGCCGGCGCTGTCGCTCACCACACGGGCGTCGTCGCTGGGCGCGAAGGTCGACGTCCCCGGCGTGCCGGTCGCCGCCGGCGTAGCGGTCGGTGGCGGCGTGGCGGTGCCGATCGCCGTGGGGCTCGGCGTCGAGGTGGCCGTGGGCGGAGGGGTGTTCGACGGCGTCGGGGTCACGCTCGGCGTCGCCGTGTCGGTCGGCGTGGCCGAGGGTGGCGGCGTGTCGGACGGGGTCGGGGTGTCCGACGCCGTCGGCGTCACGCTCGGCGTCAGGGTGTCGGTCGCCGTCGGCGTCACGCTCGGCGTCAGGGTGTCGGTCGCCGTCGGCGTCACGCTCGGCGTCAGGGTGGCGGTGGGCGTCGCCGACGGCGGCGGCGTGGCGCTCGGCGTGAGCTCGCCGAGGGTCACCACCAGCTCCGGGCGGTTGGTGGCCGCGTTGCGCGCGCTGTAGATCGTGCTGTTGGTCGACGGGCTGTCCAGCCCGAAGCTGTAGGTGCCGTTGCCCGAGATCGCTCCGCTGACGTCGAGCTCGACCCACGTGTTCTGGCTGACCGTGCCCACGGTGGCGAGCGGCGTGCCGGTGAGCGCCGGGGCGTTGTTGTAGGTCAGGCCGGTCTCGACCCAGGGCGTGGTGGTGTCGAGGTAGTCGTTGGAGACGACGCGGATCGTGCCTCCGGCGTCGCTGGCGTCGGTGACGTACAGCCGAACCTTGGCCGCGACCACCGAGCCGCTCAGCCCCGTGACGTCGAACTTGAGGTAGCCGGCATACGTCGGCGACCCGCTTCGCAGCCGGAACGTGGTGTCTGTGCCGTAGTTGGTGTTGGGCGACGAGCTCTTGACCTGGGTGTCGTGCGCGGCGACGAACGTGACGATCGGCGCCTGCGTCGGCGTGGCCGACGCGGTCGGGGTGTCCGACGGCGTGGGCGTCACGCTCGGCGTCGGCGTATCCGACGGGGTCGGCGTCACCGTCGGGGTGTCCGTCGGCGGCGGTGTGTCGGACGGCGTCGGGGTGTCCGACGGCGTCGGCGTCACGCTCGGCGTAAGCGTGTCGGTCGGCGTCGGCGTCACGCTCGGCGTCGGCGTGTCGGTCGGCGTCGAGGACGGGGTCGGGGTGTCCGACGGCGTCGGGGTGTCGGACGGCGTGGGGGTGTCCGACGGCGTCGGGGTCACGCTCGGCGTGACATCGGCGAGCGTGACCACGAGCTCCGGCCGGTTGGCCGCAGCGTTGCGCGAGCTGTAGAGCACGCTGTTGGTCGAGGCGCTGACGAGGGCGAAGCTGTAGGTGCCGTTGCCCGTGACCGCCCCGCTGACGTCGAGCTCGATCCAGGTGTTCTGCGTCACGCTGCCGGCGGTGCTCAGCGGCGAGCCGGTGATCTCCGGGGCGTTGTTGAAGTGGATCCCGGTCTCGACCCATGGCGTGCCCGTGTTCAGGTAGTCGTTGGACACGCTGTAGACCGCACCGCCATCGTCGCTGGCATCGGTGACGAAGAGCCGGAGCTTGGCACCGGTGATCGTGCTCGTGACCCCCGTGACCTCGAACTTCAGCCGGCTGGTGTACACCGGGTCGCCGCTGCGCAGGCGGAGCGTCGTGTCCAGGCCGTAGTTGCTGGTGGGCGACGAGCTCTTGACGTACGCGTCGTGCACCGCGATGAAGCTCGCGGTCGGGGCGGGGGTGGGCGTGATCGACGGGGTCAGCGATGGGCCAGGCGTTGGCGACGGGCCGGGCGTCGGCGTCGCCGTCCGCGTGGCGGTCGGGGTCGGGGTGTCGGACGGCGTCGGGGTAACCGACGGCGTAAACGTCGCCGTCGGCGTCGGCGAAGGGCCGAAGGTCGGGGTGTGGGTGGCCGTCGGCGCCGGGCCGATGTTCAGCGTGTTGTGGAAGTAGGCGTTGGCGCCGGTGTCGCTGGCCAGGATGACGATGTCGGTGGCGCCGTTGACGTTTTGCTTGGTCGTCGTCGGGTCGTTGATGCTGTTGTTCGTGCTGTGCCGGATGAACGACGTCCCCATTCCCGACGGGAAGGCGATATTGTCGAGATCCGAGACCTTGTAGTGGATGCCGCGTTTGCCGTTGACCTGGATGCTGGCGAACACGTAGATGTCGCGGTTATCGGTGTCGATCAGCATCTGCGGCCGGGTGGGGCTGCCGTCGTTCCCCGTGAAGACCGTGTATGCCGACCAGTTCGACCCCGACGCGCAGTTGGTGCCGGCGGCGCACTTGAGGAGGACGACCAGGGCGGCCGAGGCCGAAGTCTTGCACATGGCGAACACGTTGCCGGCGCTGTCGGCCCGCAGGGTCTTGATGTTGATGTGGTCGTCGGTCGACGGCGTGTAGATGGTGGCCTCGGTCCACGTGGTGTCGGCGTCGCCGTCGTTGTGCACGGCGTAGAAGAAGTCCGAGCCGCTCGACTGGTTGCTCCACAGGATGCCGACCTTGTTGCCGTCGTAGGCCACGATCGACGACACGTCGTCCGAGTTGATGTTGGACGCGTGCGCCGTCCCGAGGTCGAACGGCGTGCCCCACGTGGCGTCGTCGCCGTTGAGCGAGCGGTTGACCTTGACCTTGCCGCCCTGCGTGTAGGTGATCCACAGCTTGCCGGTCGCGTCGCGCGCCAGGACGATCGTCTCGGACCGGGCGTCGTTGATCTCGACCGGGAAGCCCGAGTCCAGGCTGTAGGTCTTGGTGCCGGCGTCGTAGCTGTAGCGATAGAGCTGCGCGCGCTGACCGGCCGAAGCGACGCTCCCGCCGTTGAGGTCGACCATCTGCGAGGCGACGTAGAGCTTGTTGTTCTCCCACAGCACGTCGGCGCGCGACGCCACGCGGTTGTCGATGTTGGTGCCGGTGTCGATCCAGTCCTGCGTGGCGGGGTCGAAGCGGTAGATGCGGTAGCTGCTCGCGGCGGTCTTCCACATGCAGGCCCACCACAGCCCGTCGTTGTACCACAGCTTGCTCTCGGGCTTCTCGGCCGTGGCATCGCCGTTCGTCGCCAGGTTGCTCGGGTACGTGAAGTCGCGATAGCCGACGTCGATGGGCGTCGACGCGGTCACCGGCGTCGGCGGCGAGGCCGACAGCGCGGCGGCGAGGGCGAGACCGACGGCCAGCGCGGCGCACGACAGCGGGCGGCGGTCCGGAGCGGGCACACGATGCGGGTCTGAGGGCATAGGGTCACCTTCGATCAAGCGCGCGGGTCAAACAACCACGGGAAATGTATACCCCGGTGTCGCCGCCCGCAAGCGGCGCCACCGGGGTATGCTCATGACAGCGTCGCCGTCGCCACGACGGCAGCGCCGGCGAAGTCGGACCAGCGCCCGCTCACCACAGTCGGCCCAGCAGACGATCGCGCGGCTGAACGATGCCGCGATCGACGGCGCGCGGCGCGCGGGGCGACTGCAGCCAGGCGCCGGTCGTCTGGACGACCAGCTCAGGCCTGTGGGTGGTGGCCTCGCGCGAGCGCATGTAGATGCTGTTGGAATCGGAGTTCGCGATCCCGAAGCTGTACACGCCGTCGCCGCCGACGGCACCGGTCACGTCGTACTCGGCCCACGTGTTGTTGGGCACGTTGCCGACGGTGCCGAGCGCGCTGCCGCTGAACGCGGGCTTGTTGTTCCAGTTGACGCCGGCTTCGGTCCACGCGTTGTCGGCCACCGCGTGGATCGACCCGCCGCTGGGGCCGCCGTCGTAGACGAACAACCGGACCTTGGCGCTGACGACCGTGCCGCTGAGGCCGCTGACGTTGAACTTGAGGTACGTCTGGTAGTGGTCACCGCTCGAGTTGCGCAGCCGCAGGTAGGCGCTGCCCCCCGCGTTGGTGCCGGGTGAGGCGCTGCTGACGCGCGCGTCCGCAATCGCCAGGAACGTGGTCGGCGGCGGCGGGGTGCTCGTGGCCGGCGCCGGCGTGAGGGTCGCGGTCGGCGTATCGGTCGGAAGCGGCGTGTTGGTCGGCGTCGGCGTATCCGTCGGCGTCGGCGTGTCGGTTGGCGTCGGCGAGGGCCCGACGGTAGGCGTGGCGGTGTCGGTCGGAACCGGGGTGTTGGTCGGCGTAGGCGTATCGGTCGGCGTGGCCGTTGGCGCCGGCGTGTTGGTCGGCGTATCCGTCGGCGTCGGCGTGTCGGTCGGTGCCGGTGTCGCCGACGGCACGAGGGTGCCGGACCCGACCTGGATCACCAGCTCCGGCCTGTGCGTCGCGGCCTCCTTCGAGTTGAACAGCACGCTGTCGGTGGTGCCGTTGACCAGCCCGAAGCTGATGACGCCGTTGCCGGTGACCGCCGCGGTGACGTTGTACTCGACCCAGGTGCCCGTGCCGACCGCACCCTTGGTGTCGAGCGGGCTGCCGCCGATGGTGGGCGCGTTGATGTGCTTGATGCCGCCCTCGACCCACGGCGTGGTGGTGTTGAGGTAGTTGTTGGACACCGTGTGGATCGCACCGCCCGAGTTGCTGCCGTCGGTGACATACAGCCGCAGCACGGCGGACTGGACGGTGGCGCCGATGCCGGTGACGTCGAACTTGAGGTAGGTGGCGTAGGCCGGGTCGAGCGACCGCAGCCGCAGCGAGCTGAGGCTGCCATAGTTGCTGGTCGGCGACGAGCTCTTGACCAGGGCGTCGTGGATCGGCAGCAGCGTGATCACCGATGCCGGCGTGGCCGTCGGGCCGCCGGTGGTCGCCGTCGGCTGTGGCGTCGCGGTCGGACCGGAGGTCGGCGTCCGCGTCGGCGTGGACGAGGCGCCGGTCGTGGGCGACAGCGTGGGGACGGGGGTGGCCGATGCGGTCGGAACATCGGTCGCCGTCGGCACGTCGGTGGCGGTCGCCGTCGCGGGATCGGTCGCCGTCGGCGCGTCGGTGGCGGTCGCCGTCGGCGGCGCCGTGGCCGTCGGCACGGTGGTCGGGCCGCCGCCGGCGAGGTCGATGGCGTTGTGGAAGTACTTGTGCGCCGACGTGTCGCTGGCCAGCACCACGAGGTTGGTGGTGCCGTTGACGTTTTGCTTGGTCGTCGTCGGGTCGTTGATGAGCGAGTAGGCCGCGTCGGCGATGAACGGCGTGCCGAGCCCCGAGGGGAACGCGATGCTGTCGAGGCTCGACGTCTTGTAGTAGACGCCGCGCGCCGTGCCCGAGAGCACGCACGCGAACACGTAGATGGTCCGGTTCTCGGTGTCGATGAGCAGGATCGGCCGCGTGGGGCTGCCCTCGGCGTTGATCCAGACGGTGGCGTTGGTCCAGTCGGTGGTCGACGTGCAGCTCGACCCGGCGTTGCACTTGAGCAGCTTGATGAGGTTGGCCGACGACGACGTCTTGACGATCGCGAAGACGTTGCCCGCCGGGTCGGCGGTCAACGTGTGGAGCTGGATGTGGTCGTCGGATGACACGCTGTACACCAGCGTCTCGGTCCACGTGGTCTCGGGGTCGCCGTCGTTGTGGACGGCGAAGTAGAACCGCCGCTCCCCCGGCGCCTGCCGGCTCCAGAGGACGCCGATCTTGTTGCCGTCGAAGGCGACCACCGACGAGATGTCGTCGTCGATGAGCCCGCTCGACTTGGGCGTGCCGAGGTCGTACGGCGTGCCCCACGTGGCATCGTCGCCGGTCGTCCGGTTCACGACGACCCGGATGCCCAGCGTGTCGCTCATCGTGTACGTCACCCACAGCTTGCCGGTGGAGTCCTTGGCCAGGACGAGCGTCTCGGACTTGGCATCGTTGACCTCGACCGGGAACCCGCCGTCGATCGCGTAGGTCTTCGTCCCCGAGTCGTAGCTGTAGCGGTAGAGCTGGCCGCGCTGCCCGGCCGGCACGGTCAGGCCGCCGTTTTGCTGGAAGACGTGCGACACGATGTAGAGCTTGGTGCCGTCCCACAACGCGTCGGCCCGCGTGTTGATGCGGGTGTCGACGGCCGTCGCCGTGGCCACCCAGTCCTGCGTGGCCCAGTCCAGCCGGAAGATCCGGAACTCGCTGGCGGGCTGGTGGTACATCACCGCCCACCACAGCCCGTCGTTGTACCACAGCTTGCTCTCGGGCTTCTCGGCCGTGGCGTCCCCGTTGCCTCCCACCCCGGACGGGAAGTTCGCGCCGAGGTAGCCCGCGGTGATCGGGGTCGACGCCCGGGTGGGGGCGATCCAGTAGAGCTGCGCCCCGACGACCAACCCCAACCCGACCAACGCCCCCACAATCGACAGGCCCCCGCGCCGGTGGCGCCGGGTCTCGAGCCAGCGACTCATGTTCTCACTCCATCCGCATCCGCGACTGCTGTGGAAACCACGACCACGGGACGGCGTTGCGCGCCGCAACGCCCGATCATGCCGGCACGGCCACCGGCAATGCCCCGGCGTGCTGCTCGACGATCTCCACGACCCGCTCCCCGATCTGACGCTGCGTGTCGACCGTCGACGCGCCGATGTGCGGCGTCAGGACGACGTTGGGCAGGTCCGCCAGCGGCGACCGCCTCCCCTCGCCCTCGTGCTCGTGCACGTCGAGCGCCGCACCGCGCAGCCGGTCGCCGCGCACCAGCGCGGCGTGCAACGCGGCTTCGTCGACCACGCCGCCGCGGGCCATGTTGACAAGGTACGATCCCGGCTTCATGCGGGCGAGCACGTCTGAACCGACTATATAACGCGTGGATGGCGTTAAAGGTACGTGGAGCGTCAAGAAGTCGGCCTCCGCCACCACGCGATCGAACGGCGCCAGCGCCATCCCCGCCCGCTCGAGCGCCGCCGTGGCCTCGGGCGTGGGGTGCTCGACGCACCCCAGCGGGCGCATGCCGAGTGCCGCGCCGATCTGCCCCACGCGCCGGCCGATGTTGCCGGCGCCCACCACGCCGAGGACCTTGCCGCTGATCAGCCGGCCCTCGATCTCGTACTTGGCCCAATGGCCCTGGCGGAGCGCGGCGTCGGCCGTGCGCACCCCGCGCGCCAGCGCCAGCATCAAGGCAAAGGTCAACTCGGCCACGGCCTGCGCGCCGGGCTCTGGCACCCGCACGAGCGCGATGCGGCGCGCCGCCAGGTGGTCGAGGTCGATGTTGTCGGTGCCGGAGCCGGCACGGACGACCAGGCGGAGGTCGGGCGCAAGCGCCATGGCCGCCGCGTCGAGCTTGACGCCGCTGCGCAGGATCACGGCGTCGCGGTCCACGATGGCCGCGCGCAACGTCGCGGCGTCGGCATTGTAGGCACACACCACGTCGTGCCGCTCGCGCAGGCGCGCCACGGCGGCGGGGTCGACGGGGCTGATGATCAGGATTCGCACGTCTCGCAAGCTCCTCTTCAACCGGCGTGTCGCAGCGGCCAGGCGACCAGCCGCGCGCGCAGCACGGCCGGCGTCACACGCCGGCCCACGTTGATGCGCCTCAGCCGCAGGCGGCCCGGCGCGTCGAGTCCGTCCAATCGGTTCACGCCGGACCGGGTGGTGAACGCCACCTCGATGCCGGCCGACCGCGCCGCCGCGAGCGTGCCGGCATCGTGCCCGCCGTCGGGATAGGCCAGCGCCGGCGGGGCCGCCCCGACCTCGCGGGCCAGGTCGGCCAGCGATCCCGCGATCTCGGCCTCGGCCTCGGCGGCGCCGACGCGCTGCAAGAGCGGGTGCGTCCGGGTGTGCGGCGCCAGCGCCACGCCCTCGGCGGCCAGCGACCGCAAGGCCGGCCAGCCCATCACCGCCGGCTCGGGGCCCTGCCCGTCGAGGCCGGCGGCGGCGCACACCCGGTCGACGAGATCCATGGCGGCCGCGTGCGGCAGGGCCTTCACCTGGCGACCGAGGTGGTCGTACGCCCGCCGCCGGTCGTCCTCGCCGGCCAGCGGCCACCGGCGGCCGCCGGCATCGAGACCGCCCGGGAACCGTCCATGCCACAACGCATGATACAGCCGGTCCCACCAAAACGCACGCCGCGGGTCATCGGGATAGGCCGTCGGCACGAACACCGTGGCCGGCAGGCCGAGGCGCCGCATCGCCGGCCATGCGTGCTCCGCGAAGTCCAGGCACGCGTCGTCGAACGTCACGAGCACGGCCCGCGCAGGCAGCGCCGCCGCGCCGCGGGCCGCCGCCAGCACGTCGGCCAGCGCGACCACCGGGTGCCGTGCGGCGAGCATCGCCATCTGGGCCGCAAACCCCTCCGGCGTGGCGCTGATCAGCCGCGGGTTCAGGGTCGGCCGGGCACCCGGCCGGTCGACGCGGTGATAGGTCAGCACCCGCACGACGTTGGGCCGGTCGTCGTCGAAGCAGGCGAGCGCCGCGGCCAGCGCACGCGCCGCCCCGCCGCCGGCCACCGACGCCAGCGCGTCCTTGATCAGCCGATGCATGCCGCGTCCCGGCTGGCCGCCACGGGTCCCGCCGCGCCGGCCGGCCCGCCGGCGTGCGCCGTGATGGCCGCGACGACGTCGCGCAGGACCGCCTCGGGCGGCTGGCTGGCGTCGACCACCACGAACGCCTCGACGGCCGGCCGGAGGGCCAGGTACTCGGCCCGCCGCGCCTCCAGCCACGCCAGCGTGCCCTCGCCCTTGCGCGCGAACAACACCTCGGCCGGCGCGTCGAGGCAGACCACCAGCGACGGCCGGGGATAGAACCGGCGCAGCACCACGCCGTGCAGCCGGCGGGCGAGCGACGGCGCATGGCTGCCCGCCACGTCGTGGGCGTAGTAGTCGGCGAAGAAGTGGCGGTCGAACACCACGAGGTAGCCGCGCCGCTGCCAGGCCCACGCCACGAGCTGGCGGAACCACTCCTCGGCCAGCCAGTTCGTCACGCGGACCGCGGACTTCACCCGGCCGGCCAGGCGCTTGACGGGGTGGCGCGGCGGCGGCCGCCGCTCGCCGTGGGCCGTCGAGAGCACCATATCGGGCCGGCCGCCGCGCGCCCGCTTGAACATCAGCATGAGGCGTGTTGTCGGCAGCATCAGGCCGCTGGCCTCGAGGTTGACGCCCATGTAAAGGTAGCGCGCCGGCATCGGCAGCGCGCGTTCGAGCTTCCGTCCGATCGTCGTCTTGCCGGCCCCGTCGGGGCCGATCAACGCCACGCAAGCCATCGTGACCTCTCCTTGACGGGCGCCGGTGGTCGGCGCCCGTGAGTCGCGGGCCCGCCGGCCCAGTCGAGCGCACCCGCGCCGTCGACGGCCGCACGCCACAGCTGGCAGTAGCGGTGCGCCGCGAGCCACGCCACCGTCGCGCCGTCGACGGCCGCGCCGCCGCCGGCCGTGTCGCCGAGCCGAAGGACGATCCCCGCCAGGTAGCGCGCCCACGTCAGCGCCAGGAGCGGCGTGAGCCACGCACGCTCGATGCCCATCGCCTCGGCCGCGCCGAGCACGTGCGGGCGGCCCCACGGCGCCGGCCCCCAGAACGCCGGCGTCCACGCCGCCACCGGGTCGGCTGCCGCCGGCCGGCCCGCCCGGCAGAAAGCCACGTAGGTCAGCCAGAAGAACGCGTCGCACACCGGCCAGCCGCGCGGCTCGGCCAGCTCCCAGTCCACGACCCCTAGCCCGCCGTCCCGCAGCCGCATGACGTTGGGCGCGCTGAAGTCGCCGTGCTCCATCGCCAGCGGCAGCGGCGCCGACCGAAGCGGCGCCGCCAGCGCCAGGGTGCGGTCGACGAGGCGCGCGATCTCGCCGTCGTCGCCCGCCGCCGCCCGCAGCACCGCCAGCGGCCCGACGGCCAGCCGGTCGAAGTCCTCCGGGCCGGCCGGAGCGCTGGCGCGGGTCGCGCGCTGTAGGCCCGTCACCCAGGCCACGCCCGCCGCCGCGGCGGCGTCGGGATCCTGCCGCACCCGCGCGCGGTCCCACGCCCGGCCGTCGAGGGCGGTCTGGACGAGGATCGGCCAGCCCCGGAACCGCTCGAACGCCACCAGCTCCGGGATGCCCGTCACCCCCGCCAGGCGCGCACCGGCGAGGCGCTCGATGTTGGCCGCCTCGCGCGCCAGCGCCGCCGGCGCGTCCGGCAGGCGCGGCACCTTGGCGACCAGCACCGGCGCCGCGCCGCCCGCGCCAAACACCAGCGCCACGGTGTGGCTCGAGGCCCGAAAGCGCGGGGTCAGCCAGACCGCGCTCAGGCGGCCGTCGGCCCCGTGCCGGCCGAGCCCGAGGCGGTCGCGGTGCGCTGCGAGATGATCGAGCACGAGGCTCATGCGCCCTCCCGGCCGGGCTTGCGCCCGACGACCGTGAAGCACGGGGTCAGCCGGCCCGCCACCCCCGGGCGCGCGATCAGCCGCGCCAGCGGCCGC
>QEVT01000213.1 GCA_003576755.1 bacterium | reverse complement strand
GGCGTGGGCGTCTCGACGGGCAGCGGCGTTTCCGTCGGGATCACGAACGACGGCGGCACATGGTCCACCGACTGCGCCGTCAGCACGCCGCGTTCCATGCGGCCCTCGACCATGATCCACTCGCCCACCTGGATGCCCTCGCCGCCCGCGGCGTCGGCGTACAACGCCGCGACGGCCGCCGGCAGCTGGACCGTGATGCCCGAGATCACGCACGTCTCGTCGCTGTACGCATCCACCCGGCCGCTGAACCGGACGTCGGCCGCGCGGCCGGTGCCGAGCGCGGCCACCACGTCGTCGCGGCGGTCCGCCTCGATCTCGACGGCCTTCCGGGCCCGCGCGGCCTCGTCCGTGGTCAGCCACAGCAGCGCGACCGCGCGCGTCGACTCCTTGACCGCATACAACGGGTCGCCCGGCAGCGCGCGCTCCGCGGCGCGCACGGCCTGCGCGCCGACCACCGCCAGGCCGGCCGCCATGCCGATGGCCAGACCGACCGGGCGCAGCCGCGGCGCGGACAGCGAAGACAGCGCGGAACGCACCGCCGTCTGCCAGCCGAGGCCACCGGCCGGCCCCGCCGCCGGGGCCTCGGCCGAAGCCGGCGTCGCGGGGGCGGCCGCCATGCGACCGGCGGCCGCGAGGAACGCGTCGCGCGACCGGCTCCGCGCTCCGTCCCGCGCCTCGGGAACCGGCGCCGTGATCCGGGCGACGGTGAGCAGGAGCGGGCGCAGCGCGTCGGCCGTCTCGGGGTCGCGGGCCAAGATGCGCTCGATCGGCCAGCCCTCGTCCACCAGCAGCTCGACGCCCTCCTGGAATCGGTTCTCGAGCGAGCTGTTCACGCGTCAACCCCCTCGTGCGCGATGTGGCGGGCCAACGCCGCCACCGCACGTGCCTGCATCTGCTTGACTGCGCCCTCCGACTTGCCGAGGGCGTCCGCCACCGCCTGGATCGGCTGGGCGGACCCGAACCGGAGCGCGATCACGTGCTGTTGCTCCTCGGTGAGTTTGCCCATCGCCCGGGCCAGCGCCGTCCGCGCATGCCGCGCCGCCAGCGCGTCGTCGACCGACTCGGTGGCGGCGGGGCCGGCCAGCCGCTCGTCGAGCGCCACCACGTCGGCCCGGTACCGCTTGCGAAAGTGGTCCTGGACGACATGGAACGCCACGCCGTACAGCCAGCCGCGCAGCGTCGTGCTGGGCGGGCGCGGCCCGCGCAGGGCATCGAGGAATCGCAGGAACACATCGCCGGTCAGGTCCTCCGCCGTCTCGCGATCGGGCACCCGGAACGCGACGTAGCGCAGCAGCGGCTCGTAGTAGCGGTCGTGGATCTCGGCCAACGCGGCCTGGTCCAATCGGGTCGCCCGTTCGAGCAGGTCGCGCTCGCTGGCCGCCATCGTCGCGCTCGGCATGCCCGTCATGATATCGAGTCGCGGGAATCGCGCAAACGTCACGGCCGGCGCCGAATTCCGGCTGGCGGACGCACGGCGCGCACGTGCCCCGCGCGTCCCTGCGGTGGATCGTGCCCGGGTGCGGCGCGGCGGCGGCCTACATCGCCACCGCGAGCACGATGGGCGCCTCGGCGGCGGCGACGTCGACCAGCGGCCGGCCGCGGTTGTAGCGGTTCTCGGTGGGGATCCTGTCGGCGGCCAGCCGTTGCCGCCGGCCGTTCTCGAACAGCACGTCGAGCCCGGCGTCGGCGGGCCCGAGCGCCAGGGCGGCGATGCCGCCGGTGGCCGGGGTGCGGTTCAGCGCGAGCACGCCTTGCGCGCCGCGGCCCTTGGCGGGGAACTCGGCGAGCGGCACGCGCTTGACGAAGCCGGTGTCGGTGACGACGAAGAGCGCCATGGCGTCGACCAGCTCCGCCGCGACCACCCCCCCGACGAGCAGCCGGTCGTCGGCCTTGACGTCGATGCCGGCGACGCCGCGCGCCGAGCCGCTGGCCTGCGGGTTCACCTGGGCCGCCGCGGTTCGCAGGACGAGGCCCGAGCGTGCGCCGAACACCACGTCGGCGGCGTCGCCGGCGATGGCCGCGAACAGCACCTCGTCGCCGGCCTCGGGCAGGCCAACCACCGCCGACCAGTGCCCCGGCGTCAGGGCCATGTCCGCGACCCGCGTGCGCTTGATGCGGCCGGCGCGCGTGCCGGCGACGAGGCAAAGCGTCTCGTCGGCGTCGGCGGCGTTGGGCATGGCGGCCAGCCCGACGATGCGCTCGCCCGGCTCGAGCCCGAGCTGCCGGAGGTCGGCCTTGTCGGGCACGAAGCCCACGGCGTTGCGCCATGCACGCCCGCGGCTCGAGACGAACACCACGTCGTCGGTGGGCTCGCAGCGCAGCTGCAGGAGCTGGCTGGTCGTGGCACGGCTCGTCAGGCCCTCGACCGGGGCGTAGCGGAAGCCGGCCGCGTCGCGGCGCTCGATCCCGGCGGTCGTGACCACGATCACCTGCTTGCCTTCCGGCATCCGGAGGTCGCTCTCGGTGACGACCTGGAGCCCGGCCACGGTCCCCTCCGAGTCGAGGATGACGGTGCGCCGCGGGGTCGCGAAGTCGCGCTTGATGGCCAGGGTCTCCTCGGCGACGACGTCGAGGCGCCTGGCCTCGCTGGCGAGGAGCGAACGCAGGTACTGGATGCGGGCCTTGAGCTCCTTCTCCTCGTCCTTCAGCTTGCCGATCTCGAGCGCCGTCAGGCGGCGGAGCGGCATGTCGAGGATGGCCGCGGCTTGCACCGGCGTCAGCTTGAGCCGGCTCATCAGGTTGTCGCGGGCGGTGTCGGGCGTCCGGCTGCGGCGGATGATCGCCACGACCTCGTCGATGTCGGCCAGGGCGATCAGCAGCCCGGCGACGACGTGCAGCCGCTCCTCGCGGCGCCGCAGCTCGTGGCGGCTCCGCCGCTCGATGACCTCGAGCCGGAACGCGATGAAGCGCTCGAGCATCTCGTGCAGCGTCAGCCTCCGCGGCCGCACGCCGGCCCCGCGCGGGTCGGGCACCAGCGCGAGGCTGTTGCAGCCAAAGGTCTCCTGGAGCTGCGAGTGCTTGAGGAGGTCGGCCATCACCTTGTCGGGCCGCACCGTGCGCGACACCTCGACGACGACGCGCATGCCGGTGTCGAAGTCGCTCTCGTCGCGCAGGTCGGTGATGCCGGCGATGCGGCCGTCCTTGACCTCGCGGGCGATGCGCTCGAGCAGCGTGGTCTTCTGGACGTTGAACGGCAGCTCGGTGATCACGATGTTGGACTTGCCGCCGGCCGTCGGCTCGATGTGCATGCGTGCCTGCACCACGATCCGGCCGTGGCCGGTCTCGTAGGCGCGCCGGATCGTGTCCTGCACCTCGCCGCCGACGTCGCGAAAGCGGTAGACGATGCCCCCCGTCGGAAAGTCGGGACCCGGCACAAACCGCATGAGCGCCGCGGTGTCGATGGCGGCGCGCGTCTCCCACGCGCCCACCATGTGCACGATGGCGTCGGCGATCTCGCCGAGGTTGTGCGGCGGGACGTTGGTGGCCATGCCGACGGCGATGCCGGACGCCCCGTTGACCAGGAGGTTGGGGAAGGCGGTCGGCAACACCATGGGCTCGCGCAGCGACCCGTCGAAGTTGTCGGCGAAGTCGACGGTGTCGGCGTCGATGTCCTGGAGCATGAGGTCGCCCAGCGGGCTGAGGCGCGCCTCGGTGTAGCGCATCGCGGCCGCGTTGTCGCCGTCCACCGACCCGAAGTTGCCCTGACCGTCGACGAGCACCTCGCGCTGCGAGAACGGCTGGCCCATGCGCACCAGCGCCCCGTACACCGACTGGTCGCCGTGCGGATGGTACTTGCCGAGCACCTCGCCGACGATGCGCGCGCACTTGCGCTGCGGCCGATCGGCGTGCAGGCCCATGTCGTGCATGGCGTAAAGGATGCGGCGCTGGACGGGCTTGCAGCCGTCGCGCACGTCCGGCAGGGCCCGGTCCTCGATGGTCTTGGCGGCGTAGAGCCGGTACGCGCGGTCGAGCTCCGGCGTAAACGGCAGGGTCTGGATCTCGAAGTCGTTCACCATGGGGATCCTCGTTTCGGGCTGCGGCCGGCGGGGGCGCGATCGGGCACGCCGATTGTAGAACAGGCGTTCCGAATGCGCAACACGTGATGCGCCGGCCGCGGCCCGCCGGCGGCTACTCCCCGAAGGCGGCGAGCGCGATGACCTCGCGCCGCCGCGGCGGCGGCGCGCCGGCCGCGCGGCCGACCATCGACCAGGGGCCCGACCACGTGATCTCGACCTCGACGGTGCGGCCGAGGAGCGGCCGGGGGTCGTCGAAGAAGACCAGCTTGTTGGTGCGGGTGCGGCCGCGCCAGCGCTGCTTGTCGCGGCCGTCGACCAGCACCTCGACGGTCCGGCCGACGTGGGCGGCGTTGATGGCGCCGCACACCGCGTGCTGGAGGTCGTCGATGGCCTTCCGCCGTCGCTCCTTCTCGTCGTCCGGCACGTCGTCGACGAGCAGCTTGGACGCCACGGTGCCGGGCCGGGTCGAGTACTTGGCGATGTGCGCCTTGTCGAGCCGCAGCTCGGCCAGGAGGTCGTACGTGCCCTGGAACTGCGCCTCGGTCTCGCCGCAGAAGCCGACGATGATGTCGGTGTGGATCGCGACGCCGGGGATCCGGCGCCGGATGCGGTCGACGAGGCGGCGGTAGCCGTCGACCGTGTAGCCGCGCTTCATCCGGGCCAGCACCGTGTCGTCCCCCGCCTGGACGGGCACCTCGATGTGCTCCATCACCTTCGGCAGCTCGGCCACCGCGTCGAGGAGGCGGTCCGTCATGAAGTTGGGGTGGCTGGTCAGGAAGCGGATGCGCTCGAGCCCGTCGACGCCGTCGAGCCGCCGCAAGAGGTCGGGCAGCGCGTCGGAGGCGCCCCAGTCGTGCCCGTAGCGGTCGACGATCTGGCCGAGGAGCGTGACCTCGCGCACGCCTTGCTCGACGAGGCTCCGCACGTGCGCGACGATCTCGTCGGCCGGCCGGCTGCGTTCGGGCCCGCGGCGCGACGGGATGATGCAGAACGTGCACACCCAATTGCAGCCGTAGACCACCGGCACGTGGGCGGCGACGAGCGACCCGCGCTCGTGCCCGGGGAGGACGAGCGCGCCGTCGGCGGGGCCGGCGTCCTGCAGCGTCCAGCGCGCGGCGAGCTGCTCACGGTCGATCTCGCGGGCCGCGTCTTCCGCGGCCCGCGCGGTCAGGAAGTCGACCAGCGGGCGCGATTCCGAGGGGGGGAGGAACACGTCGACCTCGGGGAAGCGGCGGCGCAGCGACGGGGGCGGCTTGTGGCCGACGAGGCAGCCCATGAGCGCCACGACCGTGTCCGGACGGGCGGCCTTGAGCGGCCGCAGCGCGCCCAGCCGGCCGTAGATCTTGTCCTCGGCCTGCTGTCGCACGACGCACGTGTTGAGGACCACGACGTCGGCGGCGTCGGCGTCGTCGGTCCACACGTAGCCGAGCCGTTCGAGATCGCTCCCGAGCCGCTGGCTGTCGGCGGTGTTCATCTGACAGCCGATGGTCCAGATGTGGTATCGCATGGCGGTGGCAGAGTATACGGTCTGGGGCGTGCATCCGCCAAGCCGGCGCCGCCGCGCGGCGCGGGTCACATCTGGGCGATCACGCCCTCGAGGTCCCAGTAGCCTTCGAGCCGGCGGATCTTGCCGGCGGGGTCGACCTCGATGACGCTGACGCCGTCGAACGCGATGGCCTTGCCCGTGCCGCTCGTGCCCTCGGCGTGCCACCGCACGGCGGCGCGCGGCCCGCGGGCGAACACGTCGCGCGCCTCCATGTGCAGGGCCTGCCATGCCCGCCGCAGGCCCTTGTGGAACCTGCGCACGCCGTCGTGGCCGGAGAGGGCGGGGCCGCCCACGGGGTCCTCGAAGTGGACGTCGGCGCTGAAGAGGTCGGCGAACGCGTCGGCGTCGGCGTCGCGGATGGCCGCGAAGTACGCGGCGGCGGCGTCGTGCACGGAGGGGCTGGTCATGGTCGATGCTCCAGGGGTGTGAGGACGGGTTGGCGATGCGGTGCGGCGAGAGCGGCGTCGCGGCCCCCGATCGGGTCGCCGGCTCCGGCGGCTCCGGGCGCGCGGCCGGGCGCGACCGCGCGGCCGGGAGATCCACCCGCGAGCACGTCGGCGGCCGGCCACACGAAGGCGCGCCAGGCCTCCAGCGCGGCCAGGCCGGCGCGATCGCCGTAGCCCGCTTCCCACGGCGCCAGCGCCGCGCCGGGCCGGCCTGTGGCGCGGGCGGCGAAGAGGAAGTCGTCGACGGCACGCGTCACCCGGTGATCGGCGCCGCCGGATCGTCCGGCCGTCAGCGCGGCGACGTCGAGCACCGGGATGACCGGCCGGCCCAGCAGGGCCAGCCGTGCGGTCGCGAGGCCGATGGCCGCGGCATGGGGCACGCGCGGCAGGAGGGCGTCGGCGGCGCGGAGGGCTTGCCGGTCGGCGTCGTCGCCGACCTGCGACCAGGCGTGGCCCGGGAGCTGCACGGCGACCGCCGCGCCGGGCCGCGCCGCGGCGATGCCCGCCG
>QEVT01000212.1 GCA_003576755.1 bacterium | reverse complement strand
GTGCCCGTGCCCTCGGCCGCCGCGGCGTCGGCCTCCGCCGCCGGCGACGTCGCCGGCACTGCCGCGGGCGTCGGCGGCAGCGTGCCGCCGAGCGTGGCGCAGCGCTGCCAGTAGGCGTCGCGGGCGGCCCGGTCCTTGGCGTACTGTGCCTGGTCCGCCGCGAGCTGCGCGGCGTCGTCGGCGTACTTCGGGTCGTTCGGGTCCGGCGCGGTCGGCTCCTTGGGGGCGACGAACTCAGGGTCCCCGGCCTGGATCTTGGCCGTGCACAGCGTCTCGTAGCACGCGCTCTGGTAGCCCGCCACCGACGGTGCCGGCAGGCCCGCCGTCCCGAGGTCGCCGACGACCCGCTCGCACGCCTTGACCGCCGCGTTTTCCGAGCCGGCCTCCGGGAAGTACTCGCGGAAGGCCACGACGTACGTCGCCAGGTCCTTGATCTGGTCCGGCCGCAGCGGTCCGCCGTACTGCTGGCTCCAGGCCGGCATCTGCATCGCGTCGGGGGCCGTGCCGCGGTAGCGGTCGGGCCGCGTCGACTGCGTGCGGCCCGCCGCGATGATCGAGTACACGTAGCCGTAGGCGTCGTTGCGGTCCCAGTGCTGCTCCTCGAGCCGCCAGGCGATGCCCGCACCGATGTCGCCGCCGTGCAGGCCCGACGTCTCGTCGAGCGGCGGGCAGTTGAGGCCGCTGGCGTTGGGGCCATGGCAGTTGGCGCAATACTGGTTGAACATCTGCGCCCCGGACTCGACGCTGCGCTTCTGGAAGCCCAGCGAGGCCTTCGACATCCGCTCCTCCTCGCCCATGCCGACCGCCGCCGTGATGGCGATGGCGCCGAGGATGCTCAGCAGGCCCAGTGTGATATCGACGCGGGTCATCCCGTCTCTCCTCCCACGCGCGGCGACCGCGCGCTCCCAATCGGTTCAGGTGTCTCGGCCCGGCGGCGCCGGCTCAGTGGTGGTAGTTCGAGTCGCGGTGCAGCGCGATGAACGAGCGCTGCACGTCCGGCACCTGCCCGGGGTCGCTGGGCTGGCTCGAAGCCTTGAGGTCGCGCTTGAGCACCGGCCGGTCGCCGTCCATGATCACGGCCTTGGTCTTGGGATCGATCGCGAACTCGTCCCACGTGATCGTGAACTCCACCCACTTGAGGTTGGGATGGTAGTGCTCGACCGTCACCTTGGCCAGCGCCTCCTGGTTGTCGATCGGGGCCAGCAGCTTCGGATGGTTCTCGACCTCGGCCTTGAACTCCTTGAGCAGCCGGTGCCACTCGTTGTCCTCGGGCCCTTCCTCGACCGTGGTGACGAACTCGTATGCTTCGGCGTCCTGATAGGCCGGGGCATCCACCCACTCCGGCGGGTACGACACGAAGTAGGTCTTGCGCCCGGGCAGCCCGTCCTCGCCCACCGGCCCGGCCTCGACCTGTTCCCACGGCAGCTCCTTGACCGGGCCGGGGTGCGTGGCCGGCACGAGGTGCGAGAGGATGTCCTGCGCGGGCGGGGTCTCGATGCCGTAGCCCGGCGTGCCCATGTAGGTCAGGATGACCATGACGATGGTGAAGATCACGCCGATGGCGATGGCGGCCGGCCGCTTGCGGGCCAGCCGGTGCGGGTTGCGGTCCAGCCACGGCACCACGAACAGCACGCCGAAGATGATGGTCGGCAGCACCACGCCCATCAGCGACTTGTCGCCGAGCTTGAGCATGCCCTGCAGCCACAGGAAGTACCACGGCGCCTCGGTGTGCAGCGGCGTGGCCTGCGGGTCGGCGTGCGCCTCGAGCGGGGCGTGGTAGAAGGTCGCCACCGCGAGGATCATCAAGAACGTGGCCACCGACGCCAGCATGACCTCGTGGATCAAGAGGTTCGGGATGAGGTCGATGCGCTCCTCGGCGTGGCGCTTCTGCTCCGGCGGGAGGTTGCCCTCCTCGACCGACGCCGGCAGCGAGATGAAGTGCTCGCGCGCCACCTTGTAGTAGTGCACGCTGATGAAGATGATGGCCAACAACGGCATGAGGAAGATGTGCAGGAGGTAGAAGCGCAACAGGCCGCCGGCCCAGATGTCGATGCCGCCGCGGAGCAGCAGGTTGACCTCGTTGCCGAACACCGGCGCCGCCTCGGCCATCGACGTGCCGATGGTCACGGCCCAGTAGGCCAGCTGGTCCCAGGGGAGCAGGTAGCCGCTGAAGGACAGGACCAACGTCACCAGGAGCAGAATCACGCCGGTGAACCACGTGAACGACCGGTTGCCCTTGTAGGAGGCGGTGAAGTACACCCGCGCCATGTGCAGGATCACCACGGCCACCATGCCCTCGGCGCCCAGGCGGTGCAGGTCGCGCATGAACAGCCCGAACGGGATGTTGCCGAGGATGTAAAGCATGTCGCCGTAGGCCCGCTCGGGCGTCGGGGCGTAGGGGATCATCAGGATGATGCCCGTGATCGTCTCGACGACGAAGAAGAACACGCTGAACCAGCCCAGGCGCCAGGTGTGGGTGAACCACGTGCTGGCGCGCTGGTAGTACTTGGGGCGCAGGTGCAGCACGAAGCTGCGGACCTGGGCCTTGTAGCGCGGGTTCGGCTTCTCGGTCGGCACGTCGCCGCGCAGGATGGCGCGCAGCTCGCGGGCGCTGAGGCCGGCCATGATGCCGCGCACCACGTGGTCGGTGCCATCGGCCACGACCTTGCCCCAGTCGTGCGCGCGCAGCCGCTGCACCTCGTTGGCGACGGCGCCCCGGAAGTCCCGGATGAGTCCACTACCTAGCATGATGACGGCTCCTCGAGCTCACGATGCACGATGCGGGGGCGGTCGGCCCGATGCCCGGCCGCGCCGCGGCGGCGTCGGATCGGGCAGACGGGCACCACGGTGTCACGCCTTGGGCTGGCCATGGATGCGCAGACCGGTCTCGACCACGATGGTCGACCCGGCCGGGATCTGCAGCGGCTCGCCGGCCTCGTTGGTCCGCGCCACCTCGTTGCCGGCGCTGTCGAGCGCCCGGATGACGAAGCGGTCGAGGTCGCGCGGCGCGGGTCCCTGGATGAACTTCCCGTCCCGCTCGAACTGCGAGCCGTGGCACGGGCAGATGTACTTGTTCTCGGCCGGCTTCCAGTCGTAGATGCACCCGAGGTGCGTGCAGACCTTGTAGATCGCCAGGGCGCCGGCGTCGGTGTTGACCCACCAGAACTTGGAGCGGTTGAACGCCGTGGGCGACGCCTTGGTGTCCATGGTCAGGCCGTCGACGCTGCCGATGGGCACGGGTCCGCCGAACTCGCCGGGGCCGAGGCGCGGCATGGCGAACATCAGCGTCACCGCGCTCATCTCGATCGTGAGGATGCCGAGGGTCGCCAGCCAGGCGTAGTTGAGGAACTCGCGCCGCGACATCTCGGCGTTGGCGTCGGTGCTCCCCAGCGCCGCCGTGTTTGCTGTCATGTCAGGACCTCCATGATGCCGTAGGGCTCCCGGGCGCCATCGGCCCAGGGCTCTGCGGGCGCATTATAGAAACGTTTGCCGGCGGTGCAAGCCTGAGGGGCCGCCGGAGGGTGACGCCGGCCCGGCCGCGCACGCGGCCGGGCCGGCCCGACCGGGTCACGCCGGCGCCGCGCCGGGGCCGACCGCGATCTCCTTGCGCTGGCCGTACATCTGCTCGTAGTACTCGCGGAACGCGCCGCTCTTGATCGGGCGCCACCACCACGGGTTGGCCGCGTACCACTCGACGGCCCGGACAATGGCGGCCTGCGGGGTGTGCCGCGGGCGCCAGCCGAGCGCCTGGAGCTTCGACACGTCGAGCGCGTAGCGGCGGTCGTGCCCCGGCCGGTCCTCGACGTGGCGGATCAGCGACGCCGGCTTGCCGAGGGCCTCGAGGATCAGCTCGACCATCTCGAGGTTGGTGATCGAGGTGCCCGTGCCGACGTTGAACACGTCGCCCGGCTGGCCGCGGCGCACGACGAGGTCGATGGCCTCGCAGTGGTCGCCGACCCACTGGTAGTCGCGCTCCTGCCGGCCGTCGCCGTACACCGGCAGCGGCAGGTCGTCGATGGCGTTGGTGGCGAACAGGCTGACGACCTTCTCGGGGTACTGGTACGGCCCGATGTTGTTGGAGCCGCGCGTGATGGTGGTGTGCAAGCCGTAGGTCACGAAGTAGGCGTTGACCAAGAGGTCGCCGGCGGCCTTGCTCGCCGCGTACGGCGACCGCGGCGCGATGGGGTCGGCCTCGGTCGACGCCCCGTCGGGGACGTGGCCGTACACCTCGTCGGTCGACACCTGGTGGTAGCGCAGCCGGCGCTCGCGGGCGACCTCGAGCAGCGTGTGCGTGCCGAGCACGTCGGTGTGGATGAACGCGTCGGGCGCGACGATCGAGCGGTCGACGTGGGTCTCGGCGGCGAAGTTGGCGATCGTGTCGACGCCGTGCCCGTCCACCGCCGCCTCGACGGCCGCGCGGTCGCAGATGTCGGCGTGGACGAACGCGAAGCGCGGGTCGGCCATGCGGTCGCGCAGGTTGTCGAGGTTGCCGGCATACGTCAGCTTGTCGTAGACCACGACCCGGTCGTCGGGGTGGTGGTCGAGCAGATGGTGGACGAAGTTCGCCCCGATAAAACCGGCGCCGCCGGTCACCAGCCAGGTCCGCTTCACGATGGCCTCCCTCTGGAACCCTAGTATCTTAATCGTCGCGGTCCGATTCCGGTCCGACGGGCGTCCGAATCCGGCGCGGCGCGCGCCTAGAGCAGCCCGACGTCGCTGTAGTCGCCCAGCGTCAGCTTGTGGGCCGACGGCTTGATCGGCGAGCGCGAGAGCTTGACGTTGCGCCCGATCAGGCTGTCGGCGATCCGCTGCGGGATGCCGCGGATCGAAGAGTGCTCGAGCACGATCGAGTGCTCGATCTCGCTGTCCTCGACCACGACGTCGTGGTAGATCGACGTGAACGGCCCGATGTAGCTGTTGACGATGCGCGTGCGGCGGCCGACGATGGCCGGGCCGCGGATGACGCTGTTGATGACCTCGGCCTCGGGCTCGATGGTCACCCGGCCGTCGACCTGGCTGTCGCGGTCGACGAAGCCGGCCACGTGCGGCGTGAGCTCCTCGAGCACGTGGTCGTTGGCGTCGAGCATGTCGATGGGCTTGCCGGTGTCGATCCACCAGCCGCGGTGGATGTAGGGGTGCACGGCGTAGCCGTTCTCGACCAGCCACTGGATGGCGTCGGTGATCTCGAGCTCGCCGCGCCAGCTCGGGCGGATGGCGGCGCACGCGTCGTGGACGTGGTGGTCGAACATGTAGATGCCGACGAGCGCCAGGTCGCTGCGCGGCTCGCGCGGCTTCTCGACCAGGCGCACGATGCGCTCGTCGGCGTCGAGCTCGGCCACGCCGTAGTGCTGCGGCTCCGCCACGGGCGTCAGCACGATCTGGCAGTTCCAACGCGAGTCGCCGAACTGCGCGATCAGGTCGGCGATGCCGCCCTGGATGACGTTGTCGCCGAGGAACATGACGAACCGGTCGTCGCCGAGGAAGTCGCGGCTGATCTTGACGGCGTGGGCCAGGCCCAGCGGCGCGTCCTGCGGGATGTACGTGACGCGCACGCCCCACTGGCCGCCGTCGCCGATCGCCTCGCGGATCTCCGGCCCGGTGTCGCCGATGACGATGCCGATCTCGTCGATGCCGGCGTCGCGGATGGCCTCGATGACCCGGACGAGCACCGGCTTGTTGGCCACCGGGATGAGCTGCTTGGCGCGGGTGTAGGTGAGCGGGTAGAGCCGGGTGCCCTTGCCGCCGGAGAGGATCAGGCCTTTCATGCGGTCGTCCTTTGCTGGGGTGGAGTCGCCCGCCGCCGCGCCTACGCGCCGTAGGCCACGGTGTCGGGCTCGACGCCGCACAGCACCACGCCGACGACGGTGGCGCCGACCTTGTCGAGCAGCTCGCGGGCGCGGACGGTGTGGTCGCGCCGGCTGCGGCCGGCCTCGAGGACGAGCAGGACGCCGTCGACCTGCGGCGCGAGCACGGCGGCGTCGGTCACGGCGACCACGGGCGGCGCATCGAACAGCACGAGGTCGGCCTGCTCGGCCAGGCGGTCGACGAGCGCGCCCATGCGCCGGGCCCCGAGCAGCTCGGCGGGGTTGGGGGGCAGCGGGCCGCTGGTCAGCACCTTCAGCCCGTCGACGGGCGTGGCCCGCAGCGGCAGGTCGGCCAGCGCGGCGTCGTCGAGCAGCGCCGTGGTGACGCCGGCGTCGTTGGCGAGGCCGAACAGCGTGTGCTGCGCCGGCCGGCGCAGGTCGCAGTCGACGAGCACGACGGTGCGCCCGGCCTGGGCGGTGACCACGGCGAGGTTGGCCGCGGCGGCCGACTTGTCGGCGTCGGGCGCGGGGCTGGTGACGAGGAGCGTCCGCAACGGCGCGTCGGGCCGGGCGAAGGCGAGGTTGGTGCGCAGGACGCGGTAGGCTTCGGCGACAGCCGAGTGCGGGTCGGCCAGGGTGACGAGGGCGTTCATGGCTGGGTTCCTCCAGGCGCCGTGCGGCGGCGGCGGCGGCGGTGGGCGGGCGGCACGGCCCCGAGCAGCGGCGCGCCGGCCGCGCGTCCGGCGTCGGC
>QEVT01000211.1 GCA_003576755.1 bacterium | reverse complement strand
GCCGCGCGTCGCCGGGAGGCGGCGACGCGGGATGAGGGGGTGCGCGGCGGGCCGCGCCGTGGCCGTCGCCATCCCTTGCCCACCAGCCGCCGACCGGGGCGGTCGGCAGTCGTCCGGCGTCGCCCGGGGCAAGAGATGCCGCAAGGGCTGTCCCTGCGCCCGGCGATCCCCCGACCGGCGAATCTGCCCGCCCGGGAGCCCGCCACCCGACCGGCCCTATCCCCCGCGTGCGTCACGCTCCACGAGCACCGTCACCGGCCCGTCATTGACGAGCTCGACGTCCATCATGGCGCCGAACACGCCCGTGGGGGCGCGGAAGCCAGCCGACCGCAGGCGCGCCACGAAGTGCAGGTACAGCGCCTCGGCCGTGGCCGGGTCGGCGGCGAGCGTGAAGTCCGGGCGGCGGCCGCGGCGCGCGTCGCCGTAGAGCGTGAACTGGCTGACCACCAGAACGTCGCCGCCGACATCGGCCAAGGCGCGGTCGAACTTGCCCGTGGCGCCCTCGAACACGCGCAGGCCGGCGACCTTGTCCGCCAGCCACGCCGCTTCGGCCGCCGTGTCGCCGCGGCGCACGCCGAGAAGGACGAGCAGGCCCGGCCCGATCTCGCCGACCGTCGCGCCGTCCACGCGCACGGCAGCGCGACGCACCCGCTGGACCAGCGCGCGCACGACGCGAGCCTTCAGCGCCGCGCCGCGCCAGGCGGCTGGCGCGCGATCTGGCGGAGGAAGTCGCGGTCGGCCGGGTCGTCGGCGTGCTGGGCGAGCACGCCGAGCTCGTCCTCGACGGCCGGTGACTTGACGGCGCCTGCCAGCGCGGCCAGCGCCTGGCGCGCGGCGGCAGCCGCAGCCCCCTGGGCCTGGCGCTGAATCGACCACAGGAAGTCGACCGCGCGCGGGCTGGCGGCCGCGATGCGCCCGGCCAGCCGCGTGGCGTGCACCGGCTTCGGCAGCGGCGGCTCGAGCAGCCGGTGGCACAGCGGCAAGAGGTCGTCGGGGTCGGCGGCGCGCCGCACGAGCTCGTCGTCGAGGCCGGCCACGGCCCGCGCCCAAAACGGGTCGGTCGGCCGCTCGGGCGCCTCGGCCAGGGCCGCCACGGCGAGGTCGCTGACCCACGGCGACGGCAGCCGCGACACGGCGTCGAGGGCGTCGCGCCAGCGGTGCTGGGCTGCCCCGTCGTCCGGCGCGGGGGGGACGAGGAGGACCTCCGCATGGCGGGCGGACGCTTCGGCGCGCGCGAGATCGGCCGCGTCGCCCAGGTCGCGCAGGACCTGCAGGGCGCCGCGCCGCGTCAACGGGTCGGGGTCGAGGGCGAGCTGCGCCACGATGGCGGCGGCCCGCGGCACCTGCTGCCCGGCGACGGCGCGCATGGCCTCGATGCGCAGCGCCGGCTCGGGGTCGCGCAGGCGCTCCATGAGCGGCTTGTGGAGGAGGTCGCGCACGGTGACGCGGGGCACGCCGTCGGGCGGCGCGGCGAGGTCGCGCAGGGCGGCCTGGCGCACCACCGGGTCGGCGTGCCGCAGCAGCATGGCGTAGGCCTCGGCCGTCTCGTCGGCCGTGCGGTCACGGTGCAGCGCGATCCACAGCCGCGCCGCGGCGGCGCGGCTGTCCGCGGGACCGTCGAGGGCGCCGAGCACGAGGCGCCGCGTCTCGGCGTCGGCTTCGGCGCGCGGCTCGAACGGGTCGGCGGGGCCGGGCGGCGCGCCCAGGCGGGCGCCGATGTACGACAGGCCGGCCTGGACGAGGCGGGCGTCGGGCGACGTCAGCAACGTGGTCAGGATGCGGCGGCGCGCCGGCGGGGCCTCGTGTCCGATCTGGTGGTGAAGCACGTCGAGCGCGGCCTGGCGCACGGCGGGATCGTCGGCGTGCGCGGCGTCGAGGACCTTGGGCAAGAGGCCGTCGTGCCGGCGGGCAGGATCCCGTGCGAGGGTGGCCAAGGCGCGCAGCCGGCGCTCGCCGCCGGCGTCGAGGTCGTCGGCCAGCCCGAGCTCGGCACCGCCGCCCTCGAGGCGCAGCGTCACCTCGGCCGCCAGGCGGCGCTCGTCGGCGTGGGGGGCGACCATGGCGGCGCGCAGGAGCGGCGCGAGGGTGGGGCGGACGCGTTCGAGGGCGTCGGCGGGCAGCTCGGCGACGGCGCGCAACGCGGCGGCATGCACGTCGGCGCGCGGCACGGCAAACAGGACCTCGAGGCTGCGCAACGGGTTGCCGGGCACGGCGGGCCCGAGCCCGGCCGCGAGCCGGACGAGGCCGCGGGTGGCGGCGGCGCGGACGGTCTCGGCACGGTCGCCGAGGCCGTGCTCGAAGCCGGCCTTGAGGCGGGCGCTGGCCTGGTTCCAGCCGGGATCGTCGCGCATGGCGTCGGCCAGCATGCCGAGGATGGTGCCGCGCGCGAGCGGCCCGGCCTGGCCGGCGACGAGCAGGAGATCGGCGACGACGACCGGCGTGGCCGCCCCGGAGAGCTCGGCCAGCGGCTGGCCGTCGAGGTAGCGGGCGATGGCGACGGGGCGCAGGCAGTCGGCGAGCGCAGCGGGGTCGAGGCCGGCGTCGGGGAGCGCGACGACGGCATACGGCGCGGCGCTCCCTTCGGCGGGGCCGCCGCGTGTGGAGGCCGATGTTGCCGGCAGGTCCGCGCCGGCGCGGGGGTCCGGCGGCGGAGCGGCGGGCACGAGCACGCGCGCGCCGGGCAGGAGCCACGCCGGCGCGCCGGCGCCGTGAGGCACCGGGAAGCCGAGCTCGGGGAACGCGGCGCCGCCGGGCAGCACGACGGGGGCGGAGCAGTCGACCCACTCGTCGACGCGGAACGCCAGCGCGGTCAGCTCGCGGGCGCCGCCGACGGTGGCCAGCCGCTCGAGGAGCTCGAGCCAGCCGATGAGGCGTTGTCGGTCGGATGAGGACGGCATCGCGGGGGCCTCCGTTCGTGCGCGGCGGGCGGTGGCGAATTATAGGCGGTGGGGGTGGACGGTGCGGGTGGCGGGGGGGAGAGGGCCTTCCCGCCGCTCGCGTCGCGGCGTCGACCTCGGGTATCATCCCCGGCGTGACCGAACCGACCCGCGAGGCTCCCAGCACCGCCGAACCCGCGCCGGACCCCCTGCGCAGCGTCTACACCACCAACCTGGCCGGCATCTTCCACCAGCTCGGCATCAGCCTCGTCGTGTCGACGTACCAGGCCGGCAAGGTGATCCTGGTGCGCCAGGACGGCGGCGCGCTCAACACGCACTTCCGCACCTTCGACAAGCCCATGGGCATCGCCGCCGACCGCCGGCGGCTGGCGCTGGGCAGCGCGCGCGCCGTATGGATGCTGCGCAACATGCCGGCCGTGGCGCGCAAGCTCGACCCGCCCGGCAAGCACGACGCCTGCTTCCTGCCGCGCCAGGTGCACGTGACCGGCGACATCGACGTGCACGAGATGGCGTACGACGCGGGCGACGACCTCTGGATCGTCAACACCCGCTTCTCGTGCCTCTGCACGCTCGACGTCGACCACAGCTTCACGCCGCGCTGGCGCCCGCCGTTCGTCACGGCCTATGCGCCCGAAGACCGCTGCCACCTGAACGGGCTGGCGATGGTCGACGGCCGGCCGAGGTACGTCACGGCGCTGGGGACGACGGACACGCCGGGCGGCTGGCGCGCCAACAAGGCCCGCGGCGGCATCCTCATGGATGTCGCGTCGTGCGAGATCCTGCTGCGCGGCCTCTCGATGCCGCACTCCCCGCGCTGGTACCACGACAAGCTGTACTTCCTGGAGTCCGGCGAGGGCAGCCTGGCGCGCTACGACTCTGCGGCGCGCACGTGGGTCACGCTGGCCCAGCTCCCCGGCTTCACCCGCGGGCTCGACTTCTGGGGGCCGCTGGCGTTCATCGGCCTCTCCAAAGTACGCGAGTCGGCCGTCTTCAGCGGCATCCCGCTCGTCGAGCGCCTGGAGGAGCGCACGTGCGGGGTGTGGGTGGTGGACCTGCGCACCGGGCAGACGGTGGGCTTCCTGCGCTTCGAGGAGGGCGTGCAGGAGATCTTCGCCGTCCAGGTGCTGCCCGGCATCCGGTTCCCCGAGATCCTGGAGCTCCACGACCCCAAGCTCGCCAACGCCTATGTCCTGCCGGACGCGGCGCTGTCCGAGGTGCCGCCCGAGCAGCGTGAACCGGCCTCGGACAGCCCCGTCGCCCCGTCGCCGGGCGCCCTGACCGGCGCGCCCGACCCCTTCGTCGCAGCCTACGACCGCGGCATCGCGCTGCGCGATCGCGACAACTTCGAGGGCGCGGTCGCCGCGTTCCACGAGGCCGTCGGCATCCGCGGCGACAACGCCGACGCGTGGAACGACCTGGCCAACGCGTGCGCGGCGCTCAACCGGCTGGACGAGGCGATCGCGCACTACGAGCGCGCAATCGCGCTGCGCCCGGGCTTTGCCGTCGCCCACATGAACCTCGGCATGGTCCTCATGCGCACCGGCGACCTGCCGCGCGGGCTGGCGGAGTTCGAGTGGCGCTGGCGCACGCCCGGCTTCCTGCCCTTCCAGTGCCCCCAGCCGCAGTGGGCAGGCGAGGACATCGCCGGCAAGTCGCTCCTGGTCCACACCGAACAGGGCGCCGGCGACGCGATCCAGTTCGTCCGCTTCCTGCCGCAGCTCGCCGCGCGCGCGCGCCGCCTCGTCCTGGTCGCGCCCGAGCCGCTGCTGCGCCTGTTCGCGTCGGCCGATGGCCATGACGTCCTGCGCGCGACGGGCGAGATCCCGATGTCGGAGTTCGACGTGTTCACGCCGCTGATGAGCGCACCGCGCCACCTCGGCATCACCATCGACACCATCCCGGCGCCGATCCCGTACCTCGCGCCGCCGGCGATCCATCCGCTGCGGCTGGATGCGCTCCGGCCGGGCCCCGGCCGTGCCGACCGCCGGCCGAAGGTCGGCCTGGTGTGGGCCGGAAGCCCGACGCAGGGCAACGACCGCAACCGCTCGACCCACATCGAGGCGCTGGCGCCGATCCTCGACGTGCCGGGGGTCGACTTCTTCAGCTTGCAGGTCGGTCCGCGCGCGGCCGACGTCCAACGCCTGGCAGCGCCGCTCCAGGTCCACGGCCTCGGCGCGGCGCTGCGCGACTGGGCAGACACGGCCGCGGCCATCGCCCAGCTCGACCTCGTGGTCGGCGTCGACACCGGGGTCATCCACCTCGCCGGCGCGCTCGGCAAGCCGGTCTGGGTGATGCTGTGCCACTCGCCGGACTGGCGCTGGGGCGTGGACGGGCGATCCGACACCCCGTGGTACCCCACGATGCGGCTGTTCTGGCAACCGCGGCCGAAGGACTGGGCCGCGGTGGCGGAGCAGGTGGCGGCGGCGCTGGGCGAGTGGGGCGGAGACGGGGTCGGCCCCTCCTGAGCCTCTGTGCAAGCCGCAAGACGACCTCCGTCCCCGCGCTTCCCCCATCCCCGCCCCGTGGTTATAATCTCCCGGCGGCCGTGCAACAGCCACGATCACGGCCGTGCCGGAGCCGTACCGCCGACCGCGCCGGTCACCGCACGACGACGACGCATCCGCAACCGACCCACCTGGAGGAGACGACGCCGTGGACAACTTCTCGCTGCCCAACACCGACTCACCCGAGGTCATGGAACAGGCCATCAGCATCTGGATGACCACGCTGATCTGGCGCCAGATCGCCCGCGTCGTGCTCGACGAGGAGTCGGAGGCGCGCCTGCTCGGCATCTACGACAACATCTACCGCACGGTGCGCAAGACCCACGCCTCCGGCTGACCCGCGTCTTGCGGGCCACCCGTCGGCCGCACGCCGGCCGCGTGCCGGCCCGGTCGCCATCCGGCAGTCCGCGTCCACGCCTTGGCGGCCGGCCATCCTCGAACCCAGCGATCGATCCCCTGGGCGCCGGGCGGGTCCCCCGCCCGGCGCCCGGCTCTCATTCGCGCCCGCCCCATGCACATCGATGCCCTCACCACCGCGGCCCTGACCGCCGAGCTGCGCGCCCGCGCCGTCGGCGCACGCGTGCAGGACGTCGTCCAGATCGACCGCCTGACGGTGTCCCTCGAGCTGTACCGCGGCGACCGCCACTACCTCGTCCTCAGCGCCGATCCCCAAGCCGAGGGTCTGCGGCTGACGCCCCACAAGCCCCGGCGCGGCGACACCCCGTCCAGCCCGCTGGCCCTGGCGCTGGCCGCCCACGCCGAGGGCCGGCGCCTCGGCGCCGTCGACCACCCCGAAGGCGAGCGCATCTTGATCTTCACCTTCGACGCCGATCCGCCGGTGCGGCTCGTCGCCGAGCTGACCGGACGTCTGGCCAACCTCGTCCTCACCGGCGCCGACGGCGTCATCCTTGCCCTGGCCCGACCCGTGACCGCCGCCATGACCCGCGCCCGCGTGCTCCTGCCCGGCCGGCCATACCTCCCACCGCCGACCCAGCTCAAGGCCCTGCCCACCGCCGTCACCGTCGCCGATGTCGCCGGCTGGCTCGCCGCCCGCCCCGACGACCTCGCGGCGCAGCTCGTCGTCGCCCGCATGCGCGGCATGGGCCCGCTCGCCGCACGCGAGGCCGTCGCGCGCGCCGCCGGCGACCCCGCGGCGACGGCCGCCG
>QEVT01000210.1 GCA_003576755.1 bacterium | reverse complement strand
AGCCTCGACATCACGTCGCAGATGGCGCTGCCCGATGCGCGGGTGCGGGCCTACGGCATGTCGTTGCCGCGGATGATCACCGGCGCCAAGGCCAAGGTCGCGGCCTCGCCGGCGGCGACCGAGACGTTCCGGACCAACATCGACCTGACGAGCGAGGCGGGCTTCTTCCAGGTCACGCTGACCGGCCAGCCGAACACCGACCCGGACCTCTACGTGTTGCGCGACGCCAACAGCGACGGCACGTTCGACTTCGCCAGCGAGATCGTCGGCCAGGGAACGGGCCCGACCGAGAACGAGGTCGTCACGCTGTCGGGGTTCACGGCGCCGGGCAAGTACCAGGTGTGGGTGCACAACTCGCGCGAGGTGGTGCCCGGGCTGAGCGAGGCGACGTTCGACCTCAAGATCGACATCGTCTCGGGCGACTCGCTCGAGCTGCGCAACGCGCCGGACGCGATCGTGCCCGGCCAGCCGGCGACGGTCGACGTCTGCGCGCGCACCGCGGACCTGCAGGGGGCGACGGGCCCGGCGCGCGGCATCATCGTCGTGGGCTGGAAGGGCGCCGTCAACGCCATCCAGGTGCCGGTGACGTGGTGGCCGCGGTTGCCGATCAGCGTCTTCCTGCCGGAAGCGCTGCAGGGCTTCGACCTGATGGCGCCGCTGCCGTAGACGGCCGCCCGCGCGGCGTCGTCGTGGCGTCGTCGGAGGGGAGGGGTCCGCGAGGGCCCCTCCCCCTTTCTTTCAACCGGCCGCGTCGTCCGCCGCCGGCGCGGCGGCCTCGATGCGCGCCAGCCGGGTGCCCACCGCGGCCCGCGCGGCGTCGGCCATGCGGTCGAGGTCGATGCCGAGCGGCGCGGTCGTCCCCCACGGCCGGAACACCGCCGCGAGCGTCCCGGCGGCCAGCCGCAATGGCGGGGCCAGCATGCCGCGGAGGTCGATGGGCGGGGCGGCTTCGGGCCCGTCGCCGCCCGCGTGCGGGGGCCTCGGACCGCCGTCGGCCGCAGCCTCCGCCACCACGCGCGCGACCAGGTCGCTCCCGACGTCGGCGTGGCGGGCGAGGTCGCGGCGAACGAGGTCCAGGCCGTACGTCAGGCCGGGGAGGATGTCGTGGGCGCGCAAGGCGCGGGCGAGCTCGCCCATGGCCGGCTCGAGCACGACGCCGGCGCACACCAGGTGGTAGGTCACCGCGGCCCGCGTGACGGCGACGGAGCCGTGGTCCGTCAGCACGAGGTCGAGGTACGTCGGCAAGTCCTGCGCCACCAGCGCCTGATAGTGGTCATCGCCCGCGACGGCGAGCGGGCCGCCCGCCCGGCCCACGTCGGCGAGCCAGCGGGCGTGCCACTCGACGTGGCGCGCCGTCTCCCACACCTGCGCCGCCAGGCACTGCAGGTCGGAGACGGGGTGGCCGCGGCGCGCGAGCGCGAGCGCGAGCGCCGGCAGGTGGCGCAGCGCGGTGGATTGGACGGCGTCGAATAGGCCCACGAACCGCACGAGGGCATCGTGCTCGGGCGGCGCGAGCGCGGCCCAATCGGCGGCGTCGCGCTGGAGGTCGATCTGGCGCGGGTTCCAGGCCAGGAGCTTGCTGCGGTGGTACTCCTGTTCGGCGAGCGTCGGCGTGTCCATCGGTGGTGTGGCGCGTCCTCGCGGCCGTGCCGCGGATTCAGATCGAGTCGGTCGTCGACGTGAACGTGAACGCCTCGCTCATCACCGCCGGCAGCATCGCCGGCACCCAGCCGCCGACCCGCTCGGGGCGCGAGAGGCCGACGACGTTGCGCAGGAAGGTGATCGGGCTCTCGTTCCAACGCAGGTTCTTGACCGGGTGGCGGACCTGGCCGTCTTCGACGAGGAACAGCCCGTCGCGCGTCATGCCGGTCAGCATCAGGCTGCGGCGGTCGACGAACCGGATGTACCACAGGTTCTTCACCAGGAGCCCGCGCGAGCAGGCGCGGACGAGGTCGTCGACCGAGCGGTCCTCGCCGGCCATGAACAGCGGCCACGACGCGGCGTCGGGCGTCTCGCCCTGGCGCGCGGCCCAGTAGCGGTTGTGGTGCAGCCGCCGCACGACGCCGCGGTCGACCCACGTCGTCGGCCGCATGGCGAGCCCGGCGTCGCCGAACGGGGGCGCGGGGAGATCGGGGTCGTCGAGGCGCAGGCTCAGCGACACCTTGTCGCCGAAGAGCTGCGTGCCGAGCGTGCCGGCGAACGGCGTCGTGCCCTCGGCGGCGTCACGCGCCGACAGGGTCCACGCGAGGAACGCGAGCAGCTCGCCGACGGCCAACGGCTCGAAGATGACGGTGTAGTCGCCGGGCGGCAGCGGACGGGGGTCCTGGGCCAGGGCCGCGTTGGCGACGGCCGTGTCGGCGAGCCGGGCGACGTCGACGCGGCCGTACGCGTTGCGCGACTGCTCGGCCTTGCCGCTGCCGTTGGGGCCGTGGATGGTGGTCGAGAAGTCGACGGCGGTGTGGGCGTGGTGCGCGAAGAGGCCATGGGTGTTGGCGACGGCGTGGGCATGGGTCGACGCCTGGAAGAGGCCGCTGGCGGTGTAGCCGGCGGCGCGCGCCCGCGCGACCACGACGCCGACGTCGCCGGCGACCGCTTGCGGCGTGACGGCGTCGGTGTCCTCGAAGAACGCCGGCGGCGTGGCGGGATACGCCTGCGGTCCGGGGAGCGCGACGTGCTCGGGGTCGGGCGGCGCGTGACGGGCGATGGCCTCGGCGCGGCGGGCGGCCGCGGCGAGCGCGTCGTCGTCGAGCGTGTTGGTGCTGGCGCTGCCGCGCCGGCCGTCGTGGATCACGTCGATGGTGACGCGCTCGGTCGTGGCGGCGGTGTTCTGGGTGATGGCGTTGTCGCCGAAGCGGGTGGCCAGGAGCGTGTCGTGCTGGAAGCCGGCCTCGGCCTCGCCCAGCGTCACGCGGCCGAGGGCCGACCGCAGGAGGGCCTCGATCTCGTCGCGGGTTCTCATCGGCTGGCGTCCCCCACCTGGATGTTGCGGAAACGGGCGTGGCTGGCGCCATGCGTCATGCGCATCGACTGGCCGGGCTCGCCCTTGCCGCAGTTCATGATGCCGTGGCTGCGCCAGAAGCGCGGCCCGGCGATGCCGTCGCAGCTGCCCCAGAAGTCGGTCGTCATCGCGTGGTACGTGACCTTCTTGAGGGGGCGCGTGAGCTTGCCGTGCTCGATCATCCAGAACAGGTCGCCGCCGAACTGGAAGTTGCGCCGCATCTGGTCGATCGAGAAGCTGCCCTGGCCCTGGATGTAGATCCCGCGGTCGACGCCGGCGATGAGGTCCTCGGGCGTGACCGCGTCGTCGGTCCCGGGCTCCATGTAGACGTTGGGGATGCGGTTGATCGGGAACCGGTCGAAGCGGTCGGCGCGGCAGCAGCCGTTGGAGCGGTCCCAGCCGAGGATCGGGGCCGTCTCGCGCGTCGCGCTGAGGCTGACGAGGATGCCGTCGCGGATGAACGGGAACGCCTGCATCGGCACGCCGTCGTCGTCGTAGAACCAGTGGCCGACGCTGTCGGGCAGCGTGTTGTCGACGGTGAAGTTGACGATCGGGCTCCCGTACGCCAGGCGGCCGACGTCGGCGGGCCGGACGAAGCTCCGGCCGGCGTAGTTGGCCTCCCAGCCGAGGATGCGGTCGCTCTCGGTGGGGTGGCCGACGACGGCCCGGCACTTCATGACCGCCTCCTCGGCCCAGCGGCGGGCGCTCCCCGGCAGGTCGATCTGGCGCACGAGCTCGAAACCGGCCTGGCGCGCGCCGCCCTGGTACTGCCGGCTTTGGGACTCGCCGTCGACGACCGCGGTGCACGACACGAACGGATGGGCAAAGGTGTTGGTCAGGTCGAGGTAGCTGCCGTCGGTGGTGGCGATGACGCGTCGGCAGCGGGTGAACGCCAGCCACGCCATGGCGCTTGCGATGTGGGGGGCGTCCATCATGGTCGCCAGGGTGCCCACGAGGAGGTCGGCCTGCTCGGCGAGCGGGACGGCGAACGGGTCTTCGGCGCACGGCCCGACGTGGGTGCCGACGTGCGCGGCTTCCGGGGCCATGCGGGCAGGGGTGTCCTTGGGCACCTGCCGCGACGCGCGCGCGGTGGCCACGGCCCGCCGGGCCGCCGCGGCCACGGCGTCGCGGCTCAGGCGCGTGTCGCTGGCAAAGCCCCACGCGCCGTCGACGAGCACGCGGATGCCGCAGCCGAGCGACTCGCTGAGCTGGAGGTTCTTCAGCGATCGGCGCTGGACGAAGACCTGGCTCTGGCGCTCGTCGACGATCCGCATGTCGGCGTAGGCGGCGCCGGCGGTGCGCGCGATGTCGAGGGCGAGGTCGGTGAGGTCTTTCATGCGCGGCTCCTGGCCAGCGGTCGTCTGTGCGGCGCTGCCTTGGACCGCGGCCGCGTCGGCCGCATCGACGTGCGGTCGGCGAGCCTGCGGTCCCGGCAGGTCCTCGGTGGCGGGACGCTAGCGGCGCCCGAAGAGCGGCCCGTGGTGGATCGACAGCGTCGCGCCGGCCTTCGACGGCGCGGACCACACGAGGTCCGTGAAGCCGTCGCCGTCGACGTCCGCCATCCCGTCGAGGCTGGCGAGCGACGGCCACACCGCGTCGGGCGCGTCGAGGTCGGTGTCGAGCACGTCGACCGCCGCGCGCTCGCCGGCGAAGATCTCGACGCGCGCGCGGATGCCCGCGGCCGGGTCGGCCCCGCCCCGCATGCCCGGCGCCGGGTCGGCCCCGGCCCGCCCGACCGCCGCCGGGAGCGGCAGCGGCTGCACGAGCAGGACGTCGCGGACGCCGTTGCCATCCATGTCGGCCCCGTGCCAGGCCCGCGTCCGGGCCAGCGCCCCGAAGCCCGCCCCGACGATCACCCGGTCGGTCCGGCGCGCCGCCACCCGGGCCCCGACGTCCGGGCCGCCCAGCCACACGTGCGCGTTGGCGCCGAAGCCCAGCACGATGTCGCGGACGCCGTCGGCGTCGACGTCCTCGAGGAAGAGCGGCCGCCCCGACGGGTCCGGCGCGGCGCCGCCGGGGAGGTAGCCCCGCCCGGGCTCGCCCGGCGGCGGCACCTCGCTGTCGCCGAGCGCCAGGATCGGCCGCGGCGGCGCCACCGGACCGCGCGCGCCGACCGGGGCCGCGGCGACCGTGCCTGCCAAGGCGGCCGAGCCCGCGAGCACTTGGACCGCGTCCGGCAGGCGCTGGCCGGGACACTGCGTGAAGACGACGTCGTCGATGCCGTCCCCGGTCACGTCCGCGACGCCGCCCAGCGCGTTGGGGCACGGGCCCAGGCGCGTGATCTGCACGGCCGGCGTCAGCACCGTGGCGCCCTCCCACCGGATGGGGCCGTAGGCCACGGCCACCGACGCCGTCGCCGGCGCCGTCACGGGGTCGTCGGCCGGCCGCGCCGGAGCGATCGCCACGGCCTGGCCGAGCGCGGCCCCGATCCCGTTCCCCAGCGCCACGTCCGTCCAGCCGTCGCCGTTGACATCGCCGAAGGCGGCCTGCACGTCGGCGAGCATGATCTGCCCGATCGCCTCGCTGCTGGTGGCGGCGATGGTGCGCCGCAGCGTCGAGGTGGCGCCGTCCAGACGCCCGAGCTCGTAGCGCGGCGCGAGCGCCGCGCGGCCCATGACGAGCCCCACCCGCTGGTGGCCGAGGAGCGCCGGGCCGCCGAGGTCGCGGTACAGCGCGGCCAGCGCGAGGTCGTCCTTCCCGTCGCCGTCGACGTCGGCGATCGTCAGGTTGACGCCGCCCTCGCCGGGCTCGACCCGGACCTCGATGCGCTTGCTCGGGCCGTCGGAGCCGCTGAACGGGCCGATGAGCAGCACGAACGTCCGCACCACCGGGGCGTCGGCGCCGGCCGGCGCGCGCGCGGCCGCGGCTTGCTCCACGACGACGTCGTCCGTCCCGTCGCCGTTGAAGTCGCCGAAGCCCTGCACGGTGCACGTGCCTTCGAACGGCGGCATCCCGCGCGCCTGGCACGGCTCGAACGTCAGGTCGGGCGCCCGCGCGATGTCGGCGGGCGCGGCGGTGGCCGGCGCGGGCGCGGCGGCCAGCCACGCGGCGGCGGCGACGAGGGCGAACGCGGAGCGGATGGGGTGGGCCATGGCCAGGATCCTTTCGCCGGAAGCGCGGACGTACGCGCCGACATGATAACACAGGTCTGGCCCGCGCCGCGCGCAACGGATCCCGCACGGCGCGGCGATGGCCCACCGGCGCCCAACGCCTGCGACGAACGCACAACGGGTCCGGCCGTTGGCCGAACCCGTTGATGACCGTCCATGGACGGCCCCCGAAGGGGTCGTCCGTCGTGCCGGGCCGCCGCGCGCGGATCGCGGGCGGCGGCCCGGCGCCCGGCGTCACTCCGCGGCCATCGCCTCGATGCCGTAGAACGCCGTCACGCCGTGGTGGTAGTTGTACACCTGGATGGAGTACTTGACGTCGCCGGTGGCCGTGAACGTGGCCTCGGCGCGCCCCGAGCCCGCGGCGTGGCTGCTGGCGACCCAACCGTTCGGGCCCCAGACCTTGAAGCCGATGGCCGGCCACGTGCCGCCCATGTCGGTGCCGTAGTGCATCTTGACGGTGTACGTCTGGNNNGGCCTTCCTTGACCATCAGGTCGTAGTTGGTCGACGCGCCGCCCGAGTTGCCCAACAGCGTCTGGTCCTGCACGTTGATCGCCGCCGCCGGCGCCGCCGCCGGCGCCGCCGCCGCGGGAGCCATCGCCGCCGCCGGGGCGGCGTCGGTCATCATGTCGGCCGCCTTCGGGGCCGCCGCGCCCGGCGCCGCGGTCGGGGCAGGCTCGGCCTCGGTCGTCGTGGCCCCGGCGGCGGGCGCCGCGCTGGGCGCGGGCATCGTCCCGGGCAGCGTCATGCCTTCGGCGGTCAGCGTGTACCACGTCCCGACACCGTGCAGGTAGTTCGAGAGCTGGATCTTGGCCGCGCCGCCGGCGCCGGTGTTGAACATCGCCGACTGCGTGCAGGCGTCGTGCTGGCGGCTGCCGGCGATCTTGCTGGCGGCGCCCCACACGGCGAACGAGATCGACTGACCGGTGTTGCACGGCCAGTGGGCCAGCTTGAGGGTCACGTCGGTGCTTGCCGGCAGCGTGACGTCCCACGTCACATGGGCCCCGCCGCGGTCGCCGACCAACGTCCCGCTGACGCTGCCCTCGGCGGCCATCTGGGCGAGGGTGGTCCCGGCAAGGCTGCCGGCGAGAACGAGACCCAGAACGCCGGCGCGAGTGCGTAAATGCATGAACGACACCTCCTTGGAGTGGTAAGGATCGAAACAAACGCGGTCTTCAATCCCCAATAATACCCCAGCACTCAGCAGAAAGGCCATTTCGCGGTGGCCCGTTTGCCGTCGCTGGACGGCCCGCTGCCCGATCATCGGGCCAGCGACGGTCGGCCGACCGCCCGCCGCCGGCGGAGCAGGGCCCGCACCGGCGCCGCGTCCGCACCGACCACGCGGACCGGCGCGGCCACCAGGTCGTACGTGCCCGCGGGCACGCCGCGCAGGTCGAGGTTCTCGAGCACGCCCATGCCGGCGGCGAACACCACGCGGTGGGCCGCCATCCCGCGGCTGTCGAGCGGGTCGAGCGACGGGACGTTGACCCCGATGAGCCGGACGCCGAGGGCCGCCAGGTGGCCGGCGGCGTCCGGGGTGAGGTGGGGCACGGCGGCCGGGAACCGCACGCCGTCGTACTGGCTGGGCGTGGCCACCAGCACGCGCGCCGCCGCCGGGCCGCCCCAGGCCGCCTCCCCGACGCCGCACGCCCGCAGGTCGTCGCGCGTGATGGCGTCCGGGTTCGCGGTGCGGATCACCGTCGCCGGCCCCACGAAGAGCGCGGGGTCCAGACGGTCGACGGCCGCGCCGTCGGCCAGGACATGCAGCGGCGCGTCGGCGTGCGTGCCGGTGTGCAGGCTGCAGTCGAGCTGGCCGACGTTGACCGCGGCGCCGGCGTCGATGCGGGCCACGAACCGCAGCCGCGGCCGGGCGAGCCCCTCCCAGGCGACGCTGTCGTGCGCCACGGGCAGGCTGATGTCGATCCAGGGTGCGGGCATGGGTCCTCCGGGGCGCGGGACAGTATAGAATGTCGCCGGCGGGCGGTCCATCGCCACCGCGCGGGCGGGAGGGGCATCGACATGACCGAAGACATCGCGTTCGGCCGGGCCGAGTGCGGCGACCTGGCGCGGGCGTCGGACCTCGAGTGGCTGGTGACGAACGGGCTCGGCGGCTACGCGAGCGGCACGGTGGCCGGCGTGTGCACGCGGCGTTACCACGGCCTCCTGTGCGCCGCGCTGCGCCCGCCGGTCGCGCGGACGCTGCTGGTGGCCAAGCTCGACGGAGCGGTGGCGTACGACGGCGAGCGCTACGGCCTGGCGACGAACGTGTTCGCCGACGGCACCGTGGACCCCCACGGCTACCGGCACCTCGAGGGCTTCGCGCTCGACGGGCTCATCCCGGTGTGGCGCTACGCCGTGGCGGACGCCCGGCTCGATCAGCAGGTGTGGATGGCGCACGGCGCCAACACGACCTACGTCATGTTCACGCTCCGCCGGGCGTCGCGCCCGCTGCGGCTGACCTTGACCGCGCTGTGCACCTACCGCGACCATCACGCCCTGCGCCCGCCGCGCTGGGAGGCCGAGCCGCGGCCGGTCGCCGGCGGCTTCGAGCTCGCGGCCTTCACCGGCGCCCAGCCGTATCGCGTCGTGGCCGACCGCGGGACGTTCGGGCCGATCGGCGCGTGGTACCACGCGTTCCATCACGCGGCCGAGCGCGCGCGCGGCTTCGACGCCGACGAGAGCCTGTTTGCCGCCGGCCGGTTCGAGGCCGACCTCGCGCCCGGCGAGCGCCTGACGATCGTCTGCTCCACGGAACCCGTCGCCCCGCACGCGGGCGATGCGGCGCTGGCGGCCGAACGGCAGCGCCAGGCCACGCTGTCGGCGCGCGCGCGCGCCGACGACCCGCCGTGGGTCCGCCGGCTGTTCCTGGCGGCCGACGCGTTCGTCGTGCGGCGCGAGGCCGCCCCGCCCGCGACGTCCGGGGACCCTCCGGCAGCGCCCGACGGCCTG
>QEVT01000209.1 GCA_003576755.1 bacterium | reverse complement strand
GGTAGATGTCGCCCTCGCGGCCGCCGCGCCGGCGGCGCTCCGCGAGCGCCCCGTCGTCGAGCGCCTCGAAGCGCGCCAGCGAGCCGTCGTCCAGGACCACGTCCATGGCCTGCACGTGGTCGACCGTCATGCCGTGGACGATCGAATGGCTGCCGGTGGCGTTGTTGCCGACCACGCCGCCCAAGGTGGCGCGGTCGGCGCTGGCGGGGTCCGGCCCGAACTGGAGGCCGTGCGGGCGGAGGCGCCGGTTGAGGTCGTCGAGGACGACGCCGGGCTCGACGCGCGCCCGCCGGGCCTCGGGGTCGACCTCGAGGATCCGGTCGAGGTGGCGCGACATGTCGACGACGATGGCGGCGTTGACGGCCTGCCCCGCCAGGCTGGTGCCGCCGCCGCGCGGCAGGACGGGCAGGCGGTGGCGCGCGGCGAGCTCGACCGCGGCCTGGACGTCGTCGGCGGTGCGCGGGACGACCACGGCCAGCGGCGGCACCTGGTAGATGCTGGCGTCGGTGCTGTAGAGGACGCGCGTCACGTCGTCGGCCCGGACGTCGCCGGCGACGCGCGGGCGCAGCTCGGCGACGTAGTCGGCGACGGCCGCCGGGTCGCCGATCACGCCACGGCCCGCGGCCGCGCCGCGGGCTTTGCCTCCCCGGGTCCGCGCGCTCCCGCGCGCCGCTCGAGCACCGCGCGGATCCCGTGCCGCGGGCGCAGCGTGATCAGCGGCTCGGGGACCACGGGGTGGCCGGGCACGAGCCGCATGCGCCAGCCCTGGGCGAGCGTCGCCAGCACCAGCAGCCCTTCGGCCCAGGCGAACGCCTCGCCGATGCAGCGCCGCGGGCCGCCGCCGAACGGGAAGTAGGCGTACTTCGGGCGCGCCGGCACGTCGGCGGCCCAGCGCTCGGGGTCGAAGCGGAAGGGGTCGGGATACAGCCTGGGGTCGTGGTGCACCACCCACTGGCTCATCAGCACGACGGCGCCGCGCGGGATGCCGAACCCGCCGACGCTGCAGTCGCGCGCGGCGCGGCGGCCGAGGAGCCACGCCGGGGGGTACAGGCGCATGGCCTCGGTGAACACCATGCGCGTGTAGGGCAGCGCCGGCAGGTCGTCGAGCGTGGGGGGCCGGCCGGCGAGCACGCGGTCGAGCTCGGCGTCGAGCCGCAGGTCGACCTCGGGGTGCTCGGCGAGCAGGAACCACGTCCAGGCCAGCGCGTTGGCGGTGGTCTCGTGGCCGGCCAGGAACAGCGTCATGACCTCGTCGCGGAGCTGGCGGTCGGACATGCCCCGGCCGTCGCCGTCTTCGTCGACGGCGGCCAGGAGCATCGAGAGCAGGTCGCCGTGGTCGCGCCCCTCGGCGCGCCGGGCGGCGATCATCCCGTAGATCGTCGCGTCGAGCGTCGCCCGCGCCGCCTCGAGGCGCGCGGCCGACGGCCACAGCCCCCGCTCGACCACCCATTCCGGCAGGAACAACGCCACCGACCCGAACGACCCCACCAGCACGCCCATCGCGGCGTCGATCTCGCCGGCATCGTCCGCCACGTCGTGGTCGAACAGCGTCTTGGCCACGATGGCCCGCGTGAGGTGCATCATCTCGGTGGCGACGTCGACCACCCGGCCGGGCTGCCAGGCGGCGCCGTGGGCGCGGGCGAGCGCGACCATGGTGGCGCCGTAGCCCGCCAGGCGCTGCTTGTGGAACGCCGGCATCACGAGCCGCCGCTGGCGCTGGTGGAGCTCGCCCTCGCTGGTCAGGAGGCCCTGGCCGAGGAGGTGCCGGGCCCGCTCGAGCGCGCGGCCCTTGGTGAAGCTCGCCGCCTGCAGCTCGAGCACGTCCTGGATCATGGCCGGGTCGCTGACGAGGTAGATCGGCTGCCGCCCGAGCGTGAAGCCGGCGACGTCGCCATGGGTGCGCGCGGTCGCGAGCAGGAAGCCCAGGCGGTCGCGGCGGAAGCGGAGCAAGGTCGCTCCGGGCAGCCGGCTCCGCGGGCCGGGCGGTTCGATGGCGATGCGCATGACGACCCTCCCTTCAGCGATCGACGGGCCGGCCGGCCGCCGCCCGCCGACGGGGGTGGCCCGTGCGGGGGCACCGGTGGGGCCGGGTGCTCGCAGCGTGATTATAGGCGCCACAGCCGTCGGCCGACCGGCGCCCGGCCGGCGGTCGGCAGGCGGGATGGGGGGCGCGTCGGCGCGCTATCCGGCCGCGACCTTCGTCACGCGATCCCCGACGCGGATCTCGCCCGGCGTGACCACCCGGGCATAGATGCCGCGCAGGTTCAGCTCGCGTCCGATCGGCGAGTTGACGAACTTCATCGCGTCGGCGCCGTAGCGGTCGACGAACTTGTGGCAGCCGGTGTGCGGCTGCGAGGTCACCTCGATGACCGCCCCGCCGACCGCCAGCCGCGTCCCGGCGGGCAGGTTGTCGGCGCTGAGGTCGAGGTCGACGAAGAGCTGGTCGCCGGCCAGCGGCCAGCGCTCCGGCGCGCCGGCGACGAGCGCGATGGCGCGCGCGTTCATCAACGTCAGCTGCATGTCGGGGTGCGCCGTGCCGTCGGCGGTGCGCCGGCTGCCGCGTGCGTGCCAGTTGTCGCCGACGAGCCCGTCGTCGACGGTCAGCGCGGCGGCCGCCACCGACTCGCGCGCATCGGTCCGGGGGCGCCGAACGATGCACGCCAGCCGCCCGCCGTCGCGCGGCGAGCGGCGGATCTCGTCGAGGCCGGCGTGCAGGGCCTCCATCGGCAGGTGCAGGTCCATGGTCGCGGGGATGCTCATCGATCTCTTCCTGGCTGGGGATGGCGCCGGGCGGGCCGCCGGCACGGCGATCACGGTCACGCGTGCCGCGGGCCGGCGGGGCCGGCGGCGACGCGGGGCCAATCGTAGCACGCCACCCGCCCCGGCCGCCGTGCTAGAATCACGGCCTGCCGAAAGGACCGCCCGTGACCGTCAACTGGATCCCCGCCGACCCGCGCACCATCGCGTTCGAGCACGCGCTCGTCGACGTCATGAACATCCACGACATCACCGTTCGGGGCGGCGAGGTCGTGGTCTTCCGCGGCCAGTTCCTCCGCAGCCCGGAGCTGGTGTACGACCACATCGTCGGAGCCTTCAAGGCACACCGGGCCATGCCGCTGCTGCGCCAGGAAGACGGCCGCGACATCGTGGTCGCCTACCCGGCGCCGGCCGTGGGCCGGCGCTCGCGCACGCGGGTGCACGTGGTGCTGTTCGTCCTGACGCTGCTCAGCACGCTCATGGCGGGCACGCTGCAGGCGGCGCCGTCGGCGGCGCTGGCCGGGGCCACGGGCCTGGCGGGGCTGGGGCGGCTGCTCGCGGAGCACTGGACGGCGGGCGTGCCGTTCACGGCCGCGCTCCTGGGCATCCTCGGCGTCCACGAGTTCGGCCACTACTTCGTGGCCCGGCACTACCGGCTGGACGTCAGCCTGCCGTACTTCATCCCGTTCCCGCTGAACCCGCTGACGGGCACGCTCGGCGCCGTGATCCGCATCCAGTCGCCGTTCGAGTCGCGCAAGGCGCTGTTCGACGTCGGCATCGCCGGCCCGCTGGCCGGCCTGGCGGTCGCGATCCCGGTGGTGGCGCTCGGGCTCATGCAGGCCGAGGTCGTGCCGCTGACCGCCGGCGCGCAGGTCATCAACGAGCCGCTCCTCTTCCGGTGGATGGCGCTGCTCTTCGCGCCGGCCCGCGGCCCGGGCTTCGACCTCGAGATGAACCCGCTGCTGATGGCGGGTTGGTGGGGCTTCTTCATCACGGCGCTCAACCTCACGCCGATCTCGCAGCTCGACGGGGGGCACGTGCTGTACGGGCTGTTCGGCCCGGCCCACCGCATCATCGCCCGCGGCATGTTCGCGGTGGCGGCGGCGGTGACGCTGCTGCTCAACCCCAGCTACCTGGTGATGCTGATCCTGGTCTACATGATGGGCATCGAGCACCCGCCGGCGCTCAACGACCTGACGCCGATCGGGACGCCGCGCAAGCTGCTGGGGTGCCTGGCGCTCGCGCTGTTCTTCCTGCTCTTCACGCCCAACCCGTTCCCGTGACCGGTCCGGCGCCCCGCCGCGTGGCGACCGCCGCCCGCCGCGCCGCCCGCCCCGCCGGCTTGACCCTCGCCTTCGTGGTGCTGGCCGCGGCCATCCGCTGGCCGGCGCTCCACGACATCCCGCGCTACACCGACGAGACGGGCGAGGTGGCCACGGCCATCGCGATCGCCTTCGACGGCGCGCGCCCGCTGGTGCACAACGACGCCTATCGCGGGCCGTTCTGGGCGTACCTCCTGGCGGGCGTGCTGGCGTGGACCGGCCCGGACCCGGACGTCCCGCGCCGGTTCGCGCTGGGGCTGGGGGCGCTGGCGGTCGGGGCGACCTATCTGCTCGGGCGGGCCGTCGCCGGGCGGCTCGCCGGGGGCGTCGCCGCGCTCCTGATGGCCACGGCGTTCGGCCCCGTCGCCCTCGGCAGCCACGTGCCGTGGAGCAACAACAGCACGCCGCTGTGGGTGGCCCTGGCGACCCTGGCGCTCCACCTCGGCTCGGGCGGGACTGCCGCCCGGGCCGACGCCGGGCCAGCCATCCGCCCCGGCCGCCGCGCCGACACCTGGCTGGCCCTCGCCGGCCTCTTGTGGGGCCTGGCGCTCCAGACGCACCCGTCGGTGCTGGCGCTCCTGCCGGGCGCGGCCCTGTGGTTCGTCGCCGCGGCGGACCGGCGGGCGCGGCTGCGGGCGCCCGGACCGTGGCTGGCGGCGGCGGTGTTCGTCGCGTCGCTCGCGCCGATCCTCGTCCACAACGTCCGGGCGGGATCGGCCGTGTACGTCGAGGACGCGTTCAACCCGTCGCAGCCGGTGGCGGAAGCCCGCGGGCCGGCGGCGCTGGCCGCCAACCTCGTGGCGCTGGCCGGGCAGGTCGGCCGGTCGGCGGGCGCCGGCCCGCCGCGCGAGCCCGGCGATCCGCGCCCCGACGCGGTGGTCGGGCTCACCGACGCCCTGCGACCGGCGGCGACGGCGGCCTACGCGCTGGCGATTCTCGGCGCCCTGGCGTGGGCGGCGTGGCGGGGTCCGCGGCGCGTGGCGGCGCCGGCGGCGTCGGCGGTGGCGATCCTGCCGTGGATCACCGACGGCTTCCGGAGCTTCCACGACATGCGGTACGTCGTCGTCGTGCTGCCGCTCGGGTACGTCGCGCTCGGCGCGAGCGTCGCCCGCGCGGCGCCGGGCTCACGGGCCCGCCAGATCCTATCGATCGGCGTCGTCGCGCTGGCGCTCTACGCGCTCGTGGCGACCGCGGCGTTCTACCGCCGCGAGGCGGCGGCCGACCGCACCAACGCCCCGATCCGGGCCGCGACCGCGTGGCTGGCCGCGCACGCGGCGGAACCGGGCGACCACGTGCTCCTCGACAAGGCGATGCGCGACCTCAAGCTCGGCGGCGGGGGCAACGTGACGCGCGCGCTCGAGCAGCGGCTCGTGCTGATGGGCCTCGCCCCGACGGTGGCGGACGTCGACGAGATCCGGTGGTTCGTCGGCAACGACGACGGGACGCTGTGGATCCTGGCGGCGGACGCGACGGTGGCGCAGCTCCGGAGCGAGGCCGGCGGTGCCGCCATCCAAGACGTGCCCGAGGCCGGCGCGGGCCCCCCGCGCGGGGGCTGGCGCGTGGTGCGCCGTGCGGCGGGGGAGCGGTGATGGGGGGGGCGGCGTCCATGGCGGCGGGCGGCCCCCACCCCCCGACCCCCTCCCCCGACACGGCCGGGGGAGGGCGCGCGCCGCGGACCGCGGTTGGAGCAGAACCGGCGCGACGGCGGCGGGTGCCGCCCGCCGTGGCGACGCTCGCGGCGCTGGCCATGGTCCTCGGCGTGGCGGCGGCGCTGCGCTGGCCGCACCTGCAGCTCGTGCCGCACGTGACGGACGAGTCGGCGGAGGTGCTGTTCGCACGGGCCATCGCGTTCGACGGCGCGCGGCCGCTGACGCACGCCGACGCCTACGACGGGCCGTGGTGGCCGTACCTCCTGGCGGCGGTGTTCCGGGTCGCCGGATCGTCGGTGGCCCTCCCGCGGCTGTTCACGTTCGGACTGGGCCTGGCCGCCGTGGCGGCGACGTTCGCGCTCGGCGCCCAGCTCGCGCGCCCGGGGCAGCGGCTGGCGGCCGCGGGCGTGGCGGGGCTGCTCCTCGCCACGCACTTCACGCACGCCGTGGTCAACAGCCGCGTCGCGTGGTCGAACGCCACGACGCCGCTGTGGACGACGCTGGCGGTGCTGGCGCTCGTGGCGGCGGTCCGGGGTCCAAGCACGCCGGGCTTCGCGATCGCCGGGGCCCTGGCGGGGCTGGCGCTGCACACGCACCCGTCGGTCAGCGTGCTGCTCGCGGCGCTGGCGCTGTGGCTCGTGGTCGAGCCGGCCGGGCGGGCGTGCTTCCGCACGGCGGGCCCGTGGGTCGGCCTGGGGACCGCCCTGGCAGCCTACAGCCCGGTGATCGTGTTCAACGTGCGCGAGGGCTTCCGCTCGCTGGCGGAGGCCGGGGCGTCGACGAACAGCGCGGGGGACCCGACGGCGGGCGGCTGGGCGGGGGGCGTGGCGGCGGCGCTGGCGCAGCTCGGCCGG
>QEVT01000208.1 GCA_003576755.1 bacterium | reverse complement strand
CGCCGCCTGGACCTCGGCGTAGCCGTCGGCCCCCAGGCGCTGGACGAGCGCCGTCGAGCCCTCGATGTCGGTGAAGAGCAGTGTCAGCGGGGCGGCGGGCGCGGGCGCGGTGTCCATGGTGCGTCAGGATACCATGCACTGCCGTTGAAGAAGCTGCGCAGGTTCGCGGGGTGCATCGACTGGCGCGATGGGGGCGGCGCGGGCGCGCACAGGGTTCGGTTCACACGACAAGCGGATTGCGTACCCTGAGCCCGCAGAATCGGCCGAAGTCGCGATCCGCCGACCAAGGCTCGCGCACCCCATGTTGCTGACAGAGTGCCGCGACCCGGGCATCGTGCACGAGAGGCCCCGCCACTCGCCCCGTCGTCAGGGACTCCTGAAAGGCCGCCAGTGGTCGTTGGCTTCCGACGCGATCCCACGGCACGGATGTCGAATCACCTCTGGCGCCCCCAATACCGTCACGCCGAAGACAGGTCGCGATGATGACCTTGCTGTCCCGCCACAAGACGGCAAGCCCATGCACGCGGACATGGACAGCCGCGACCCATCCGCTTCGTGTCGCCTAGAGCCCACCCACAAGCGCGGCCGCGCGACGCTCCCCGAAGAAGCGCCGCCTGACCCACAGCGCGACGTAGACCAGGCCGACGAGCACCGGCACCTCCACCAGCGGCCCGACGACCGTGGCCAGCGCCTCGCCCGAGGCGATGCCGAACGTGGCCACCGCCACGGCGATGGCCAGCTCGAAGTTGTTGCTGGCCGCGGTGAAGGACTGCGTGGCCGCCAGGTCGTAGGGATAGCCCCGCCACCACGAGAGCCCCATCGAGACGGCGAACATCAGCACGAAGTACAGCACCAGCGGGACCGCGATGCGCACTACGTCCCACGGCTCGGCCAGGATCTTGTCGCCCTGGAGCGAGAACATCACCACGATCGTGAACAACAGCCCGACGAGCGCCGTCGGCCCCAGGCGCGGCATCAGCACGTGGTCGTACCAGTCGAGCCCGCGCCGACCCACCATCACGTGCCGCGTGAGCGCGCCGGCGGCCAACGGGATGCCCAGGAAGATCAGCACGTTGCGCGCGATCTCGCCCATGGAGATGTCGACCACGGTGCCGGGTTGCCCGAACCAGCCCGGCACGACCACCAGGAACGCGTAGGCCAGCGGGCTGTACAGGACGATCTGGAAGACGCTGTTCAGGGCCACCAACACCGCGCAGTAGGCGTCGTTGCCGCCGGCGAGCATGTTCCAGATGAGCACCATCGCGATGCAGCGCGCCAGCCCGACGAGGATCAAGCCGGTGCGGTACTCCGGGAGATCCGGCAGGAACAGCCAGGCCAGCGCAAACATGATCACCGGCCCGATGGCCCAGTTGAGCACCAACGACACCCCGAACTGCTCCCCGGCTTCGCGGACCCGACCCAGCTCCTCGTACTTCACCTTGGCGAGCACCGGGTACATCATCCATAGCAGGCCCACGGCGATGGGCAGCGACACGCCGCCGATGCTCAGCGCGCCAAACGCGCCTTTGGCGCCCGGCGCCAACGCCCCCAAGGCGATGCCGGCGGCCATGGCCAGGAAGATCCACAGCGGCAGGTACCGGTCGAGCCACGCCAGGCGCGCCACCACGGTGCGGTCCGCGGTCGACGGGTCTTGGCCGGCAGGCGGGACGGAGGCGGTCTGGCTCATGGACGGTGGACTCCCCTGGGGCGGGCCGGATGGAACGCGGCGCGGCCTGCGCCGAAGCGTGGACGGAGGAACGGCGATCCCGCGATCGATCTATGCATGAAGATGAATGGTGGATGGCGAGATCAGACGGCCCGACGCCGCCTGGCACCGCGGGCACGGGCAGTCCGGCACCGGGCCTTCGGAGATCCGGGCCCGCTCGCCCGTGCTGCCCGACTCGCCGCCGGCGAGCGTCCGCCCGAGCGCCAGCAGCGCCACCAGCCGCGGATCGCGGATCCGGTAGTAGATCAACGTCCCCTCGCGGCGATCGGACACCAGGGCCGCTTCGCGCAGGGCCGCGAGCTGCTGCGACACGTAGGGCTGACGCTTGCCCAACACCGTCGTCAGATGGCACACGCATGCCTCGCCCTGCGCCAGGACGTCCAGGATCTGGAGGCGCACCGGGTGCCCCAAGGCCTGGTACAGCGCCGCGGGTCGCGCGAATGCCTCATCGATGGTATATTCCATGCAGGCGATATAATACCCAGACCCAGCGCAAGTGTCAACGGCGCCAACACCGGCCGAACAGGTGTCCGCGGGCCGCGCAGCATCGATCCCGGCGCAGAAGGAGCTTCCAGTGACCACTCTTCCGGAAACCACCCCCCACGAGCCGCCGAGCGCGGCATCCGCCGCCGCCGGGCCGGATCGTCCGACCGTGCTGTTCCTGTGCGTGCACAACGCCGGCCGGTCGCAGATGGCGGCGGCGTGGCTGGCCCACCTGGCCGGCGGCCGGGTGAAAGTGCTGTCGGGCGGCTCGGCGCCGGCCGACGCCGTCAACCCCGTGGTCGTCGCCGCCATGGCCGAGGTCGGCATCGACATCGGCCGCCATGCACCGAGGGCGTGGACCGACGCCGAGGTCCGGGCGGCCGACGCCGTGGTGACGATGGGCTGCGGCGACGCCTGTCCTTACCACCCCGGCCGGCGCTACGAGGACTGGCCGGTGCACGATCCCGCCGGCCTGGACCTGCCGGCGGTCCGCCCCATCCGCGACGAGATCGAACAGCGGGTGCGGGCGCTGATGGCCACGCTGGGCATCGCGCCCGCGCCCGGCGGCGCTGTGGTGGACCGCGCCGTCGGCTGACCGGGCGTGGCCCCCCGCGGGTGCGCCGTCACTCGGCAGCGATCACGGTCTCGTAGTAGGCCTCGCCGGCGCACGCGCGGCAGAGGGCCTTCCCGTTCACCCGGCGCTCGCGCGCGTTGAGGATGTCCTCGCCGCAAGCTGCGCACGCGACGCGGAGGCCCGGTTGGCTCACCCACACGCGCGAGGGCACGTTCAGTCGCACCGGCCGGACCACCAGCAGCCGCTCCACGGGCATGCGCTGGTAGCCGAGCAACTGCGCCTGCCAGCGGTCCGCCGCCTCGGGCGCCCACTCGGCCGCCGCGACACGGGCATCGGCGCGCGGGGCGACGCGCACGGCGGCGTCGGTGGCCGTGTCCACGAAGGTGGCCGCCGTCTTGCCGAAGTCCTCGACCCGCAGCGTCCGCCGTCCGACCCAGCAGTTCGTCGCCACCGAGACGCCGTCACAGAAGCAGCCATCCGCTTCGACGATGGCCAGCAGCCGCTTGGCATCCTGGGGCGCGGCGATGCCCAGCGCCGCGGCGCCAGCGAGCCCCATCCGCACGCCGAGCACCTGCCGGGGGCACAGGTGGTCGTGCATGGCGGACGTGGCCTCGAGCAGGGCGGCAAGGTCGACGGAGGCGGCTTCGATCGGGTTCATGAAAGCGATCCACGGCGCCGGTGATCGGCTCGCCGCGTGCCGCATTATGTCGGTGGCACGCGCGTTCCGGCAAGAATGCGGGCGGCGCGATGTGCCACCCGCCCGTCGGGCCGTTGCGCCGTGGGGCCATCGAAGCCGTGGCGCGTTGCGCATCGGGCGAGGTCGGACTATTGTTTCGACTCGGCGGTCTTTCGGAGCCGGCCGGCCCGCGTGGCGGGAGGCGCCATGCTCGAACCGATCATCCCCGAGGCATTCGAGCCACGGCCCGGGCAAGGGGTGCCCATTGCTGCTCCACGCATCCCCGCCGCCCCCCGCCGTCGCGCCGCTGCGCTCGCCCTCGCCTTCCTCGCCGGCGCCGGTGTGCCTGCCGCCGGCGCGCCCGCCCAGCCGCCGAGCTGGGTGCTCGACCGCTTCTCGGTCACGTTCTTCGACTACGGCCAGCCTTCGCGCAACGAGGTCCGCGACGCCGCCAGCCGTTCGTTCGGGTTCGGGGGTGAGTATGCAGTGCCGGGCGGCAACCGCTACACGGCCCCCGGGATGCTGACCGTCAGCGTCCCCGACCGCATCGAGAGCGGCGGCGCGTACCAGGCGGGGGCGCGCGCGACCGGCGACGTCACCGCCGCCGGCCCCATCCGCGCCGAGGGCGAGCCGGCGACCCTCGAGGTGCGCAGCCTTTGCTGGGACGACGACGTCGAGGACCGGGCCCGCGACGAGAAGCGCGTGCTGCCCGCCGCGCCGACCGTCAGCCTGGCGGCCGCCGTTCCCCCGCGGGCGTTCACCGCGCCGGCCATCACCGGCCCGACCACGCCCGCTTCGCACAACTGCGAGTTCCGCGCCGAGCTGCGCGCCGGGCTGGCCGTCGCGTGGCAGGTCTCGGTGCAGGCCCAGTACAAGCAATCGCGCCCGACGGCGCCGTACCTGACGCTCGACGCCAACCCCGCGCGCCTGCCGCCGAGCGGCGCCAGCCCGTCCGAGTCGGTGCTGACGGCGGCCCTCTTCGACGCCGCCGGCCGCCCGATCGCGGGCCAGCGCATCGACCTGCGGCTCGAGCCCCCCGACCTCGGGCGCCTCGCGCCGGCGACCGGGACCACCGACGCCGCCGGCGTCGTGCGCGCCACCTACACGGCCCCCCGGCTGGCTGAGCTGCGCGGCCGCGACCGCGCCGTCGTGCGGGCCGTCGCGCCCGGCCGCGGGCTGGAGCGCAGCGTGGGTTTGGACATCGAGAGCTACCGCCTCGCGCTGACCGTCGAGCCCGACCGCCTGCCGATCACCGACCCGCCCGGCTCGGCGCGGCTGCGCGTGGTCGCCGAGCGGTTCGACGGCCGGCCGGCGGCCGACGACATCGTCGAGCTTACCCTCGACCCGCCCGACATGGGGCGGCTGATCGGCGACCGCCTCCTCGGCAACCGCGTGGTCACCGACGCCCAGGGCGTGGCCGAGGTGTTCTACGAGGCGCCGGCCGTGGCCGCCATGCGGCACCGCGACCTCGTCACGGTCTTCGGCGCCAACATCAGCCACGGCGGCGCCGCCGCGGCCGCCATCCGCTTCCAGGGCCTGCGCGTCGTGCGCACCCAGCCCTTCGAGGGGGCGCGCGACGTCGACCTCCGTCCCGGGGGCGCGCCGGCCATCACGTTCGACCGCGCCATCGACCCCGCGTCGGTCGACGGGCGGACCGTCCGCGTGACGACGCTGTGGCACGGCGACCTCGCGTCGCGGGCGCAGGCCGCGGGCGACACCGTGCAGGCCACCGTGCTCCAGGACCCCGTGCCGGACGTCGGGCTCGTCGTCACCGTGCGGGTCGCGGGCGGCGCGGACGGGGTGCGCGGCGCCGACGGCAGCCTCCTTCCCGGCGACGTCGACCTGCGGTTCATGACGCTGCCGCGCCTGTCGCCCCGCGTGATCGTCTCGCAGGTCGTCGACGACCCCCTCGACCCCGTGCACGGCGTCGTCTCGATCGCGCCCAAGCCGTTCGTCCTGCGCGTCGCGGGCGGGCTCCCCGCCGACAGCGAGCTGACGGGCGAGCGCGCCAGCGTGACGCTGACCGCGCCGGGCCTCGGCACCCAGGAGCTCGACCACACCTTCTACCCCGGCGACTGGCCGCCGCGCGTGCCCGACGCCGCCGTCCGGTCCGGCAACACCGCCAACTTCCACGTGCGCGCCGTGCCGCCGGCGGGCGGCCTGGCGGTCACGGCCGCGGTGCGGCCGTTCTTCGCGCCCGACGCCGCCGCGGTCGCCGCCGCGCCCGTCACCGTCGACGTGCATCGCTGGAGCAGCCCGCGCGTGGCCCTCGGCATCGGCGTGCTGTTCGTTCCGCTGCAGAACGACCACCTGCCCGGCTACGCGTGGACCGTGTCGCGCGGGCAGCTCGCGCAGTGGTCGGCCGGGCTCGGGGCCGACGCCGTCCGGTTGCTGCCGCTGCCGTCGGTGCCGACGCGCCTGGGCTACTACATGGACACCACGTGCCACGACCCCGACCGCTGCGACTTCGAGCGCCGGCCGTGGACCGAGCTCAGCCACTGGGCCCGGCACGTCGGCCGTGCCGGGTTCGGGACGCCGTGGTCGTACGTCGTGCCCGTCGTCCCGCCCGGCTGGTTCGCCGCGCGGTTCGAGGGCCATCCCGACGTCGTCGCCAACCCCGACCGCTATCACAACATGGTCAACAACGGCATCTGGTCCGATGCCGCGATCCCGGGCGAGGCCGCGGGCGCGCCGCCCGTCGAGAGCCCGATCCTCGAGGCCGACGCGTCCGATGCCGCCTTCGTCCACGCCCTCGGCGACACCCGCGGCCTGCCGCACTCGACCGCCGCGCGCGACGACCTCGCGGGCTACGATCTGGCGGGGGACCGGGCGATCCGCGCCAACGCCGAGGGCTGGACGGGTGCGTTCCTGTCGGTGATGAACCAGGACGTCGGCTACGGGCGCGAGTGGATCACCCGGCTGGACTACGCGGCGCTGCTCGACCGCTGGACCCAGCGGGCATGCGTCGGCGTGCCGCCGTGCCCGCCGGGCGCGCCGGGGGGCGGGCCGGGCGATGGGGACGCCGGGCGCGGCGGGCGCCGGATGCCGCACGGCGATCGCGACCGCGGCGGGGGATCCCGATCGGGCGGGGATCCCGGCTCCCGCGGCTCCCCCGGCGTCGCCGGGACTGCCGGCCGCGGCCGCCCCGACGACGATCCCGCTGCCGGCGGCGACCCCGTGCCCTTG
>QEVT01000207.1 GCA_003576755.1 bacterium | reverse complement strand
AGGCCGCCCGCCGCCGCGGCCACCGCCACCGCCCCCGCCGCCGACGCCGGGGTCGTGCGCCCGGGCCTCCTCGATGCTCCAGCCTTCGAGGACCGCCTGCCGGCTGAGCCGGACCTTGCCGTTGGCGATGTCGGTGACCATCACCAGCACCTCGTCGCCGACCTCGACCACGTCCTCGACGCGGTTGACGCGCTCGGCGGCGAGCTGCGAGATGTGCACCAGGCCGTCGACGCCGGGCAGGATCTCGATGAACGCGCCGAAGTCCGTCGTGCGCACCACCGTCCCGGAATACACCTTGCCGAGCTCGGGCGTGGCCGTCAGCGCCTCGATCATCTCGCGCGCCAGCTCGGCGCCCGTCCCTTCGAGGGCGGCGATGTGGACGGTGCCGTCGTCCTGGACGTCGATCTTGACCCCGGCCTTGTCCTGCAGCGCACGGATCGTCTTGCCGCCCGGGCCGATCAGCTTGCCGATGAGGTCGGGGTCGATGCGCAGCGTCGTGATGCGCGGCGCGTACGGCGACATCTCGTCGCGCGGCGCCGGGATCGTCGCCGTCATGCACTCCAGGAGCTGCATTCGAGCCGACCGCGCATGGGCGAGCGCCTGCCGCAGCACGTCCTCGCTCAGGCCGCCGAGCTTGATGTCCATCTGCAGCGCGGTGACGCCCCGGGCCGTGCCGGCGACCTTGAAGTCCATGTCGCCCAGCGCGTCCTCCATGCCCTGGATGTCGGTGAGCACCGCGAACCGGCCGGAGTGGTCCTCGGTCACCAGGCCCATCGCGATGCCCGCCACGGGCGCCGTGATCGGCACGCCGGCGTCCATCAGCGACAGCGTGCTGGCGCACACGCTCGCCATCGAGGTCGAGCCGTTGGACGACAGGCACTCCGACACCAGGCGGATGGCGTACGGGAACGACTCGGGCGGGGGGATCACGGCGCGGAGCGCCGTCTCGGCCAGCGCGCCGTGCCCGATCTCGCGGCGCTTGGGGCCGCGGAGCGGGTAGGCCTCGCCCGTCGAGAACGGCGGGAAGTTGTAGTGGTGCATGAACCGCTTGGTCTCTTCCGGGCGCAGCGTGTCGAGGCGCTGCTCCTCGTCCAGCGTGCCGAGGGTGGCGATGGTCATCACCTGGGTCTCGCCGCGCTGGAACAGGCCGCTGCCGTGGACGCGCGGCAGGAGGCCGACCTCGGTGTGCAGCGGCCGGATCTCGTCCGGCGCCCGGCCATCGGGCCGCACGCCGCGGTCGAGGATCCGCTGCCGCACGCGCTCCTTGAGCAGCGCGTCGAAGGCGGCCTTGACCTGCTTGGGCGTGAACGCCGGTGCGGCCGGGGTGCCGTTGTCGCTCGCTGCCGCCGGCTGCTCCGCCATGTGGCCCATCCACGCGTGCGCCAGCGCGTCGAGGGCGTCGATGCGCGCGTGCTTGTCGTGGTGGGTCTCGAAGATCGTGTCGATGCGGTCGCCGACGTACGCGCGGACGGCCTGGCTGAGCGCCTCGGGCTCCACCGCCTCGGGGAAGACCCGCTTGGGCCGGCCGGCAGCGGCGCGCATCTGGTGCTGGACGGCGAACAGCGGCTGCATCGCCGCGTGGCCGTGCATGAGGGCGCGGATCAGGGTGTCCTCGTCGACCTCGTGGGCACCGCACTCCACCATCAGGATGGCGTGCTCGGTGCCGGCGACGCGCAGGTCGAGCGTGCTCGTCGCCATCTCCGCCGCCGTCGGGTTGACGACGAACCCGCCGTCGACCAGGCCGACGCGCACGGCGGCCACGGGCTCGGGGAACGGGATGTCGCTGAGCATCAAGGCCGTGCTCGCCGCCGTCAGCGCCGGGATGTCGATGAAGTTGCTGCTGTCGCTGGCCAGCGCGGTGATGATGATCTGGACGTCGTTGCGGAACGACTTCGGGAAGAGCGGGCGCAAGGGGCGGTCGATGAGGCGCGAGGTGAGGATGGCCACCTCGCTCGGGCGCCCTTCGCGCCGGAAGAACGAGCCCGGGATGCGCCCGGCGGCGTAGAGCTTCTCCTCGAGGTCCACCGACAGCGGGAAGAAGTCGATGCCCTCGCGGGGCTCCTTCGAGGCGGTCGCCGTCGCCAGCACCACGGTCTCGCCGAGCTGGACCGTCACCGCGCCGCCGGCTTGCCCGGCGAGCTTGCCGGTGCGGAACGTGAAGGTCCGCCCGGCGACGTCGGCGGTGAAGGTATGGTCGTTAACGTCCAAGGCTCGCCACCCCCGGGTCGGGGAGGGCGAAGGGGATTCCATCATGATCGGTTATCCTCCGTGGGATCGTGGGGCCGGCGCCAGAGGGCAGGGACTGGAGACCGCCTCGCACCCGGGGTGCGGGCCGCTCTCCAATTCCTGAACTCCGGGCACCGGCCGGGGAAAAACGCCGTCAGGGCCAGCCGAGGGGGGTCAGCCGCGGATCCCGAGCTGCCCGATGAGCGCGCGGTAGCGCCCCGCGTCGGAGCGGGCCAGGTAGCGCATCATGCGCCGGCGCTGGCCCACGAGCTTGAGCAGGCCGCGGCGCGAGTGATGGTCGTGCTTGTGCACCTTGAAGTGCTCGGTGAGCTGGCGGATGCGCTCGGTGAGCAGCGCGATCTGGACTTCCGCCGAGCCGGTGTCGCCGCCGGCGCGACCGTGCGCGCCGATGATCTCCGCCTTCTTCTCGTTGGTCAGGGCCAAGGCTATTCCTCCGTCTGCTGTTTCTGATTGCTCAATTATAGGCACAAGGCCCCGCCGTGGGCCAAAATTCGGGCGTCAACGCCGGGCGACCCGCGCCCGGACGACGCCGGCGAGCCAGCCGATCTCGCCGACGTCGAGCCGCGCGGCGAGCGGGAGATAGACGGCCGCGCCGACGGCGGCGCCGGCCGCCGCGCGGAGGCCCCATGCCAGCGTGCCGTGCCCGACGGCGCCGGCCAGCCACCGATCGAGGCCGAGCACCGCTGCGCCCATCACCGCAGCCGCGGCCGCCGTGGCCAGCGCGGTGCGCCCGACGCCGGCCAGCGCCTCGCGCCCGATCAGCCGGCGCGCGAGCACGAGCATGACGCCGGCATGGGCGACGTGCTTGAGGCTGTCGGCGAGGACGAGGCCGAGGAACACCCACCGCTGCGGGAGGCGCGCGAGGTTGAGCGCCGGGCCGAGCGCCACGGCGAAGACGAGGTAGACCCCCACCGACACGACGCCGATCAGGGCCGGCACCCGCGTGTTCTGCCGCGCGTAAAACGCGTAGTTGAGCGGCCAGTCGATGCCGATGAACGGCAGCCCGATCAGGTAGGCGTACAGCGCCGCCGTCACGAGCTGCCGCGCCTCGTCGCCGAAGAGCCGCCGCTGGAACACGAGCCCGACCACGGGGTCGGCCAGGACCGCGAGGCCGACGGTGGCGGGGACGATCAGCGCGAGCACCAGGCGCAGGCCGCGGGCCAGGGTGCGGTCGTAGGTCTGCGCCTCGCGGCGGGCATGCGCCGCCGCGAGCGCGGGCAGGATGGCGAGCGAGATCGCGACCGAGATGAGCCCGTGCGGGAGCTCGCGGAGCGTCGTCGCGTAGCGCATCGACGCCAGCGCCGCCTCGCCGGCCGCCGACGAGAACCGGGTGTCGGCGATCACCTGGAGCTGCGACACCGCGAGCCCGGCGCCGATCGGGGCGTAGAGCGTCAGGATGCGGCGGAGCGCGGGGTGGCCGGCCTCGAGACGCGGCCGGACGTGCCCGCCGCGCAGGCCGGGCCACAGGACGCACAGCTGAAGCAGGCTGCCGAGCGTGATGCCCAGCGGCAGCGCGAGCCCGCCCAGCCGGTCGTGGAACACCAGCACGCTCGTGATCAGGCCGAGGTTGTAGACCGCGATGGCGACGGAGGGCGGTCCGAACTGCTCGCGGGCGTACAGCACGCCGATCACGGCGCCGGTGACGCCGAAGAGCATGATGGACGGCGCGATCACGCGCAGGTAGGTGGCGACCAGGGCGGTCCCGTCGGCCCCGAAGCCCTGGGCCAGGGCACCGGCGAGCGGCGCGGCCAGGGCGAACACCGCGACCGAGGCGAGGCCGGTGACCAGCGTCACCATCGTCAGGAACACGCTGACGACGCGCCACAGCTCGGCCCGCCGCTCGGGGTCGGCGGCGTAGGCCGAGAGCACCGGCACGACCGCGGCGCTGAGCATCCCCCCGATCAACAGGTCGTACAGCATGCTCGGCACCCGCGCCGCCGCCGAGAAGGCGCTGGCCTCGAGCCCGACGCCGTAGAAGCCGGCGATCACCTGTTCCCGGACGAGGCCCAGCACCCGGCTGGCCAGGTTGCCGACCATGATGAACGTCGCCGAGCCGAGCAGGCGCCCGGGCGTTCGCGTCGGGGGGGAGGCCGGCGCCGACGCCGCCGTCGTGCGGCTCATGCCCGGGGCGAGCCGGCGGCGGGCCCCGCGCCGCGGTCGCCGCCGCGCCGGTCCGCTTCCCGGATGCGCGCGACGATGGCGCTCGTCGATCGCCCGGCGACGAAGGGCAGGAACGCGACCCGCGCGCCGACCGCCTCGGCGGCGTCGGCCTCCGGGGGGCGGTTGCCGGCGGCGCCGTAGTCGCCGCCCTTGACGTAGACGTCGGGGCGCAGGGCCGTGACGAGCGCGACGGCCGTCGGCGTGCCGAAGGGCACGACGGCGTCGACCCACCGCAGGGCGCACAGCAGCTCCGCGCGCTCCGCCAGCGGGAGGATCGGCCGCCCGACCCCCTTCAGGCGATGGGTCGATCCGTCGTCGTTGAGGGCCACGATCAGCCGGTCGCCCAGCGCGCGGGCCGCGGCCAGGTAGCGGGTGTGGCCGACATGGAGCAGGTCGAAGCACCCGTTGGTCAACACCACCCGCTCGCCGGCATCGGCCCACCGGGCGCGCCACCGGCACGCGTCCGCCAGGTCGACCGCGCAGGCCGGCCCGGCGGGGGGGGCCTGCGGTGTCGTGGGGAGCGGGCCCGGGCTCCGCGGCGTCATCGGCATGGGCGGGCGATGATATCGGCGCACGCTCGAAGAATCAACCGCGGTGCCCCATCTCCGCCAGGATCTCGTCGGCCGTGGGCGCCGCCACGCCGAGCCGCCGCACCACGCATCCGGCGGCGTGGTTGGCGAGCTCCGCCGCTTCGCGGACCGAGGCTCCGGCCACCAGCGCCAGCGTCATCACGGCGATGACGGTGTCGCCGGCGCCGGTGACGTCGAAGACCTCGCTCACGTTGGCCGGGCGCAGCACGGCGTAGCCGGCCTCGTCGGCGACGCTCATCCCGTCGGGTCCGCGGCCCAGGACCACGACGCGCGCGACGAGCGCCTCGCGCAGCGTGCGGGCGGCGTGCTCGAAGTCGGCCTCGCGCTCGAGCGCCCGGCCGAGGTTCGCCGCGGCGTCCTGCCGCCCGACGCGCACGAGGTCGAAGCCGGTGAACCACGCCAGGTCGCCTTGCGCGTCCACCGTCAGCCACACGCCGTGCTCGGCGGCCGCCGTTCGGGCGGCGTCGCACACCGCGGGGGTGACCACCCCGCTGCGGTAGTGCGACACGAGCACGGCGTGGGCATCGGCCGCGTGCGACGCGACGGCCGCGCACACGGCGGCCTCGGTGGTGCCGGCGACGGCGAGCCGGAGCTGACGGTCGATCCGGGCCACCTGCTGCGGCACCGACAGGCCGGTTGCCACGATGCGGGTCTTCAGCGTCGTCGGGCGTGCAGGGTCGACCACGAGCCCCCCGCCGTCGATGCCGGCGGCTGCCAGCACGCGGCGCAGCTCGGCCGCGGTGTCGTCGGCCCCCACGACGCCGATCTGGACGGCTTCGGCGCCGAGCGCCGCAAGGTTGCGGGCAGGGTTGGCGCCGCCGCCGGGCAGGCAGAAGCGCCGCTCGAACGCCAGCACCGGCACCGGCCCCTCGCGGCTGAGGCGCTCGGGGTGGCCGACGAGGTACGCGTCGAGAAACACGTCGCCCACGACGGCCACGCGACGGCCGACGGCGCGATCGAGGATGGCCGCGGCCGCGGCACGCGAGAGGGTTGGGCGTGTGGAGTCCATGGCAGGGTCCCCGTCGTGCGTGTTCGGAGCGGCCTCACACCGCCCGGGCCGCGGTGGCCTCGGGCATCGCCAGCACGGCGACCGTCGCCGCCAGGACGCGGTCGGCGGGCAGCCAGGCGAGGCAGTCGCGGGTGGGACAGCCGGCCGGGCTGCCGAGCGTGTGGCCGACGTACAGGCAGGGCTGGCACGGCAGGTCGAGCTTCACGACCCGGTGCGGCGACGGTGCGGGTCGGCCGTGCGTGTCCGTGCCGGGCCACCACGGTCCCCAGGCCACGGCGTTGGAGGGGCCGAACACGGCGACCGTGGGGGTGCCCATCGCCGTCGCGAGGTGCGTCACCCCGCTGTCGTTGCCGACCAGGACGTCGACTTGCGCCAGCACCGCGGCCAGCGCCGGGAGGTCGGTGCGCCCGGCCAGGTCGTGCACCGGCAGGCGGCAGCGGGCGCGCACGTCGGCGCAGCCGTCTCCCGGCCTGCCGACCAGGACGACGTGCGCCCCGCGGGCCGTCATGCCGTCGGCGACCGCGGCGAACCCCGCGGGCGTCCAGCGCCGCGCCGGGCTGAAGGCCCCGGCGCCGGGATGGATCGCGACGCGCGGCCGGCCGTCGTCGGGGAGCGGGGCGAGCAGCGCGGCCGCCTCCGCCGCG
>QEVT01000206.1 GCA_003576755.1 bacterium | reverse complement strand
CGCGGGTCGGGGCCGCCGGGCGCGGGCGGGGCGCCTCCGCCGGCATGGGCTCGGCGAAGAACACCGCGCGCACCGTGTCGTGCGTGATGTTGGCCAGGAGGTTCTGGTACATCTGGTAGCCTTCGCGCTTGAACGTCACCAGCGGATCCTGCTGGCCGTAGCTGCGCAGCGAGATGCCGGTGCGCAGCTCGTCGACCGCCGTCAGGTGCCGGATCCACCACTGGTCGATCGTGCGCAGCATCACGCTCCGCTCGATCATGTGCATGGTCTCGGCACCCAGCCGTTCGGTCTTCTGGTCGTAGACGTCGCCCGCCAGCGCCAGCAGGTGGTCGGCGATCTCGTCCGGCGACCACGCGCGCCAGTCCTCGGGGTCCTCGTCCTCGGGCAGCGGGAAGATCGCGCGGATCGCGTGCTCGAGGCCCGCCACGTCCCAGTCGCGCCGATCCTGCGACGCCGTGTAGATCGGCACCAGATCCTCGACCTGCTTCTCGACCATCTCCCAGATCAGCGGTCGCAGGTCTTCGGCGGCCAGCACCTGCGTCCGCCGCTCGTAGATGGCCAGCCGCTGCTTGTTGATGACCTCGTCGTACTCCAGCAGGTGCTTGCGCATGTCGAAGTTGTAGCCCTCGACCTTGACCTGCGCGCTCTCGATCTGCTTGGTCACCATGCCGCTCTCGATGACCTCGTCGTCGGCGACCCCGAGCCGGCCCATCAGGCTCTTGACGCGCTCGCCGCCGAAGCGGATCATGAGCTCGTCCTCCATGGCCACGAAGAAACGGCTCTCGCCCGGGTCGCCCTGGCGGCCCGCCCGGCCGCGGAGCTGGTTGTCGATGCGCCGCGCCTCGTGGCGCTCGGTGCCCAGCACGAACAGCCCGCCCAGCTCGACCACCTTGGCGCGCTCGGCCTGCGTGGTCTCCCACGCCCGCTTGAGCACGCGCGCCCACTCGAACGGGAACCGCGCGGTGGGGTCGCCGCCGTCGCGCAGCATCGACACCGCCGCGTCCCAGTCCAACCCCGACACGGCCGCCAGGTCGGGCTCGTTCTTCTCGCGCAGCTCCGCCTCGCGCCGCCGCAGCTCGGCCCGCGCGATGCCCTCGGCGTTGCCGCCGAGGAGGATGTCGACGCCGCGCCCCGCCATGTTGGTCGCGATGGTCACGGCGCCGCTGCGGCCGGCCTGGGCGATGATCTCGGCCTCGCGCTCGTGGTTCTTGGCGTTCAGCACCTCGTGCGGCACGCCCTTGCGGGTCAGCCGCTTGCTCAGCTTCTCGCTGTTCTCGACCGAGACGGTGCCGACCAGCACCGGCTGGCCCTCGGCGTGGCGCTCGGCGATCTCGTCGACCACCGCCCGCCACTTGGCGTCGCTCGCCGGGTACACCAGGTCGGAGGCGTCGATGCGCTGCGTCGGCCGGTGGGTCGGGATGCTCCAGACCTCGAGCTCGTAGATCTTCCACAGCTCCTCGGCCTCGGTCATCGCGGTGCCCGTCATGCCGGCGAGCTTCTCGTACATGCGGAAGTAGTTCTGGAACGTGATCGTGGCCATCGTCATCGACTCGCGCTGGACCTGCACCCCCTCCTTGGCCTCGATGGCCTGGTGCAGGCCCTCCGAGAAGCGCCGGCCGTACATCGGGCGGCCGGTGAACTCGTCGACGATGACGACCTCGCCGTCCTCGACGATGTACTCCTGGTCGAGGTGGAACACGGCCTGGGCCTTGAGCGCGTTCTCGAAGTATGACGTCAGCTCGTAGTGCTCCGGGCTGTACAGGTTGTCGATGCCGAGCATGCGCTCGATCTTCTCGATGCCTTCCTCGGTCGGCGTGACCACGCGGGTCTTCTCGTCGACCGTGTAGTCCTCCTCGAGCCGCAGGCGCCTTGCCATGTCGGCGAACCGCACGTACCACTCGGGCGCCTCCTCGGCCGGGCCGGAGATGATCAGCGGCGTGCGCGCCTCGTCGATGAGGATGTTGTCGACCTCGTCGACGATGGCGTAGTGCAGCGGGCGCTGGACGCGCTGGGCAAGGTCCCACACCATGTTGTCGCGCAGGTAGTCGAAGCCGAACTCGTTGTTGGTGCCGTACGTGACGTCGGCGCGGTACACCTCGGCGCGCGGCGCGGGGCGCAGGTTGTGGTAGCGGTCGTCTTCGGCGTGGTGCCCGGGGTCGAACAGGAAGGACGCCATGTTGGGGTTCTTGCCGATGTTCTGGATGACGCCGGAGCTCAGCCCGAGGAAGTGGTAGATCGCGCCCATCCACTGCACGCCGACCTTGGAGAGGTAGTCGTTGGGGGTGACGAGGTGCACGCCCTTGCCGGACAGGGCGTTGAGGTAGAGCGGCAGGGTGGCCACGAGCGTCTTGCCCTCGCCGGTCTTCATCTCGGCCACGGCGCCGTGGTGCAGCACCGCGCCACCGATGAGCTGGACATCGTAGTGGCGCAGCCCGATCGTCCGCCGCGACGCCTCGCGGACGACGGCGAAGGCCTCGGGCATGAGGTCGTCGAGCGACTCGCCGGCCGCGACCCGCTCGCGGAACGCGTCGGTCTTGCCGCGCAGCTCGGCGTCGGTGAGCGCGGTCATGGCCGGCTCGAGCGCGTTCGTGGCCTCGACGACCCAGCGGTACTTGCGGACCGTCTTCTCGGCGGGATCGCCGGCGAACTTGCTGATCAGGGACTTCAACATGCTTTCACCTCATTGACCCGGACCACCCGGCTGCGGCTGGCGATCCCGATGCGGCATGCCGCACCGGTGCGGCGCCGGCCAGGGGGCTGGCGCGGCGCTTCGGCGACGCACATTATAGGGGGGCCCCGTCAGGCGCCCAAGCGCTGCCTCGGCGACGCCGCGCGGTTCGACCGGGGCGGGCAGGGCAGGGAGGCGGGGTTCTAGCGGGATTCTGATGCGGGGGGAGGTTCACGGGCATCCCAGACCGCGTGCTCCCCACCGGGTGCGCGTCACCGCCCCCCGAGCGGGATCCACGCCCGCCGCCCGACGACGCCGGCCGGCGTTGCAAGCCAGACATTGCCGTAGGCGTCGGCCGCGATCGCGCGGACCTCGACGACGCCCTGCGCGTCGATGGCCGCCGTCGTCCAGCGGCCGTCGGGCGCCAGGACGCTGGCGCCGCGGTCGCGGGTGCCGAACCACACGTGGCCGTCGGCGTCGACGGCCACGGCGCGCAGGGCGTCGGACGCCAGGCCGTCGGCCGTGCGGTAGGTGCGCCACCGCCCGTCGGGCGTGCGCCGGCTGGCACCGTCGGCCGACGTGCCGACCCACAGCGAGCCGTCGGCGCCGACGGCCACCGCCCGGACGTCGTCCGACGCCAGGCCGTCGCGCGTGGTCAGCACGGTGAAGCGGCCTTGCCACAGCATGCTCACGCCGGCATCGCCGGTGCCGAACCATGCCCGGCGGTCGGGCTCGACGACGATGGCGCGCACGTTGTTCGAGCCCAGCCCCTGCGCCGTGCTGAACGCCACGCGGCGGCCGTTGGCCGAGATGCGCGAGATGCCGCCCGACGGCGTGCCGAACCACGTGTCGCCCTCGGCGTCGGCGAAGATCGCCTGGACGGTGTGGTCGGCCAGGCCGCTGTCGGCCGTGTAGTGGTGCCACCGGCCCGCGCGGTCGAGCATGCTCGCGCCGGCGCCGGCGGTGCCGAACCACAGGTTGCCGTCGCGGCTCTCGGCGACGGCCGTGAGGTCGTCCGACGCCAATCCGCCGGCCGAGCGCCGGACGATGCGCAGCCCGCCGTCCCACGCCCGGTGCGCCGCACCCGCCGCCGTGGCGATCCACAGCTCGCCGCGGTGGTCGACGGCCACGCCGCGCACGTCGTCCGAGGGGAGCCCGCCGGCGGCGGTGGCCGTGATCCACTCGGGCGGCGTGACCGGGACGCGGTCGACGCCGTGGACGACCAATGGGAACCAGCCGCGGGCCTCGACATCGGCCTGGGCGAGCACCGGCCTGGGCGCGAGCGCACCGGCGGGTGGGCGCGTCAAGGCGGCGAAGGCGGCGGCGGCGACGGCCAGAGCGACCAGCGTCGCGACCCGCGTGACGTGCTCGGGATGGCCGGCGTCGTCGTGCTCGGGCGACGCGACGACGGCTCGGGCGATGCGCATGCGGCAATCATACGCCCGCGTGGGTCAGATGTCGACCGGCATGCCGTCGGGTGGTGGCGCTTGCGTGTCGTCGTGGGGTCGGTGCCGCGCCACGGTCGGCTTGAACAGCCGCCGCATCCGCGCGCGGTCGGCGGGCCGGTCGAAGCGGGCGAACCGGCGGGCGAACCGGCGGCGCTCGGCGGCCTGGTCGGCGTCGAGCAGGCACGCCAGCCGGCCCATGGCCATCAGCGTGGCGGCCGGGGCGCGGCCCTCGGCCTGCATCCGTTCGGCGTAGGCGGCGAGCGCCGCCTGCTGCACCGCCGTGTCGTTGAAGGCGCCGAGGTTGTCCTGAAGCCGCTTGAGGTCGCCGACGACCGACCGGAGCTCGCGCGCGGGGTAGAGCGGTCGGAAGAGCTCGACGAGATACCGCAGCTTCTTGCAGGCGATCCGCAGCGCGTGCAGGGCCTCGGGCGGCGACGCGGGGCCGATCGCCCGGCCGCCCTTGCGCACGCGGCGGTAGGCCTTCCAGATGCGCTCGTCCGCCACGACGCCCACGGGTCGCGCGGCGTCCGGCGTATCGTCGGCCGCCGGTGCGGGGTCGTCGAGCACGCCCCGCCAGCCGTCGACGAGGGCTCGGTACCGTTCGCCGTCGAGCGCCGCGACCAGCCGCGCCTGCTCGACGGCCTGGTGGTCGGCCAGGAAGGCGTCGAGCGGATCGAGGTCGCCGCGCACCGCCGGCGGGAGGCGCTCGCGCAGCCCGGGCAGGGCCAGCCGCAGCACGTCGAGGTCGCGCTTGGGTCCGGTCACCGAGCCGAGCCACCCGAGCTCGCCGCGGTAGGGTTCGGCCGCCGCGGCCGGGAGCACGCCCTTGAGCTGCCCGAGGCCGGACCGGGTGCGTCGGACCGCGACGCGGAAGTCGTGCAGGTGCTCGGGGTCGAGGTCCTCGCGCACGCCGGGCTCGTGGGCGAGGAGGGTGTCGAGCAGCGCGCGGTAGAGCGACTTGACGGCGACGTCGGCCCGGTCGGCCGGGTCCGGCGCCGGCCACGCCGGTGCGGCGACGGGCGCACGACGGTCGCCCGTGGCAGCGGCGGTCGAAGGGACGGCGGCGGGGGCGTCGTTCGAGGCGACGGCGGCAGGGGTGACCGCCGCAGCGGGGGAGGCTGCCAGGGCGACGTCGGTGCCCGGGGTGGCGACGGTCGCTGAGATACCGGCAGCCGGGTCGGCGGCCACGCGATCGGTGGCCGGCGGAAGGATCGTGGCGTCGGCGTCGCTCATGGGGAAGGTCTCCGCGACGGGAGCGGTCGGGGCCGGATTCCGCGACCTGGGCGTCACGGCGTTACAATAGCACACCCGCCCGCCCGGTGCGCGACGCCCCGGTGCGCGATGCCGTCCCTACCGACTTCCCGTGAGGGCGCCCGTGCCAGCCGAATCCGATCCACGCCCGTCGGCGGTGCCCGGGGGGTGCCTTTGACGGGGCGCGACGCCCGCCGCGACGCGGCGTTCTGGGCCGTTGCCGCCGCGTCGACGGCCGCCGCCGCCGTGTGGCTGACCCGCCACATGTCGCTGCTGCAGTGGGACAACGACGAGGGGCTGTTCGCGATGGTCGGCCTCGCCGTCGCCGACGGCCACCGGTTGTATGCCGACGCGTGGATCGATCACCCGCCGGGGACGAGCCATCTCCTGGCGGCCGCATTCGAGGCCTTCGGGGCCACGCTGCCGGTGGCGCGCGGCGCGACCCTCGCGCTCACGCTGCCCGGGCTGCTCGGCGTCGCGGCGCTGGCCCGGCGGCTCGGCGGCCGCACGGCCGGCCTCGCCGCCATCCCGCTCGTGGTGCTGGCGCCGCACTTCTTCTGGCTGTCGCGGAGCATCAACCAGGACCTGCCGTCGATGGCGCTGGGCGTGTGCGCGGTGGCGGCCGTGTGGCGCGCGGCCGATGGCGGCCGGCGGGCGTGGCTGGCGCTCGGCGGCCTCGTGCTCGGGCTCGGGCTGTCGCTCAAGCTCAGCCCGGTCGTCTGCGCGGCGCCGCTGGCCTGCCTGCTCGGGGTGCGGGCGTACCGGTCGGCCGCGGCGGGCGGATGGGCCGTGACCGCGCCGCCGGCGCGGGCCGGACTGGCGCGCGACGCCATCGCCGCCGCCGTGCCGCTCGCGGCCGTGGTCGGGGCGTGGTTCTTGACCGGTCCCCCCGCCAAGGTCGCCTACGGCGTCTTCGGGACGATCGCGGCGGCACGGGACGCCTTCCCCGACCGATCCGCGGAGTACGCCGACTGGCTGGTGCGCGAGAACCTGCTGGGCGAGAACCTCGGCCTGACGCTGCTGGCCGCCGCGGGCCTGGCCTGGCTGGCGCGCCGCCGGCCGGCCGACGCGGCGGTCATGACGGCGTGGTGCGCCGCCACCGGGTGGTCGCTCGTCACGCAGCGGCCGATGTGGCCGAAGCACCACTGGAGCCTCGTGCTGTGGCCGCTGGGGATCCTGGCCGGCGTCGGTCTGGCCGCGGCGGCCAGGGCGGCGATCGGTGGGTGGCGGCTCCCGTGGCGCAGGCGGGGCGGCGAGGGCGGCGGCGGGCCGGCGCGGGCCCGCC
>QEVT01000205.1 GCA_003576755.1 bacterium | reverse complement strand
CTCGAACGGCGCTCCGACCTCCATCGACACCAGCGCCGCGACATACCGGCCGGCCGCCGTCAGCTCGGCCGCCAGCGCCAGCAGTGCCGTCGTCTTGCCGGTCTGACGCGCGGCGTGCAGCACGAAGTACTTCTTCGCGTCGATGAGCGGACGCACCGCCGGCAAGCGGACGCTCGCCGGCAGCATGTAGTCGTCCTCCGGCCGGCACGGACCGGCCGTGTTGAAGCTCCGGGGCACTGGCGACTCCTCGTCAGTCACGGGCGGGGCCGAAGCGCTTCGGGTCAAGGCCGCTGCACGACTAAGTATAGCCCGGTCGGGCCGGCTTGCTGTCTCGACCGCTCTCTTGTCTTCTCTGCGGGCCGTCTCATTCACAGGGGTCCCGCGCTACGAAGTGGGGGCAGCTCGCACAGCCCGACACCCGACGAAGCGGGGGGCGATGGATGGGGCGGATGGGGGGTGGGCGAATGTTTATTCGCCCCTACTCGCGTCGTCGGAACGTTTCTGATATGATGGCGGCCCATGAACGACGGCGGCCCCGATCCCGCGGATCCCGTATCGATCATCAACGCCGAGACCACCCTGGCGCCGCATGTCGCCGCGGTCGCCGGCGACGGCGCCCTAGCCGGGGGAGATGGCCCGCCGGCCGCCGCCGCAGCGGGCGACGACCCGGGCGGGGCGTTCGGCGCGTTCCGGGCGCTGCGGATCCGGCCCTTCGCCCTGCTCTGGACCGGGCAGACCATCTCGCGCGTCGGCGACTTCCTCTACGAGCTGACGCTGGCCTGGTGGGTGCTGCAGGAAACCGGCTCGGCGGTGGCCATGGGCACCGTGCTGGCCTTCGCCTTCGCCCCGATGCTGATCTTCCTCGTCGTCGGCGGCGTGGCCGTGGACCGGATGCACCGCGTGCGGATCATGATCGCCTCCGACCTCGTGCGCGGCGTCATCGTGACGCTCGTCGCCGTGCTGGCGTACCTCGGCCGCCTCGAGCTGTGGCACGTCTATGTCCTCAGCCTCTCGTTCGGGCTGGCCGACGCCTTCTTCAACCCCGCCTACTTCGCGCTCGTCCCCGAGACGACGCCGCCCGAGCACCTGCCCAGCGCCAACGCCCTCTCGAGCATGAGCATCCAGCTCGGCCGGATCATCGGACCCGCCATCGCCGGCGCCATCGTGGCGCTCGGGGGCATCGGGCTTGCGTTCGCGATCAACGGCCTGTCGTTCTTCGTGTCGGCTGCGCTGCTCCTGCCGCTCGTGGGGCGCTTCGGCGAGCGCCGGGCCGCCGACGGCGAGGCCCGGCCCGGCATCCTCGACGACGTGCGGACCGGCCTCGCCACGCTGCACGGGCTGCCCATCCTGTGGATCAGCATCCCGCTCATCGCCCTGACCAACGTGCTCCTGGCCGGACCCTACAGCGTGGCCATGCCGTTCCTCGTCAGCGACGTGATGGGCGCCGAGGCCGGGCTGCTCGGGCTGCTGTACGCCGTGTTCCCGATCGGCTACATCCTCGGCGGCGTGTGGTACGGGCGCAAGACCCGGCTGCGCCGGCGCGGGCGCAACGCCTACCTGTGCCTGGTCGTCGCCGGCCTCGGGCTGGGGGTGTTCGGCCTGGGCCTCCCGCTGCCGGTGCTGGTGGTCGCCGCGCTGCTCAACGGCGCCGCGCTCGAGGTCCTGGGCATCATCTGGACCAACATCTTCCAGGAAGTCGTGCCCAACGAGCAGATGGGCCGCGTGTCGAGCGTCGACCAGGTAGGCTCGATGGCGCTCATCCCGCTGGGCTTCGCCGCCACCGGCTGGGCGACCGAGCGGTTGGGCGCCGACACCGTGTTCGTCCTCGGCGGCGGGCTGACCGCGCTCTTGTTCCTCGTCGGGCTGTCGCTGCGCACCATCCGCACGTTCGACTGAGGCGCGGGGGCGGGATCGCGGCGCCGCCGCCCGGCGCCTACGCCGCGTCCTGCCCCAACAGCCCGGCCGCGCGCAGGTTGCGCGCGATGCGCTCGGCCGCCGGGCCCGGCGCCGGCACGAACGCCTCGCCGGTCAGCCGCTCGTAGGCCGCGATGTACAGCCGGCTCATCTGCCGCGCCAGCGCGTCGGGCAGCGGCGGCGGGTCGCCCTCGCCGCGGTAGCCCTGGTCGACGTACCACCGCCGCAGGAACTCCTTGTCGAACGTCTCGGGCTCCGCGCCCGCCGCGAATCGCGCGGCGTAGCTCTCCGCCAGCCAGTAGCGCGAGCTGTCGACCGTGTGAACCTCGTCGACCAGCGTCAGCGTGCCGCCGACGTCGCCGAACTCGTACTTGGTGTCGACCAGGATGAGGCCGCGCTCGGCCGCCACCGCCTGGCCGCGCGCGAACAACCGGCGTGTCGCGTCCTCCATGGCGGCGAAGACATCCGGCGGGACGATGCCGCGCGCCACGATCTCGTCGCGGGTGATCATCTCGTCGTGCCCGCCGCCGTGCGCCTTGGTCGTCGGCGTGATCACCGGCTCGGGCAGGCGCTGGTTCTTGCGCAGGCCGTCGGGAAAGCGCAGCCCGTACAGCTCGCGCGCGCCGCGCGCGTAGCTCGACCACAGCGCGGTGTCGGTGACGCCGGTGATGTAGCCGCGGATGACCATCTCGACCGGCCACACCCGGGCGTCCTCGACCACCAGCACGTTCGGGTCCGGCATGGCCACGAGGTGGTTGGGCACGATGTCGCGCGTGCGCTCGAACCACCACGCCGCCATGCGCGTCAGCACCTGGCCCTTGTACGGCACGGCGCCGAGCACGCGGTCGAACGCGCTCTGCCGGTCGGTCGTGACGATCACCCGCCGGTCGCCGACGATCCAGAAGTCGCGCACCTTGCCCTGGTGCTTGGGGCCGAGCGGCAAGTCGACGGTGACCAGCCGGTCGTCGGGGAGCGCGTCCGCGCCGGCATCCGTCACGTCAGCACCTCGGCCAGCCGGTCGCGGGCGATCGCCGCGCGGATCTCCATGGCGATGCGCTCGCCCACCGACACCGGGCGGCCGTGCAGGTAGGCGCTGTACGGCGTGGCCGCGATGCCCGGCGAGCCCGGCACGCGCGGGCTGACGTCGACGACGACGAAGTCCTTGCGCGGCGGACCGGGGGTGACGATCGCCTGCAGCCCAAACGGCCCGATGACGCCCGGCGGGTAGAGCCGCGCCGCCGCCTCGACGAAGCGCTCGCCGGCCTCGAAGATCGGGTCGAGCATGCTCTCGAGCACCGTCACCGCGAAGTGGCCGGCCTCCTCGTACTTGAGCGGGATGGCCGCCAGCACGTCGGCCTCGATGTCCGCCGGCAGCGTCGAGAGGCCGGCGACGTTGGTCTGGCGGCGCGCGTCGGTGCCGATGAGCTCGAGGCGGCCGTCGATCGGCGAGTAGAAGAAGTTGAAGTTGACCGGCGCGCCGAGGACGAACTCCTCGATGGTCGCCGCCTCCAGGGCGTGGTGCGTGAACACGCCGGCCGAGATGCGCGCGGCGGCCGTGCGCTCGTAGTCGTCGCGGTCGCGGGCGACGAAGAACGCGCGCTCGAAGCCGCGCTCCGCCTCGGCGACCTTGACGAGCACTGGCCGGTCGATCGCGGCGGCGTTGGCGAACAGGCGGGGGTGGCGGATGTTCGCTTCCTCGAGCAGGTCGTACTGGTTGGGGTGCAGCGTCCGCTCCTCGATCCGGAGCAGGCGCCGGTTGCCGAACACCGGCACGCGAAAGGCGTGCTCGATGGCGTCGTAGTCGCTGTCGAGGTACACCTCGAACGACCGGTGGGGCACGAACACCGCGTGCCGGTCGCGCAGCCGGGCCTGGACGTCGCGGTCGAGCAGGCGGCGGAAGGCGTCGAGGACCAGCGTGTCGTCGACGCAGCCCAGGCCGTCGCGCGACCGGAAGCGCTCGGTGTACGTCCGGTCGCGACCGGCCTGCGCGACGACGAGGGTCGGGAAGCCGAGGTTCTTGGCGCCGCGGCACACCTCGAGCGCCGAGTGGCTGCCGAGCACGGCGATGGTCAGGCGGGCGGGGTCGAGCGCGGCAAGGGTCGAATCGAACCAGCTCACGGATGGCCTCCCGGGGTGGCGAGCGGGCCGAGGTCGACGACGTCCGCCAGCCGGCCCGCCGCGGTGGCTTCGCGCAGCTCGCGGGCGATGCGGCGGCCCGTGCTCATCGGCTCGTCGAACCACAGCGCGGCGTACGGCGACCCGTCGACGAAGAGGTTGGTCCCGGCGACGATGCGGCAGCTGATCTCGATCACGTGGAACCGCAGGTCCGGCGTGATGATGGTCTCGAGGCAGAACGGGCCCCACTGGCCGCGCGCGTCGACGAGCGCCCGCGACGCCCGCACCACGCGCTCGCCCATCTGGTAGGCTTCCTCGAGCATCGACTCGCGCAGCACGAGCGGCGAGTTGCCGACGACGACGTAGCTCGGGTGCGGGTCCAGGCCGGCCTGGATGGCGTGCGGCAGCCGGCCGAGGCCGTCGGCGTTGGTCTCGTAGCGCCGGTCCATGCTGAGGATCTCGAGCCGGTCGTGGACGACGGACTGGAAGTAGTGGATGTACAGCGTGACCCCAACGACGTACTGCTGCAGGGTGTACGGCGCCCCGTCGAGCGCGGCGACGCGCCGCTCGAGGGCGCCGCGGTTGGGGGCCAGGAAGTAGCCCGCGCCGCCGGCCGCGCCGAACGTCTTGAGCATCACCGGCCACGCGTCGACCTCATCCGGGCGGGCGTACTCGGCCGGCACCGGGATGCCGGCCCGGACGAGCCAGTCGCGCTGCAGGTGCCGGTTGCCCTCCCAGCGCAGCACCCCGCGGTTGCCGTAGTACGGCACGCGCATGCGCGCGTTCTCGTCCTCGCCGAGGTAGGCGACGAACGAGCCGTGCGGCACCATGACGGCGCCGCGCGCGCGCAGGTCGTCGGCCAGGGCCGGGAAGTCGGCGTAGCGCGGGACCGCGATGACCTCGTCGACGAAGCCGTAGCGCCGGTAGAGCCGGTCGCGCCCGGCTTCGGCGACGACGACGTTGGGCAGGCCCTCGTCGCGCGCGCCCTTGAGGATCTGGAGCGCCGAATGGCTGCCGAGCGTGGCGACGACCAGACTCATACGGGGGCCTCCAGCGCACGGCGCGCGATGTCGTTGCGGTGGTGCATGCCGTCGAACCGGGCGCCCGGGCGCGCGGGCCCGCCGCCGCTCGCCGGCCGGCCGATGGCGGCGTACGCGCCGGCCACGGCGTCGGCGAGCGTCGGGCGGACGCAGACGACGTCGAGCACGCGCCCTCCGGCGGTGAGGGCGGCACCGGTGGCGGGGTCGACGCGGGTGCCGGCGTGAAACACCTTGACGCCGTCGACGGCCTCGGCCTCGGCAAGGCCGTCGATGGGCCGGCCGGTGGCGTACACGCCGGGGTACCCGCCGGAGGCCACGACGACGCACGCGGCGGACCGGCCCGGCCGCGGTCGGGCGTCCGGCACGCCCCCGCCGGTGGCGGCGGCGCGCAGGATGGCGGCGAGGTCGGATTCCACGAGCGGGAGCTGCACCTGGGTCTCGGGGTCGCCGAAGCGGGCGTTGAACTCGACGACCGACGGGCCGGCGGCGGTCAGCATCAGGCCGGCATACAGGCAGCCGGTGAACGGGTGGCCCTCGGCACGCATGCCGGCCAGCACCGGTTCGACGATGGTCCGGCGGATGCGGTCGACGAGGTCGGGCGTGGCGACCGGCGCCGGGGCATACGCGCCCATCCCGCCGGTGTTCGGTCCCGCGTCGCCATCGAGAGCGCGCTTGTGGTCCTGGGCGGGCGGCAGGAGCGTGAAGGCGTCGCCGTCGGAGATGGCCATGACCGAGAGCTCCGGGCCGTCCATCCGTTCTTCGACCAGCACGCGCGCGCCGGCCATGCCGAACACGCCGCCGACGAGCATGCCGCGGGCGGCGGCGAGGCCGTCGTCGACGGTGTCGCACACCACGACGCCCTTGCCGGCGGCCAGGCCGTCGGCCTTGACGACACAGCGGCCGCCGAGGTCGCGCACGGCCCGCTCGGCGGCGGCGAGGTCGTCGGCCACGGTGAAGCGCGGGTGCGGCACGCCGTGGCGGGCCATGAAGTCGCGGGCCCAGGCCTTGCTGGTCTCGATGCGGGCCGCCGCGCGGGTGGGGCCGAACACCGGCAGCCCGGCCGTGCGGAAACGGTCGACGAGGCCGGCCCCGAGCGGCTTCTCGGGCCCCACGACGGTCAAGCCGACGCGGCGCTCGGCGGCAAAGGCGACGAGGCCGTCGAGGTCGTCGTCGGCGAGGTCGACGTTGACCACGCCCCGTTCGCCGGCGGTGCCGGCGTTGCCGGGCGCGGCGTACACGCGGCGGACGCCGGCGGACCGGGCGACGGCCCAAGCGAGCGCGTGCTCGCGGCCGCCGCCGCCGACGACGAGGACGGTCGAGGGGTCGAGGTCAGGGGTGGTCACGGGTGCCTCCGGCGGGGGATTGTACCACGGGCGGGGGTGCGGCGATAGCCGATCGGCGCCCATGGGTCGGGGGTCGGGCGATCGCGGCCAGGGTTTGGATGATAGGCATCAAGCTAAGAACTGAAAAGGGGAGCCAAGCGGGTAAGATTGAGGTTATCGAGACCCAATCAAGACTCGGGAGGCTCCCCGATGGGAAGTGTAGAGACGGTGGCGTTGGCGATGCAAACTGTACTGAAGACAGTGGCGAACCGAGCGGCGAAGCGGACGGGGTTCCAGCAGCGGCAATCGAAGCTGACAGGCAGCGCGTTCGTGCGTGGGTTGGTGTTTGGCTGGCTGAGCAAGCCTCAGGCGACGTTGGAGGAGTTGGCTCAGGCGATCGCTGCGGGCGGGGTGACGATCTCGACCCAGGGACTGGATCAACGGTTCACGCCACAGGCGGCAGCCCTGCTCAAGGACGTGCTGGAGGCTGCGACTGGGGCGGTCGTGGCAACGAGTCCGGGCGCGACGGAGATATTGGATCGCTTCACAGCCGTGTATGTGGCAGACAGCACTGTCATCGCCTTGCCCAACGCGTTGCGGGCGGTCTGGCCGGGATGCGGGGGCAGT